>JAFYQH010000063.1 GCA_017547205.1 Bacteroidaceae bacterium | reverse complement strand
TTTCTGTGCGACACCTTATGTGCTGCACAATACTCCTCTATTGAAAGGATTTCTTCACGTGTCATCATAAAATTCCGTTTTTATGCAAAGGTAGCAAGCATTGTTACACGCTACAATATGCATTTCTTCGGAGGCTTACAAAGAAAGAAAGAAAGAAAATATTCAGAAAAAAATGGTTTTTTGATAAAATAGTAATATATTTGCGAAACGGATTCTACACACATTTTCACTACAGAAGACTTTTGAAAACAGACACAAAATGAAAACCATCAAATTATTTGTAGGTATCTGCACACTTATAGCGACTTGCGCATGTGGCAACACCAAAGCCGAATCACAACACCCGGTACAAGCAACAGAAATCACCAATGACACTATAAAGGAAGAGGGAACAGTTTTCTACGACATGACTCTTGAAGAAGCTTTGGAAAAGGCAAAGGCCGAAAAGAAGTATGTCCTCATCAATTTCCACACAAAGACTTGCGCTCCATGCAAAAAAATGGAGAAAACAGTGTTCCCTACCCCACAATGTGGCGAATACATAAACAAGCATTTTATTCCCATTACAATTGATGGCGAAGACAATGGAACAGGAACAGAGATTGCAAAAAAATACAGTGTTTTCATTTTCCCTACATATTTGATTCTATCACCTGAGTGTTTCAAAGAAGGTGAGATTTTTGGAGCAGAATTCGACATAGACAAATTCCTGGAAATGCTGAAGACTATTATCCACGATGTATGATAATAAAAAAAACGAAACGAGAGTGAATCTCGTTTCGTTTTTTTTATTAGATATTGCCGCTTATAAAATCCTCTGCGGATTTTAAAGCGTCAAGTTTGCCTACATCGATAAACTCGAGATTCTCGGCAACAACGCCATATACAGGGTTCTTGACAGCCGCCCACATGTAGAAACTCATTATGGGGAAACGCGTTCCTTTCACCTCGTCAACAGGCAGTCCCTTCTCCTTGACATACTCCTCCATAAGGGCAAGCACCCTGTCACTGAGGATATGTATTCCCGAGAATGCAAGCGCACGGCACTCAGCCGGGACAATATCGGGCGAGACCACACTGTAGTCACCGGTATCGGTATTCATCCAGCCGACCATTCGCATCGTGGCAGGCTCGAAAAGGAGGAAGCGTGTTGTCTTGCGCTCGCTAACAAGCAACGTTGCAAGCGCCTCGTCCTTCACCTGCGACTCGAACCATCGTATATCGCAGTTCGACAGGATATCGACATTGTGTATGAGGAACTTGCCGCATCCTTCGAGATAACGGCGCGCATAGAGCACAGCTCCACCCGTCTCGAGCAAGAGTTCACGTTCATCACTAAACTCAAACAGCATCTTCCCTGCTGCCATGCCGTCACGCGAAAGGGCTATCCACTCCTGCGAGCGGGCCCACTCCTCAATCTTATCGGCAAAATAATGTATGTTCACAACAGCCTCACCAATGCCCGAACACTGCAGTTTGCGTGCCACATGCTCTATAAGAGGCTTGCCGCATACCGGAACAAGCGCCTTGGGCAACGTGTCGGTGATGGGTTTAAGGCGGGTTCCCAGCCCCGCCGCGAATATCATTGCTTTCATAACGTTTATATTATTCACTTGCGCGAAAATAGTCAATTATTCTTTACTTGGAGCAAGTTGTAGGAGTAAAAGTTGCGATGTTCACCACTTTGCAGTATCTTCGCTAGATAAAACGAGCACAAATGACAGGAGAAAGCAACAGGAGAGGGTTCTACCAAGGTGCCATGTACTATGGCACTATTCTTGGAGCAATGTGGAGTGTCATGTACATACTCATGTTCATTGGTGTGAGCAACCCTTTGCTTCTGCTGGGCTGCATGGGGCTTTTCGTGGGCTCACCCTTCTTTGCCGCCATGCTTGCAAGGAGATACAGGCGCGAGGAGTGCTGTGACATGATGAAATACATGCAGGCATGGGGGTTCATCTACTGCATGTACATATGCGCGAGCCTTTTGAGTGCTCTGGTCATATACCTGTACCTGAACTACGTTGACAACGGAATGTTCTTTGCGGCCATACAGGAGATGCTGAAGATATCCCTGGAGTTGCCGGGAGTGGATGACGTGCTCAGGCAGCAGATCAATGAGACATCAAAAATGCTTGCAGACACCACTGCAAGTGACTTTGTCTGGCAGTTAATGAGCAACAATATACTGAATGCATCGGTATTGCCTTTTATAATAGCAATATTCGTGCGAAGGAACAACAATATCTAAGAAAATGGACATATCGGTAATAGTACCATTATACAACGAGGCTGAATCTCTACCGGAACTTGCATCCTGGATAGAGAGAGTGATGAAGGAGAACGGTTACTCCTATGAAATAATATTCATAAATGACGGAAGCACCGACAACTCCTGGAGTGTGATAGAGGGGTTGAAGGAGAAAAACCCGAACATTCATGGTATAAAGTTCCGCCGTAACTACGGTAAGTCACCGGCACTGTACTGTGGCTTCGAACGTGCCAAGGGCGATGTGGTGATAACCATGGATGCCGACCTGCAGGACAGCCCGGACGAGATTCCTGTACTCTACAGAATGATTACCGAAGAGGGGTATGACCTTGTATCGGGCTACAAGAAGAAGCGTTACGACCCGCTCAGCAAGACAATCCCCACAAAACTGTTCAACGCAACAGCCCGCAAGGTGTCGGGGATAAAGAACCTGCACGACTTCAATTGCGGTCTAAAGGCATACAGGAACGAGGTCGTAAAAAGCATAGAGGTCTATGGCGACATGCACCGTTACATACCATACCTTGCAAAGAATGCAGGATATGACAGGATAGGCGAGCTTGTTGTGCATCACCAGGCACGCAAATATGGAAAGAGCAAGTTCGGCATAAGCCGTTTCTTCCATGGTTACCTCGACCTCATGTCACTATGGTTCCTGTCAAGATTCAGCTACCGCCCCATGCACATATTCGGATTGTGGGGCTCGCTCATGTTTCTCCTTGGATTCATTGCGGCCATTGTCGTGGGCGGAATGAAGCTCTATTCGCTCGCAAGCGGCACTCCATGCAGGCTCGTGACCGACTCGCCCTACTTCTACATATCACTTGGAATGATGGTCATAGGCACCCAACTGTTCCTTACCGGATTCCTGGCCGAACTTATAAGCCGCACTTCACAGGAGAGGAACAGGTACAACATTTCAAAGGAGTTCTGACCCTGTGGCAGGCACAACCATTGCACATGGCATGCAATACAACAAGGCGCGCACCACGAATTCCCCGACAAGACAAAAAAACGACAAGAAACGAATTCATAGAACAAAGAACATAAACATGAGAATGTCCGCGAAAATAAAATGCATTGTCTGTTTCCTGTTTGCCATCCTGCCGTTTACGGCATGCGAGGACGGGTATGACTGCAGCATTGAGAACGTTGCCTATGACAGGATAGGTTTCTATTGTGTCAGCGACGAAAACGTAGAGAGCAAGTACAAGTTCCCCGAGGCATTGACGGTTTCACTGATGGTGAACGGCAGGGATTCAATAGTTGTGAACCACATTACCGACACCGATAACCTGCTGTTGCCAATGAGCTATACGAGCGACTGCGACACTGTCGTATTCCATTACGAAGGCGACTTCACGGATACACTCTACATAGGACATGAGAACATACCGTTCTACATTTCCATGGAGTGCGGGACGGTGATGTACCACAGAATTACCGGAGTGAAGTACACAGACAGCTTCATAGACTCGGCTATCGTGGCAAACGAACATGTAAAATTCGACTACAATGAAAACATCAAGGTATATTTTATTGATTAGTATGCTGCTCGCACTGCCCTTGCTGGCCGTAGCCGGGGAGAACGACAAAAAGGAAACGAAGGATAAAAGCAATATTGCCGATATGTTCTCCATTAACGGCATCGGCGTGTCGGCCGACATATTCGGATATGTCTATTCATTGATAGATGACTACACGAGCGGCGAAGTGGCTGTAGAGCTGAACCTGGGCAACAGATTCTACCCCATTGCCGAGATAGGATTGGGATGGTGCGACGCCATTGACGAGACAACAAGCATCAGGTACAAGACAAGGGCACCGTACTACAGGGTCGGTATCAACTACAACTTCATGACAAACGAGAAGAAACCGAACCCCAAGAACTATGTGTACGCACTTGCCCGGTTCGGATGGAGCAGCTTCAATTACGATGTGGAGACGCCCCCTGTCACCGACCCGGTCTGGGGAGGCAGCACTGCACTGAAGCTGAACGACGTGAAAGGCAGTTGCTCATGGGCTGAATTCGGTGTAGGAGTAAAGGTAAAGATTGCCAAGGGATTCCACATGGGATGGAGCATACGCTACAAGACAAGGATAAGCGAAAAACAGGGAAACAACTCAAGGATGTGGTACATACCGGGATTCGGCATAAACAAAGGCACCTGTTTCGGCGGTACATACAACCTCATATACGAAATACCATTCAAGAAATAAATCGGAATGAAAAACGGATTAGGACCCTGGAAAATAGTGTTCCTCATTTTTCTTATAGTAGGAACTGTTTACATTTTACGCAACCAGCACCCCTACCTCAATAACAGAGGAGAGGTCTTCGGCACATACTACAGCATCACCTACCAGGCAGGTAATGACCTCCACAATGAGATTAAGAATGTGCTTGCAAAGGTAAACGCATCGCTATCACCATTCAACAAAAGCTCTATAATAACGGCAATAAACAATAACGAGGAGATTGTACCCGACAGCATGTTCATAAAAGTGTTTTCCCTTGCACAGTCTATTTCGGCAAAGACCGATGGAGCATTTGACATTACCGTTGCTCCTTTGGTAAATGCATGGGGGTTCGGTTTCAAGGAAGGCATGCCTGTAGACAGCGCCATTATAGACTCGCTCCGCGCACTTGTAGGATACAGAGGTGTTGTATTGAACGGGGGCAAGGTTACAAAACAGGACCCGCGGACCATGCTCGACTGCAGTGCAATAGCCAAAGGCTACGGATGCGACATGGTTGCCGGCCTACTCGAGAGCAAGGGTGTTGACAACTTTATGGTAGAAATAGGTGGCGAGGTAGTGACAAAAGGGCACAACGACAAGGGAAGCAGATGGAACATTGGCATAAGCAAGCCTATCGACGACCGCACTGCAAGCAACAACGGCTTGCAGGAGATTGTACAGTTGAGCGACATGGCCATGGCAACATCGGGCAACTACCGCAACTACCGCATAGAAAAGGGCAGGAAGGTTGCCCATACCATAGACCCCCGGACGGGTTACCCGGTAGAACACTCCTTGTTATCGGCAACAGTTATTGCCGATGACTGCGCCACCGCCGATGCATACGCCACATCATTCATGGTAATGGGGCTAGACAAAGCTATGGAGATATGCAGCAGTGAGGAGAAAATCGAAGGATTCTTCATCTATAGCGACGAAAATGGCAAACTGAAAACCACGATGAGCAAGGGATTCAGGAAATTCCTCAAAAAATAACTGACGAACAATACAAAAACAAAAAAACGGGCTAATACCCGTTTTTTTGTTACATCGTGTTTATGAAGTGAAGCAGGTTCGAGGTGAACAGCTTGACCGAAATCGCAAGCAGGATTATACCGAAGAACTTTCGCGTGAAATAGACACCTCCTTTACCCAACAACTTTTGTATATGTCCGGTTGCGCTGAGCATGATGAATACCACAACGGCATTCAGTAAAAGCGCAGAAAGGATATTCACCGACGAGTATTCGGCCTTGAGCGAAAGCAATGTGGTGAACGAACCGGCACCTGCGAGCAAAGGAAAGACAAGAGGCACTATTGTTGCATCGTTGGCAGCGATTGATGAATCCTTGAATATCTCTATGTCAAGCACCATCTCTATTGCCATGAGGAAAATCACCAGCGCACCGGCAACAGCAAATGAATTTATATCTACGCCGAACAGGTTCAATATCCAGTCTCCAAGAAAGAAGAAAAGGAACATAAGACCGAACGAGAAGAATACAGCCTTGCCGGTATGTATACTCTTGCCCTTACTTCGTATCGAAAGCACTATCGGCATTATTCCTATAGGGTCAATGACCGCAAACAGCACAATGAAGGCACTGAGGAACTCAACCGAGCTGAATGATGTGAAAAACTCCATATTTACATTATTTATATATACATTAACAAGCAGGACAACAGGCATGTTTCAACATTACCGCTATCGTTTGGCAAAAATAACGATAAATAACCAACATCAAAAATTTAAGTACAAAGAATGCGGCAAACATTACATATAAAAAATAACCGGCGAAAAACAAGGTTATTTGAGCAAAATTTTGTACCTTTGCGCCCGAATTCTATCAATATAATGTCTAACTCATTAACTTTTACAAAATTATGAGCGAAATTCTAACAGGTACACCCGATTTCAATTGGGAGTCTTATGAGAAAGGCGAGAACATCTCGGGTCTTTCACACGAGCAGCTGGAGCAGGCCTATGGCAGCACACTTAACAAGGTATCCAGCCGCGAAGTAGTAAACGGTACCGTTATCGGTATCAACAAGCGTGAGGTTATTGTAGACATCAACTACAAGCAGGACGCAATCATTCCTATCAGCGAGTTCCGTTACAACCCCGACCTCAAGATAGGTGACCAGGTAGAGGTTTATATCGAGAACCTCGAGGACAAGAAGGGTCAGTTGAACCTTTCACACAAGAAGGCACGCGCAAGCCGCTCTTGGGAGCTTGTAAACAAAGCTATGGAGGAGCAGGCAGTCGTACGTGGCTATATCAAGTGCCGTACTAAGGGCGGTATGATTGTTGACGTATTCGGTATCGAGGCATTCTTGCCCGGTTCACAGATTGACGTTAAGCCTATCCGTGACTACGATGCATACGTTGGCCAGACAGAAGATTTCAAGATTGTAAAGATCAACCAGGAATTCAAGAACGTTGTCGTTTCTCACAAGGCTCTTATCGAGGCTGAGCTCGAGGAGCAGAAGAAGAAGATCATCAGCACACTCGAGAAGGGTCAGGTACTCGAAGGTACAGTCAAGAACATCACATCTTACGGTGTGTTCATCGACCTCGGTGGCGTTGACGGTCTCATCCACATCACAGACCTCTCTTGGGGCCGCGTAAACGATCCTACAGAGGTTGTATCACTCGACCAGAAGATCAACGTTGTTATCCTCGACTTCGATGACGAGAAGAAGCGTATCGCTCTCGGCTTGAAGCAGCTCACTCCACACCCATGGGATGCTATCGACGCAGACCTCAAGGTTGGTGACGTTGTCAAGGGTAAGGTTGTCGTTATGGCAGACTATGGTGCGTTCATCGAGATCGCTCCTGGCGTTGAGGGTCTTATCCACGTTTCAGAGATGTCTTGGAACCAGCACCTGCGTTCAGCTCAGGACTTCATGAAGGTTGGCGAAGAGGTTGAGGCAGTTATCCTTACTCTCGACCGCGACGAGCGCAAGATGTCACTCGGTATCAAGCAGCTCAAGGAGGATCCCTGGACAAACATCGAGGAGAAGTATCCTATCGGTTCAAAGCACACTGCAAAGGTACGCAACTTCACAAACTTCGGTATCTTCGTTGAGATTGAGGAGGGTGTTGACGGCCTTATCCACATCAGCGACCTCTCTTGGACAAAGAAGGTTAAGCACCCGTCAGAGTTCACTCAGATCGGTGAGGCTATCGAAGTTCAGGTACTCGAGATCGACAAGGAGAACCGTCGTCTGAGCCTTGGCCACAAGCAGCTCGAGGAGAACCCATGGGATGTGTTCGAGACAGTATTCACAGTAGGTTCAATCCACGAGGGTGTTATCACAGAGCTCATCGACAAGGGTGCAGTAGTTTCTCTCCCCTACGGTGTTGAGGGCTTCGCTACTCCAAAGCACCTCGTTAAGGAGGATGGCACACAGGCCGCTGCTGACGAGAAGCTCGAGTTCAAGGTAATCGAGTTCAACAAGGAGGCAAAGAGAATCATCCTTTCTCACAGCCGCATCTTCGAGGATGCAGCAAAGGAGGAGGAGAAGGCTGAGAAGAAGGCTGCAGCTGCTGCACGCAAGAGCAAGAAGGCTGCAGAGGAGCAGGCACCTGCAATCCAGAACCAGGCAGCTTCTACAACCCTCGGTGATATCGACGCACTTGCAGCTCTCAAGAGCAAGCTCGAGGCTGGCGAATAATATTCACTGCATAAAAACCGCAAGGACTACCTTCCAAGGGTAGTCCTTGTTTCATTTATATACATCCCCGGCACTTTATTCATTTTTATTGATTACATTTGTGCCATACAACAGCAACAGATGGAACCATTTGAAGTACATATTCTCGGATGCGGGTCGGCACTGCCAACCACACGTCACAATGCAAGTTCACAGGTCATCAGGATAGGCAACAAACAGTTCATGATTGACTGCGGTGAAGGCACACAGCTGCAGCTGCGTCGCGGACATGTACATTTCTCGTTCATAAACCACATTTTCATTTCGCACCTCCACGGAGACCACTGCTTCGGGCTGATAGGCCTCATCTCCACGTTCGCACTGCTGGGACGGACCGCCCCGTTACACATATATGCCGACGGCATGCTCGAGACACTCATGAAGCCACATCTCGATTTCTTCTGCAAAGGGATGAACTACCCCATATTCTTTCACGGCATAGACGCCACCAAGCACAATATCATCTACGAGGACAACACAATAACGGTTGAGACATTGCCCCAAAAACACAGGATGCCATGCTGCGGGTTCCTCTTCAAGGAAAAACCCAAGAAAAGACATCTGATAGGCGATGCAGTCAACTACTACAACATACCAGCCTACATGCGGCAGGCAATAAAGGACGGAGCCGACTTCACCACACCCGATGGCGAGGTCATCCCTAACGCCAGGCTTACCAGAGAGGCCGACCCATCACGCAGCTATGCCTACTGCAGCGACACACTGCCATGTCCAGGCAACAACAAATACATAAAAGGTGTGGACCTGCTATACCACGAGGCCACATTCGCCGAAAGTGAGAAAGGACGTGCAGCATCCACGTTCCACAGTACAGCACGGCAGGCAGCACAGATAGCATGCGATGCAGAAGCGAAGAGACTCGTAATAGGCCATTTCTCGTCACGGTACGACGAATGCGACATTCTACAAAAAGAAGCGAAGGAAATATTCGAAAACACACTGATGGCTGATGAAGGACGCATTTTTACCATATGACAAATTAAACCTTATTGCCTGACAATAGTCAAAACAGAATACAAACGCATACGACTGTGACCAGGAACAACTACGACGAAAAAGAAATCATAAAGCAGCTCAGGGAAGAACAGACCAGGGCTGGTGCATTCTCTTCCGTTGTAGAGATATACAGCGAACAGATTTACTGGCACATACGCCGCATGGTATTCTCGCACGAAGACACGAACGACCTCGTGCAGGAGACATTCATTAAGGCATGGACAAACATCGGGAAGTTCCGCGGTGAGTCGCAGATATCGACATGGCTATACCGCATTGCAATAAACGAAACACTTACATTCTTGAGCAGGAACCAGCAGGTCAAAGTCCCTATAGACACCGCCGAAGGTGCTGTGGCAGACACTATTGAAAGTGATGCCTATTTCAATGGAGACAGGGCCGACGCCCTATTTCAGGAGGCTATAAGCCGCTTGCCGGCCAAACAGAGGCTTGCTTTCAACATGAAGTACTTCGAAGATATGAAATACGAAGAGATGTCGAAACTGCTTGACACAAGCGTCGGAGCACTGAAGGCATCATACCATATAGCAGTAAAGAAGATTGAAGAGTTTTTAAAGGAAAACAATTAAACCTTTTCCCCTCAAAGGAATCTAAAATAAGACAAAAACCGAGAAATGAAGCTTGAAGACTACAAAAATAGGAAACCGCTGACAACGCCCGAAGGCTATTTCATAAAACTCAACAGTGAGATTCTGAAAGCTACGAGCCAAAAGAACACACATCCCCGGAGAAAGGAGATAAGCATCAATGCACGTATGCGTTGGATTGGCTATGCGGCAACAATCGCAATAGTATTTGCCATTGCGGTAGGTGTCATTTCTGCGCCATACAGGAACAACGACAGGCATAACGAAATGACAGCAGCCGAAAGTACCGGCTACGACACGGGGGTTGACAGCGAGTTCATCGACAACGTGCTGGCCAACTACCCTATCGACGAGTACACATTCTACTGTTACCTTACCGACACCGATATGGATCAATAAATGAACCGGATATGAAAAAGATATTATTCACATTTGCCATAGCATTGTTTGCCGCAACAAGCATTACAGCGCAGGAGAACGCCCAGCAGAAGAAAGAAGGGAGAAGACATTTCTCGCCCGAGGAGTTCCAAACAAGACAGAGGGAATACATAACTGAAAAGGCACAGCTCACAACCGAAGAGGCCCAGGCTTTCTTCCCATTGTTCTTTGAGCTACAAAAAAAGAAGTTCACACTTGAACGCGATGCACGCAAGAGCATAAACATGAAGCGTGGCGAAAAGATGGGCGAAGAGCAGTGCCGACAGTTAGTTGACAGAATGGGCGACGTGAAAATAGAGATTGCAAAGCTCGAAAAGGAATATAGCATAAAATATCTCAAAGTACTGCCGGCATGCAAGTTGATGCGCATACAACACGCCGAGATATCATTCCAACGCGACTTGATGAAAAGAATGACACAGCGTCAGGGATACAGAAACAAAACCGGCGAAAAAAGATGAAACAATAATTCGAGGTTGCCACATGATGATGGCAACCTCGAACTATTTAATGTGAAGCACAACCGAAATTACCCAAATGCCAGCCTGTACCTACTGCTTATATCACGGTTATCTTCGAGCATACCATAAAACTCACCCTCAACCACGACTTCATTGCCGCTCCGTTTCACTGCTGCCACTGTATGGGTACCACTTTTGCAGAAAAGGCAATTATAGTCTCTGACGCTTATTTCAAAATCCAAATTCTGGGGTTCACCGTTCGGACAGGAGCTGTACTCTCCCAAAGGAGACGATATCAACCAGCTCAAATCGGAATATGCTGTCAGCATAATGTCGACATCATCAATAACGTTAAATGACAGTTAGTTTCAATATCGTATCTATATCACATGCAAAGTTTTGCTCATTCACTTTTCTTCGCTTCATTCCACAAGGCATCCATCTCCTCGAGCGACATATCCTTAAGATTCATGCCCTTCTCCTTTGAATGTTCCTCAACATAATTGAACCTGCGGCGGAACTTGGCATTTGTCATCTCAAGAGCATTATCCGGATTTATTCCGTAAAGGCGTGCAGCATTCACAAGGCTGAAGATGAGGTCACCGAACTCTTTCTCGCAATCGGCCTTGCTGCCGTTCTTCATTTCGGCTTCCACTTCTGATATTTCCTCACGCACCTTTGCCCAGACATCCTCTTTATTTTCCCAATCAAAACCGACGTTGGCAGCTTTCTCCTGCATGCGGTAGGCTTTAATGAGAGAAGGCATTGCATTAGGGACACCACTAAGAATGCTCTTGTTTCCATCCTTCTCCTTCATCTTGAGCTGTTCCCAGTTCTTGCACACCTCACCGGCAGTCTCGGCAACGGCATCACCAAATACATGCGGATGACGGTATATCAATTTATCACAAAGACGGTCGCACACATCCTTCATGTCGAACTGTCTTTTCTCGCTTGCAATCTTTGCATAGAATGCCACATGAAGTAGCACATCGCCAAGTTCCTTGCATATATTCTGCGTATCATCGGCAATGAGCGCATCACAAAGTTCAAAACACTCCTCTATGGTATTTGGGCGCAGGCTATGGTTTGTCTGCTTGCGGTCCCACGGACATTTTTCGCGCAATTCATCAAGAACATCCAAAAAACGCCCGAAAGAATCCAAAATTTCATTCTTACTATGCATAATTTGTTTTTTTTACCCTACAAAGATAAATAAATTAATAATAAGAGCTATCTTTGCAAATAGCTTAAATTTGGAATAACTATATAATAAAATAAAATACTATGAGCCTAGCAAGCACTTACATACCGGCCGAGGTTGAAGAGAAGTGGTACGGATATTGGATGAAGAACAACCTGTTCCACTCGGAGCCGGACGAGAGAGAACCATACACCATCGTGATACCGCCGCCAAATGTTACAGGCGTGTTGCACATGGGCCACATGCTCAACAATACAATACAGGACATCCTCGTGCGTCATGCACGCATGCTGGGCAAGAACGCATGCTGGGTACCGGGTACCGACCACGCTTCAATCGCAACCGAGGCAAAGGTTGTAAAGAAACTTGCCGAAAAGGGCATAAAGAAGAGCGACCTCACACGCGAGGAGTTCCTCAAGCACGCATGGGAATGGACCGATGAGCATGGAGGCATCATCCTGAAGCAGTTGCGCAAGCTGGGTGCATCGTGCGACTGGGATCGCACATCATTCACAATGGACGAGGTGCGTAGCCAGAGCGTAATCAAAGTATTCTGCGACCTCTACAACAAGGGACTCATATACCGCGGACTGCGCATGGTCAACTGGGACCCCAAGGCACAGACAGCATTGAGCAACGAGGAGGTTATATATAAGGAGGAGAAGAGCAAGCTCTACTACCTTAAATATTATGTTGACGAGCAAGCAGGAAGCACTGACGGCAAGGAAACTGATGCAGTGACATTGTCGGCAACAGACGCATTCGACCCGACAGTAAAGCATCAGGTAATCCACCGCGACAGCGACGGACGTCGCTATGCAGTTGTAGCAACCACCCGCCCCGAGACAATCATGGGTGACACTGCAATGTGCATCAACCCCAAGGACCCGAAGAATACATGGCTCAAGGGAAAGAATGTAATCGTTCCATTGGTTAACCGCGTGATTCCGGTAATCGAGGACCGTTATGTAGAGATTGAGTTCGGTACCGGTTGCCTTAAGGTTACCCCCGCGCATGACACCAACGACTACATGCTGGGCAAGACACATAATCTTGAAACAATTGACATATTCAATGCAGACGCTACGATAAGCGTAGCTGCAGGCCTGTACGTAGGCATGGACCGCATGGACGTGCGCAAGCAGATAGTAAAGGATCTTGCCGACGCAGGTCTTCTCGAGAAGGTCGAGGACTACGACAACAAGGTAGGATACAGCGAGCGCAATGCCGATACAGCAGTTGAGCCACGCCTTTGCATGCAGTGGTTTCTACGCATGCAGCACTTTGCCGACATTGCACTGCCGCCGGTAATGGAGAACAAGCTCAAGTTCTACCCCACAAAATACAAGACAACATACAACAACTGGCTTGCCAACATACAAGACTGGTGTATCAGCCGCCAGCTATGGTGGGGACACCGCATACCTGCATACTTCCTGCCAGTAGCAGAGGGAGCTGACGAGAAGTTCGTCGTAGCGGAAAATCTCGAAGAGGCACTTGCACTCGCAAAGGCTATTCCGGGCTACGAGAACATTACAGCAGACGAACTGCGCCACGATGAGGATGCGCTCGACACATGGTTCAGCTCATGGCTATGGCCTATATCCCTGTTCAACGGAATTCTGGACCCAGGCAACAAAGAGATAAGCTACTACTACCCCACCAACGACCTGGTTACAGGCCCGGACATCATTTTCTTTTGGGTAGCACGCATGATTATGGCCGGTTACGAATACCAGGGTGAAATGCCGTTCAGAAATGTATATTTCACAGGTATCGTACGCGACAAGCTCGGCCGCAAGATGAGCAAATCGCTCGGCAACAGCCCCGACCCGCTTGACCTCATTGCACGCTATGGTGCCGACGGTGTACGCATGGGCATAATGCTTTCGGCTCCTGCCGGAAATGACATTCTCTTCGACGAGACACTATGCGAGCAGGGACGTAACTTCTGTAACAAGATATGGAACGCGTTCCGTCTTGTAAAGGGCTGGAACGTAAGCGACGCGATAGAACAGCCCGAGAGTTCAAAGCTTGCAATAAAGTACTTCGGCGAGACTCTTGCAAAATCTGCAGCCCTGCTTGAGGACCAGTTCGGCAAATACCGTCTTAACGAGGCTTTGATGAACGTATACTCACTCTTCTGGGATGAGTTCTCGGCATGGTATCTCGAGATGATAAAGCCGGCATACGGTTCACCGATTGACGCAGCCACTTACGAAGCAACACTCGGTTTCTTCGACAGCCTGCTACGACTGCTCCACCCATTCATGCCGTTCATTACCGAGGAACTGTGGCAGAGCATCAAGGACCGCAATGAAGGCGAAAGCCTTATGGTACAGAGCGTGAAGGAACTCGCAAAGGAGTGTGACGAGAAATTCCTTGCAAAGATTGGCATCATGAAGGATGTAATAGGCAACATCCGTGCGATACGCCAGCAGAAGAACCTCTCACCACGCGAGCCGCTTGCACTCCAGCATGTAGGCGAGTCACCGGTAGCCGGGCTTGAGAGCGTAATAACCAAGATGGCAAACCTTACATCTATCGACAACGTTACTACACCCGATGATACTGCAGTTTCGTTCCGTGTAGGCACAAACGAATTCGCAGTGCCCATGGGTTCACTCATAGACAAGGATGCCGAGATTGCAAAGATGCAGGAAGAACTTGCATACCACGAGAAATTCCTCAAGAGCGTAGAAGCAAAGCTGAACAACCCAAACTTCGTAAGCAAAGCCCCGGAAAAAATTATTGCCATTGAGCGCAAGAAACAGTCCGATGCGACAGAGAAGATTGCCATACTTAAGGAAAGCATACAGAAACTTTCCAAATAAATAAATAACAGAACTCAATGGACAAAAAGAACCGTGTCATAACAATATTGGGCATCGTCTCTATCATCCTTCTAATTCTTGGATGTGTGCTATCTTTCGCCCTTTTCAGGAGCGAGGAGCGCAAGGAAGAGGTCGAGGAGCTCATGGCTCTTGAAAGGGAAGAAATGCTCAATGACCTTGCGTCGGCACAGGTACAGTACGATGAGCTCATGGTACGCATAAACAACGACTCCTTGAGAATAAAGCTCGAACAGGAACAGTTGCGAACACAGCAGCTCCTCGAGGAACTCGAACGTACAAAGACCACAAGTGCTGCCGAGATAACCCGCCTCAAGAAAGAGTTGAAGACGATACGTGCCGTACTCAAGAACTATGTTATGCAGATAGACTCGCTCAACAGGGAGAATGCAAACCTCAAGAAGGAGAACACTGTAGTACGCGAAAAGTACATGGAGGCATCGAAACAGATTGACAATCTGGCCGAAGAGAAGAAAGTACTCAGCGAGAAAGTCACTTTGGCATCACAGCTCGACGCAGCAAAAGTAAGCATAAAGCTTCTCAAAAAGAACGGCAAGGAGACCGAAAGCATTAAACGTGCAAAGCAGATAGAAGTAAGTTTCACCATTACCAAGAACATCACTGCCAGCACTGGAGAAAAGGTCGCCTATGTCAGGATTCTAAAGCCCGACCAAGAGACGCTTGTCAAGAACTACAGCAACACATTCCTTTACGAAGGCCGCAATATCGGATACTCCATGAACCGCAAGTTCGAGTTCACCGGCGAGGAACAAGCTATGACACTATACTGGGACATAGAAGAGACATTACAGAAAGGAAATTACAGTGTATACATATTCGTTGACGGCAACATGATAGGTTCCGGCAGCACACAATTTGAATAAAACAATATATGAAACGCATACTCGTAACAGGAGGAGCAGGATTCATCGGTTCGCACCTATGCGAAAGGCTTCTGAAGGACGGCAACGACGTCATCTGCCTCGACAACTACTTTACAGGCAGCAAGGACAACATACGCCACCTCATTGGCAACGACCATTTCGAATTAGTACGCCATGACATCACTCAACCATACACAGCAGAGGTCGACGAGATATACAACCTCGCATGTCCGGCATCACCGGTACACTACCAGCACGACCCTGTAAAGACCATACAGACATGCGTCATAGGATCAATGAACATGCTCGGCCTTGCCAAGCGTGTTGGAGCAAAGATTCTGCAGGCATCGACAAGCGAAGTATACGGTGACCCTAACATACACCCACAGGTGGAAGGCTATTGGGGCAATGTAAACCCGATAGGTATACGTTCGTGCTACGACGAAGGCAAACGATGTGCCGAAACGCTATTCATGGACTACCATCGTCAAAACAATCTGCGTATCAAGATAATACGCATATTCAACACATACGGCCCGCGAATGAGCATGAACGACGGACGTGTCGTTTCGAACTTCATCGTACAGGCACTCCGCGGCGAGAACATAACAATATATGGTGACGGGAAGCAGACACGCAGTTTCCAGTATGTCGACGACCTCGTAGAGGGCATGGTACGCATGATGGAGACACGCGACAGTTTCCTGGGACCGGTGAACATAGGAAACCCGGGAGAATTCACCATGCTTGAACTTGCCGAGAAAGTCATTGAGCTTACCGGTTCAAAATCTAAGATTATCTTCGAGCCACTGCCGCAGGACGACCCGCGCCAACGCAAGCCCGACATCACACTCGCAAACAAGGAACTCGATGGCTGGCAACCAGGCATCAAACTGGACGAAGGCCTGCAGTACACAATAGACTATTTCAGAAAATTAATCTAAAAACAATATATAAAAAATGAACATTCTAGAACTTAGCGAACAGGAAATAGTACGCCGTGAAGCACTTGCCGAATTGCGCAACATGGGAATAGAGCCCTATCCTGCAGCCGAATACCCTACAAACGCGTTCTCAACAGATATCATTGCAGAATTCAAAGACAATGAAGAGCCACGCGAGGTATGTATTGCCGGACGAATGATGAGCCGCCGTGTTATGGGCAAGGCATCATTCATTGAGTTACAGGACTCAAAAGGCCGAATCCAAGTATATATCACACGTGATGACATATGCCCAGGAGATAACAAGGACAACTACAACGTGCTTTTCAAGAGACTGCTCGACATTGGCGACTTTGTTGGAATAAAGGGTATCGTATTCCGTACACAGACCGGTGAAATCACCATACATGCAAAGGAACTCACATTCTTATCAAAGAGCATACGCCCGCTACCTATCGTAAAGTACAAGGACGGAGTTGCTTACGACCGTTTCGAAGACCCTGAGCTACGTTACCGTCAGCGTTATGTTGACCTTGTTGTGAACGAAGGCGTAAAGGAGATATTCATCAAGCGCAACAAAATATACAGTTCTATGCGCGAATTCTTCAATTCAAGAGGATACATGGAGGTAGAGACACCCGTACTACAGTCAATCCCAGGCGGTGCTGCAGCACGCCCGTTCATCACCCACCACAATGCGCTTGACATTCCGTTGTACCTGCGTATAGCCAACGAACTCTATCTAAAGAGACTCATAGTAGGTGGTTTCGAGGGCGTATACGAGTTCTCGAAAAACTTCCGCAACGAAGGCATGGACCGCACACACAACCCCGAGTTCACCTGCATGGAGATTTATGTATCGTACAAGGACTACAACTGGATGATGTGCTTTACCGAGCAGATGCTCGAGAAAATCGCGCTTGATGTAAACGGCACTACTGATGTACAGGTAGGCGAACACACCATCAGTTTCAAGGCACCTTTCCGACGCGTTACAATGCTCGACTCAATCAAGGAGTTCACAGGCTACGACCTCAACGGCAAGAGCGAAGAGGAAATCTTCGCCATCTGCAAGGAACTGAAAATGGAAGTTGACGAAACCATGGGCAAGGGAAAACTCATCGATGAGATATTCGGCGAGTTCTGCGAGGGCAACTACATACAGCCAACATTCATCACCGACTACCCTATCGAGATGTCACCACTATGCAAGCGCCACCGCAACAACCCTGACCTCACAGAGCGTTTCGAGCTCATGGTAAACGGAAAGGAGCTCTGCAACGCATACAGCGAGCTTAACGACCCGATAGACCAGGCTGAGCGTTTCCAGGAGCAGTTGCGTCTAAGCGAGAAGGGCGACGACGAAGCCATGTTCATTGACAAGGACTTTGTACGCGCACTCGAATACGGAATGCCGCCGACATCGGGTATGGGTATAGGTATGGACCGTCTTGCAATGCTCATGACAGGCCAGACAACAATACAGGAGGTTCTGTTCTTCCCGCAAATGCGCCCCGAAAAGAAGGTTCCGAAAGACAATGCTGCTGCATTTGCCGTAATAGGCGTTCCCGAGGAGTGGGTACCAGTTCTACACAAGGCCGGCTATAACCTTGTAAACGACCTCAAAGGAGGCAATGCACAGAAGATACAGATGGAAATCGGTGGCATAAACAAAAAGTTCAAACTAGGCTACACAAATCCATCGGTAAACGAAGTTGCCGCATGGATTGAGAACCTTGGTTAAACATTAAAAAAAACCAATTATGGAACTATCTAACAAACAGATTGCCATTATGGGCGGCGGCAGTTGGGCAACGGCAATAGCCAAAATTATACTCAACAATGTCGATTCCATAAACTGGTACATAAGACGAGATGACCGCATTGAGGACTTCAAGCGATTGGGACATAACCCGGCTTATCTTTCTGCAGTAAAGTTCGATACCGACAGGATAAATTTCTCGTCAGACATCAACAAGATAGTAAAGGAAAGCGACATACTTGTATTCGTAACCCCATCACCCTACCTCAAGAACCACCTTAAGAAGCTTAAGGCCGACCTTGAGGACAAGTTCATCGTAAATGCCATAAAAGGTATCGTACCCGATGAGAATCTCATAATATCGGAGTATTTTAATAAAGTATATAAGGTTCCATACGAAAATATAGCCGCCATTGCAGGCCCCTGCCATGCCGAGGAGGTTGCATTGGAGCGTCTATCATACCTTACAGTAGGCTGTTCAAGCATAGACCATGCAAAGCAGTTTGCAAAGAAACTTGCCAATAGTTTCATAAAAACATCGGTGAGCGACGATGTGGTGGGAATCGAATATGGTTCGGTACTTAAGAATATATATGCCATTGCCGCCGGTATATGCAGCGGCCTCAAGTACGGTGACAACTTCCAGGCCGTGCTCATGTCCAATGCAGCTATCGAGATGAACCGTTTCCTCAACGTGGTACACCCAATCGAGCGCACCATAAACGACTCGGTTTATATGGGCGACCTGCTTGTTACAGGATACTCCAAGTTCAGCCGAAACCGTGTATTCGGAAGCATGATAGGAAAGGGGTACTCTGTAAAGAATGCCCAGATAGAGATGGAGATGATTGCCGAGGGCTATTATGCCGCAAAATGTATAAAGGAGATAAACGAGCACTACCGTATCAATACTCCTATTATAGATGCAGTATATAACATCCTCTATGAGGGTATATCACCAGTCATTGAGATTAAGCTGCTGACCGATTCATTCAAGTAAAAGGAAATAAAAACAAGGATAAAAATGAAAAATATAACACTTAACATCGACAAGGTAACAGGCTTTGTTACACGTGAGCAAATTCTTGCTCTTGAACCACAGGTAAAAAACGCACAAAAGGCTCTTGAAGAGGGCACTTTACCAGGTAATGATTTCTTGGGCTGGCTTCACCTGCCTACATCAATTACCCAAGAGCACCTCGACGACATAAAGGCAACAGCGAAGACACTCCGCGAAAACTGCGAGGTAGTAGTAGTTGCTGGTATCGGCGGAAGCTACCTTGGTGCACGTGCTGTCATTGAGGCACTCAGCAACAACTTTGCTGCTCTCATCGGCGACAACAGCAACCCAAGAGTAATATTTGCAGGACACAATATCAGCGAAGACTATCTGTTTGAGCTTACAGAATACCTCAAAGACAAGAAGTTCGGTGTCATCAATATATCAAAATCAGGAACCACCACCGAGACAGCCCTAGCATTCCGTCTTTTGAAGAAGCAGTGCGAAGACCAGCGCGGTAAGGAGATGGCAAGCAAAGTAATCGTTGCAATCACTGATGCTGTTAAAGGTGCTGCACGCATCACAGCCGACAAGGAGGGTTACAAGAGCTTTATCATCCCCGATAATGTGGGCGGACGCTTCTCTGTACTCACCCCGGTAGGTCTGTTACCTATCGCCGTTGCCGGATTCGATGTTGAAGCACTTGTAAACGGTGCACGCGACATGGAGAAAGGCTGCGCTCCAGAAGTACCATTCGAGGAGAATATCGCAGCAATGTATGCAGCTACACGTAACGCATTGTATGCCGACGGCAAGAAGATTGAAATCCTTGTTAACTACCAGCCAAAGCTCCACTTCACATCCGAGTGGTGGAAGCAGCTATACGGCGAGAGCGAAGGCAAGGAAAACAAAGGTATCTTCCCAGCATCGGTTGACTTCACCACCGACCTTCACTCAATGGGTCAGTGGATTCAGGAAGGTGAGCGCACAATCTTCGAGACAGTAATTTCAATCGAGAAGCCAAACAGTTCACTCACAGTTCCAAGCGACGAGGAAAACCTTGACGGTTTGAACTTCCTCGCTGGCAAGCACGTTGACGAGGTAAACAAGATGGCAGAGCTTGGTACACAGCTTGCACACGTTGATGGTGGCGTGCCAAATATCCGCATCTCAATCCCTGCACTCAACGAGTACTACATCGGTCAGTTGCTCTATTTCTTTGAGATTGGTTGCGGTATCAGCGGTTATGTATTGGGCGTAAACCCATTCAACCAGCCAGGTGTTGAGGCATACAAGAAGAACATGTTTGCGCTTCTCGACAAGCCAGGCTACGAGGAGGAGAGCAAAGCAATCCGCGCAAGACTGTAAACAAAAAGATTGTCATTCTGAGCAAAGCGGAGGAGTCTCAAAACAAGTGAAATACAAGAGATATCTCCCATACGGTCGATATGACACTGATGCGGAGTACTTGTCATTCCGAACGCAAAGCGGAGGAATCTCATTCAAATGAATAACAAAAGAATTTAAACAGTCTTTAATGGATTACAAGAAAGCTATTGAAAACTATAAGCAACTGCAAGGCCTTGTGGCCTTGCAGTTGCGTGCTGTATTGTTCGACATGGACGGCGTACTGTTCGATTCAATGCCTTACCATGCCGATGCCTGGTCGCGAGTGATGACCGATGCCGGTTTCAACTTCTCGCGCGAAGACGTATACATGAACGAAGGACGCACCGGAGCCGACACCATAAATACAGCAAGCATTGCACAGTTCGGCAAGCCCGCAACAGCAGAGCTCATCGATGCGCTGTGCAAAGAGAAATGCGCCATATTCGACACCTACCCCCCTACACCACGAATGCCGTTCGCTCTTGAGCTTGTGCAAAAGGTAAAGGAATGTGGACTTACACCAATGATAGTCACAGGTAGCGGAACCCCCACCCTGCTCGACCGCATACAAAGCAACTTCCCCGGCTTGTTTGCCGAGGGTCACGTCATCAGCAGTTTCCACGTAAAGCGTGGCAAACCCTACCCCGACCCTTACCTTTTAGCGTTAGAACGCGGAGGCTTTGCCCCAGACGAGGTAATTGTGGTTGAAAACGCCCCGCTTGGCGTAACAGCAGGCGTTGCTGCAGGACTGTTCACCGTTGCAGCAAACACAGGCCCATTGAAAAACAACGTTCTCTCAGACGCCGGCGCAAACCTTGTGTTCCCATCCATACAAGAGCTTTGCGACGAGTGGGAACAGCTATATGCAGAGTTGCGCAAATAAACCAGAACAGGATGAGAACAATCATCAGGCATATAGATGAAAGTATCGGCAGTCGCTACCCGAAAGGAGAGGTTGCAGCTTTCACACGTATAATAGCTACTGAATTGCTCGGCATTAAGCAGATGACATTCTATCTCAAAGACCCTGTAATACTCACACCGGAACAGAACTTATTGCTTGATGATGCCCTTAAGCGCCTGAACCGCAACGAGCCAATACAGTACATACTCGGTTACAGCGATTTTTGCGGTTTGCGTTTCAAGGTAACTCCTGCGACACTCATTCCGCGCCCCGAGACAAGCGAGTTAGTGGAGTGGATAGCGCAAGAGAGCAACGGCAAGGAGAGAATCCTCGATATCGGTACCGGAAGCGGCTGCATTGCAGTAAGCCTTGCAAGCAAGTTTCCCGGCAGCAAGGTATCAGCATGGGACATATCATCAGAAGCACTTGAGATAGCACGCGGGAACAACAGAAGCAATGGCACGTCAGTAGAGTTTGCACAAGTCGACATACTCTCCCACACCCTTTCAGGAGAAAAGTTCGATATCATCGTCAGCAACCCCCCATATATAAAGGACAACGAAAAGAGCACTATGGAATCCAACGTACTCGACTGGGAGCCGCATACAGCCCTTTTTGTTCCCGACAACGACCCGTTGCTGTTTTACCGCACAATTGCCGAAAAAGGATTGCAGATGCTCGAACCCGGTGGTAAACTCTACTTCGAGATAAACCGCGCCCACGGAAATGGAACATCGGACATGCTGGCATCCCTCGGCTATACCAATATTGAACTGCGCAAGGATTTTGCCAGCAATGACAGAATGATAAGAGCAGCCCTACCATGAAACAGCTTACCACACCCGAAGCACTGCACAAGGCAGCAGCCTATTGCACATTATGTGAACGATGTGTGAGCGAGGTCATCTCCAAGCTCACAGCGTGGGGCATTGCACCTGACGGACAACAGGAAATAATCAAAAGGTTAAAGAAAGAGGGGTTCATAGAAGAATCCCGCTATTGTCGCGCTTTTGTCAACGACAAGGTAAAGTTCAACCGCTGGGGGCGCATTAAAATCATAGCCGCCATGCGTGAGAAACACTTGCCACAGGAGCATATAAAAGAGGCCCTGGAGAACATCGACGAGGAGATATACTTGCAAGCACTGCAAGAGACCATCAACATCAAGCGCCGTGAACTCAAAGGCAAGGACGACTTTGCCACACAGCAGAAGATAATACGCCACGCGGCAAGCCGCGGCTATGAACCAGCACTCATCATAAAGGCAATAAAATATAAAGGCGATGAAATGGATTTCTGACCTGCTCGACATAATATTCCCGCGCCATTGTTGTGTCTGTGGCGAACTGCTGTCAGCACAGGAGACGGACATATGTCTAAACTGCCTATATGCACTCCCAAGAATAGAGGCAGAAAGCAGGAAAGACATTGAACATATATTCTGGGGGAAAATAGACATAGAACGTGCGACATCCTACATCTACTACCACAAAGGCTCACCCTACAACAACCTCATTCATACCCTCAAGTACCATGGACGCCCCATTGTCGGGGAACGCCTCGCATACATAGCTGCCAAAGAACTGCAGGAAAGCGGTTTTTTCGACGGGATAGACATTATAGTCCCGCTTCCATTGTCGAGAAAGAAAAAACGCAAACGCGGCTACAACCAATGCGACTACATTTCAGACGGTATATCCCGGGCTACGGGCATACCTGTCGCAAAGAACACTGTCAAGCGCACCATATCGAACGAGACACAGACCCACAAGAACCGCGACGAACGCTGGAAGAACGTCGAAGGCATATTCTCCGTGGCCGCCCCGTCATGCCTCGAAGGCCGGCACATACTTCTCGTCGACGACATACTCACGACTGGAGCCACCCTTGCAAGCTGCGCCAAAACCATAAAAGAGAGCAGCAACTGCACTATAAGCATATTCACGATAGGATATACAAAAACGACAATATAAAACCATTACAAACCCTACCGGCCAACTACATTCAATACAAGTTTTTTAAATTCCTGTCAAATTACACAAACGAATTGTTTGTATATCATTTTTTTATTATCTTTGTACATTCCTATACGGCGTAACAAAGCAAACCTCTGCAAAAGATACAGCCTAAACAAGAAAAACAGGACAACAACAGGACAACGATTATACAAACATGAAAACCGTAATGCTCGTATTCGGAACACGTCCAGAGGCCATCAAGATGGCACCGCTGGTAAAAGAGTTCCAGAAATACTCTGAAACCTTCAAGACAATCGTATGTGTAACAGGTCAGCACCGCCAGATGCTCGACCAGGTGTTGCAGTTGTTTGACATTGCCCCCGACTACGACCTCAATATAATGAAACAGGGACAAGACCTTTATGATGTAACAGCGCGCGTTCTTACAGGAATGCGAGATGTACTCAAAGAGGCACAGCCCGATGTGGTTCTTGTACATGGCGACACCACAACAAGCACTGCTGCAGCACTTGCAGCTTTCTACCAGCAGATACCTGTAGGACATGTAGAGGCTGGACTTCGCACACACAACATATACAGTCCATGGCCCGAGGAGATGAATCGCCAGATTACAGGCCGCATAGCAACATACAATTTTGCCCCAACCCCGCTGAGCAAAGCAAACCTGCTGCGCGAAGCTGTTGCCGAGGAGAGCATTTCAGTAACAGGCAACACAGTAATCGACGCTTTGTACTGGGTCGTAAACAAAATCAAAGAAGACAAGGCACTCAACAAAGAACTCAAAACCTTGCTTGCACAGGCAGGTTACGACGTAACACGCCTTGACGATGGCAAAAAACTTGTACTTATAACCGGCCACCGCCGTGAGAACTTCGGTGACGGCTTCATAAACATGTGTACAGCCATAAAGGACCTGACATTAAAGTACCCCGACGTAGATTTTGTTTACCCCATGCACCTCAACCCCAACGTACGCAAGCCCATTGCTGAGGTATTCGGCGAGGAACATGGCAAGTTCAAAAACATGTTCTTCATAGAACCTCTTGAGTATCTATCGTTCGTATATCTGATGGAGAAGAGCACCATTGTCCTCACCGACAGCGGCGGCATACAGGAAGAGGCCCCCGGTCTTGGCAAACCGGTACTTGTTATGCGCGACACGACCGAGCGCCCCGAGGCCCTTGAAGCCGGCACGGTAAAGCTCGTCAGCACCGACTACAACAAGATTGTAAACGAGGTATCACAGCTGCTCGACAACCAGTCGCACTACGACGAAATGAGCAAGGCTGTGAACCCCTATGGTGACGGCTTGGCATGTGGCAGGATTGTGGAAGCGTTAAAATAAACCCGCCAGCCTGCAATCCCGAACAATTGAAGGAATCAAAAAAAACAACAGATTCATTGCCGTCCCGACAGAGCAAAGCGAAAGAGACATAAGGGCAAGTAATACAATAAACATAAAACAATCAAATACAATCCATATGAAAGCATGTTTTATGGGACTCGGCTATATTGGCCTTCCCACAGCAATCATTGCAGCAAAGCACGGAGTAGATGTAGTAGGCGTTGACATCAACCCCAAAGTGGTAGAGGTAACCAACCAGGGCAAGCTCCACATCATAGAGCCCGGCATGGAAGAGATGTTGCAGGAGGTTATTGCAGCCGGCAAATTCAAGGCATACACTACCCCACAGTTGAGCGACGCATACTTTATGGTAGTACCCACCCCATTCAAGGGTGACCACGAACCCGATGTATCATACGTCGAGGCTGCAACCCGTGCAGTTCTTCCACTTTTGAAGGAAGGCGACCTTTACGTTATTGAATCCACATCACCCATAGGCACAACCGAGATGATGGCAAACATCATCTTCACCGAGCGTCCCGAGCTTGAAGGAAAGATATACATATCCTACTGCCCCGAGCGCGTGCTCCCAGGCAACGTAATCTATGAGCTTGTACACAACGACCGTGTAATAGGCGGAATGAACCCCGAATCAACCGACAAGGCAATAGAATTCTATTCACAGTTCGTCAAAGGCCAGCTCCACAAGACCAACAGCCGCACAGCAGAGATGTGCAAGCTCACCGAGAATTCAAGCCGCGACGTGCAGATTGCATTCGCAAACGAACTCTCGCTCATCTGTGACAAGGCAGGCATCAACGTATGGGAGCTCATAGAACTTGCCAACAAACACCCACGCGTAAACATTCTGCAGCCCGGTTGCGGAGTCGGAGGACACTGCATAGCCGTCGACCCCTATTTCATTACAGCCGACTACCCGGCCGAAAGCAAAATTATTGCAACCGCCCGCAACATAAACAACTACAAGAGTTTCTGGTGCGCCGAGAAGGTTAAGAGCACAATGCTCGAGTTCGAGCTCAAGAACGGCCGTAAGCCCGTTGTTGCAATGATGGGTCTCGCGTTCAAACCCAACATTGACGACCTTCGCGAATCACCATCAAAGAACATTGTCGGCAAGGTACTGCAGATATGCAACAACGCAGACATCATGATTGTAGAGCCAAACGTCAGCGAACACAAGCAGTTCAAGCTCACAGACTACAAAGAGGCATTTGACAGGGCCGACATCGTTGTAATGCTCACAGCACACGATCAGTTCAAGGCACTGCCATGGGACGAAAGCAAGATAATCCTCGACTTCTGCGGAATTTACAAGAAATAACATACCCGTTGTAAACACAGTTCAAGCCCTAATAAAGGCATAGAGAAAGCGTTCAGGACGAGACTGACTCAAAAGCCCATTTTTAGAACAATCACCCCCTGTCAGAGTGTATTCTGACAAGGGGTGTTCTCTTTGTAAAATCACTTTTGGGTCACCCTTGTCCTGAACGCTTCTGAACATCAGACCACGCACCACTAATTCCAGAACGCATGCACCCCGCACAAGACAATATTTCACAGCAAAATATTTTTTTTATTTCGCATAATAATTCTAAATTTGCAGGATAGGGCACTGCCTATGAAAGGCAACACAAGCCCCTTACGCATACAATCATGAACATAGCAGTTGCAGGAACAGGATATGTAGGACTGAGCATAGCCACATTGCTTGCCCAGCACAACCACGTCACAGCCGTCGACATCATCCCCGAGAAAGTAGAGATGATAAACAGGCGCGTCTCCCCCATTCAGGACGAATACATCGAGAAATTCTTCTCGGAGCGTAATCTTGACCTTACAGCCACCCTTGATGCCTCAAAAGCCTACAGCGATGCCGACTTCGTAGTAATTGCGGCACCCACGAACTACGACCGCGCAAGGGATTTTTTCGACACATCAGCAGTGGAAGAGGTCATCAGGACAGTCAAGCGCCACAACCCCAACGCGATAATGGTCATAAAGAGCACCATACCCGTCGGGTTCACAGCATCGATACGCGAAAAGCTACAGAGCGAAAACGTCCTATTCTCTCCAGAATTTCTCCGCGAGAGCAAAGCACTTTACGACAATCTCTACCCCAGTCGCATAATAGTAGGCCGCCCCGACGGTGACGAACGTCTCGACAAGGCAGCCCGCACATTTGCAGGCCTGCTGCAGCAGGGTGCCGAAAAGAAAGACATACCCACCCTCATCATGGGACTCACCGAAGCCGAAGCCGTCAAGCTCTTTGCCAACACATACCTGGCACTGCGTGTCAGCTACTTCAACGAGCTCGACACCTATGCCGAGATGAAAGGACTCTCCTCGCAGGAAATCATCAGCGGCGTATGCCTCGACCCCCGCATAGGCGACCACTACAACAACCCGTCGTTCGGTTACGGAGGCTACTGCCTGCCCAAGGACACCAAGCAGTTGCTCGCCAACTACCGCGACGTGCCGCAGAACATGATGAGCGCCATCGTCGAGAGCAACCGCACCCGCAAGGACTTCATAGCCGATCAGGTGCTGGGCAAGGCCGGATACTACGACTACTACAGCCGTGGCGACTTCAACGCCATGAACGAACGCCAGTGCACCATAGGAGTCTACCGCCTCACCATGAAGACCAACAGCGACAACTTCCGCCAATCATCGATACAAGGCGTCATGAAACGCATAAAGGCCAAGGGAGCCGAGGTCATCATCTACGAGCCCACGCTCGAGGACGGCACCACCTTCTTCGGCAGCCGTGTAGTAAACGACATTGCAAAGTTCAAGCAACAGTCACACGCCATAATAGCCAACCGTTACGACACCACCCTTGACGATGTCAAGGAAAAAGTCTACACCCGCGACATATTCCGCCGCGACTGAACAGAAACAGAAAGCATATAAAAAATCAAACATATACAAGAAAAAATGAGCAAGAAAGTATTCGTATCCGGTTGCTACGACATGCTCCATTCGGGCCACGTAGCATTCTTCAAGGAAGCCGCCACACATGGCGACCTCTATGTAGGCATAGGCTCCGACGCCACCATACGCGAGCTCAAGGACCGCAAGACCATCAATACCGAGCGCGAGCGCCTCTACATGGTAAAGGCCATACGCTATGTCAAGGACGCATTCATCAACAGCGGCAGCGGCATTCTTGACTTCGAGGAGGACGTGAAACGCCTGAAGCCCGACATCTTCTTTGTCAACAGCGACGGTTACACCCCCGGCAAGAAGAGGTTCTGCGAGGAGAACGGTATAGAGCTGGTAGTCAGCACCCGCATCCCCGAGGCCGGCCTGCCCACCCGCTCCACCACAGCCCTGCGCCAGGAGTGCAACATCCCCTACCGCATTGACCTCGCCGGCGGCTGGCTCGACCAGCCCTATGTGAGCAAGCACCATGGCGGCCCCGTGCTCACCATAAGCATCGAGCCCGACTACGACTTCAACAACCGCGGCGGCATGAGCACATCATCGCGCAAGGCCGCCATAGAGATGTGGCATGTCGACATCCCCGAGGGCGACCGCGAGACACTGGCCAAGATGGTATTCCGCTACGAAAACCCTCCCGGAAGCCCCTACATCAGCGGCTCACAAGACGCCATAGGCATTGTCATGCCCTGCCTCAACCGGCTCAACTACAACGGAGGCTACTGGCCCGAGAGCATCGAAACAGTCAAAGCCCCCGAAATCCTTGATTTCATAGAGAAAAACCTGTGGCTCATCCCCATGGCCCCACGCGGCGGCGACTACGACGTGCTTGCCGAGACACACATCGACGAGGCCGGCGCAGCAGCCCTTGCCAAGGCTGCCATTGAATGTTGGGAAGCCATCAACGCCAAAGACGTCGACGCTTGGGGCAAAGCATGTACAGCATCATTCGAGGCACAGGTTGCCATGTTCCCCGGCATGATATCCCCACACGTACAGAAAGCCATAGACGAATACAACGGTAAAGTAAAAGGCTATAAAATCACCGGAGCCGGTGGCGGTGGTTACCTGGTAATCATCAACGACACCCCCATAAAAAATGCCATACAAATAAGAATCAGGCGCAACTGACAATCATCCACACAGCCATCGAGGGCCGGGATTTCCCGGCCCTCGATGGTTATACAAAGAAAGGAATCACCCCCTAGCTGTAATGTGGAAACAAGCCTGCTTTATTTCATACTTGACATAGCAACGCCCGGCAGCCCTCAAGTCGCGCAACACCTCGGCAAGTACCGCCTTAAGGTCCACCTCGCGCGCATCGGGCCCCTCGTCATCATGCTTCTCAAAGCGGCGGTACGAGATATCCACCGTAGTACCATAGCAATGCACCGAGCGTTCCGAAGCATTCACATTACTCCTCGACAGACGCTTAACATCAGCATCAGTCCTCAACACCGAGGAGACAATAACACTGTACGCCGGCAGCCCTTTACACTTTAGTGAATCCTGAAAGTTACGTCCAATGTCATGCAAAAGGTCACGCGCCTCCTTCACAAGGAAAGGCGACGAATGCTTCAGCTCGTCAACCACAAAAGGCTCGTTGTAACGCATAGCACCGCCTACCAGAAAGAGTTCCCTCGAAGCCCCAGGAATTTCATCGCGCGAAGCAAGCGGTTCAATGCCAATCAGCGACGCAGCGGCAAGATGAACATCATTCAAGTCATTGAAAGCCCTTCCGGCACTAAAATAGGAAATCCTGTTAGGCTTGCCCACAGCCGCACATGGAGCTTCCACTTCGGGCACCACACGGGCCATTTTATCCCCACTACAGGCAATAACAGCCATAGTCAAAAAAAAGCAAATATATTTTCCGGCATTCATAGCAATATCCCTATCACAAGTTGCATCAACAAAGATAGCAACAAACGAGCGAGAAATATGAAGCTTGCTTCATTATTTTTTACAGCGAGTGCAGTCTATTTTCGCGGTTCACCGCAGAGATAGTAACAAACGAGCAAGATATACAAAGTTTACTTTGATATATTACAGCGAGTGCAGTCTATTTTCGCGGTTCACCGCAGAGATAGCAACAAACGAGCGAGATATAAAAAGTTTACTTTGATATATTAACGTGAGTTCGATATAAGAATTTATACTAAAATTCAGCGTATTTTGTCATTCTCGAACATACGTTCGATATGAACATCAACGCGTTTTTAGTATGTGGATCAACTGCTATATTATTACCTAAAACATTTTATTCAAACAGCAAAAACAGGCCCCCTACACAAGATTCCCCATAAATTTATCGCCGCCAAATGAAGACATCTCATAAATTAGCCATATATTTGCGATAAACAGCCGGAGCCCAGGCAAACCCCATTAGTAACAATGAAAAAAGTAATAACATACGGCACATACGACCTACTCCACCAGGGACACATCAATCTCCTGCAACGCGCCAAGGCACTTGGCGACTACCTTATCGTGGGAGTCACCAACGACAACTTCGACCGCGAACGAGGCAAACTCAACGTAGTGAACAACGTCCTTGAGCGCGTAGATGCCGTGAAAGCCACCGGCCTTGCCGACAAAATAATAATCGAAGACTACTTCGGGCAGAAGATCGACGACATACAAAGGTACGGTGCCGACATCTTCGCCATAGGCAGCGACTGGGAAGGCAAGTTCGACTACCTGAACGAATACTGCCAGGTGGTCTATCTGCCGCGTACCGAGGGTATCTCCTCGACCCAACTCCGCGAGAAAAAGCAAAAGAGAATACGTATAGGAATTGCAGGATGCGGACTCATTGCCAGACGCTTCGTACCCGAGTCCCGTTTCGTCAATGGCATAGAGATAGCCGGCGTATACGACATAGACAGCACCACAGGCAGCACCTTTGCCGCCTCGCACAGCATCGCAAAGAGCTACCCCAGCTTAGACGCCATGCTCCACGATACCGATGCCATATACATCTCCACCCCCCATCTTAGCCACTACGAATATTCCCGACGCGCCCTCGAAGCCGGCAAGCACGTGCTGTGCGAGATTCCCCTCGCACTCGAAAAAGCACAAGCCGAAGAACTGTACGCCCTGGCCAATTCGAAAGGTCTCACCCTAATGGAAGCCCACAAGACCGCCCATTGCCCCGCGTTCAACCACCTCATGGCCATGATAAAGAGCGGAGCCATCGGCGAAGTAGTCGACATAGAAGCCTCGCTCTCCCGCCTATTGCCCGACAGGAGCCGCCGCGAGTTCGACCCCACCCAAGCCGGCGGTTCAATGTACGAATCGGCAGTGTACCCACTGCTCCCCATCTTCAAGTTGCTGGGTACCTGCTACAACACCCTGCACATATACTCTCGCATGGAGAACGGCGTCGACATATACACCAAAGGCGTCATGCACTACCCCAAAGCCATATGCTCATTCAAGATAGGTCTTGGCGTGAAGACCGAAGGTAACCTTGTCATCTCGGGCACCAAAGGCTACGCCTATGTCCAAGCCCCATGGTGGAAGACCGACTACTTCGAACTACGCTACGAAGACCTCAACCAGAACAAAAAATACTTCTATAAGTGGGACGGCGAAGGGCTGCGCTACGAGATACACGAATGGATATCATGCATAATAAACAAGCGTTCCAGTAACGCCCGGCTCAGTCAGGACGAGAGCATAGCTATGGCCGGCGTCATGCAACAATTCACCGAACGCAGGAACTTTACCGAAATATGAAAACAGCCATAGTCACCGGCGGCACGTCAGGCATAGGACTTGGTGTAGCCCACATGCTCATCGAGAAGGGATACCGCGTCTACGCCACATACGCCCACAACGCCCCCACCAGCTCAACCGACAACTACAAAGCAATAAAAGTCGACCAGAGCAACCGCGACGAACTCTACTCCTTCATCTCACACATCAAGGAAAGCTGCAGCACCATCGACTGCATCGTATGCAATGCCGGCACAACAGCCAGGAAACCCTTCACCTGCACCACCGACAGCGACTGGGACAACATGATGGAGATAGCCGTCAACTCACACTACATACTCATACGCGAGCTCTACAGCCTCATCCCGCCCGGTTCAAGAATACTATTCACCGGGTCCCAGATGGGCATCACCCCACACGCAACCGTACTGGGTTACGGAGTCACCAAAGCCGCCGTCCATGCCCTTGCCAAAGGACTCGTCAAGGAATTCGAAGGCACCGGAACCACCGTAAACGCCATAGCCCCCGGCTTTGTCGAAACCCCATGGCACAAGGACAAACCCTCCGAGATAAGGGGAAACATATGTAACAAGACAGCCATCCACCGCTTTGCCACAGTAGCCGAAGTGGTCGACGCCTACCGTTTCTGCATCGACAACCCCTTCGTCAACGGCAGCATAATCGAAGTCAACGGAGGCTACTCATACAAATGACCACAAACATTGCAAGTCAAAAACTTGCACCTTAAAAGCAAATACCATATATTTGCACACGAACGGCACAACTACACAAAAAGAATGCCAAACCCCGTCTATCAGGTGGATTAACATGCCGATAGACGGGTTTTTAGTAACTGTTTAAATTTATATCGCCAAGTTTTTTATAGAGCAGGGAATTTAATGTTTGTTTATTTTTAAAGGCGCACAGCGGGCTATGCAACTGCAAAAAAGAAAAGAAAGAAACAGACATTTTTTAACATAAAAAACGGCGAAACATTCAGCTCCCATAAGATTGTTATTTTATAGAAATTCAGATAGTTTCTCACATAAACCGCGCAACATAAAAAAATGAAAAGAATCCTTCATTTCATCATATCGTTCATCTCGAACCTCATACCAAGGTCGCGCAACATATTCGTCTTCGCAAGCTTCCCCGACTTCACCGACAACGCCTACGCCATGTACCTCCACCTCAAGGCAAAGCACGGCAGCCGCTGCAAGTGCGTCTGGATATTCGAAGACAAGCAGTCACTCAAGAAACACCCCGACGTAAAAGCCTGCAGCAAATACTCCCCTATCTCGTTCTACTACTTCGCCCGTGCCAGATACGTCTTCTTCACCCACGGTCTCTACAGCTTCGTAAGGCTCCGTAGCAAGGACAAGCTCGTCAACCTGTGGCACGGCATGCCCCTCAAGGTCATAGGACTCATGGACCTCAACGGCGGCGGCACCGACCCCACCCGGGCCCACTACCTCATAGCCACCAGCCCCACATTCAGGGAGATAATGTCCAAATCCTTCAACGGCATCGACACCCGGCACACCCTCCTCACCGGGCAGCCCCGCAACGACCTTCTCTTCACCCCCACCGACTTTTTTGCAAAGCAAGGCATCTACACCCACGCATACCACTCCACCGGCATATGGCTCCCCACCTACCGTCGCTCCATCATAGGCGACATCAGGAACGACGGCACCTACAACGACAGTGGCATCTCCTTCCTTGACATGGGCGACCTTGCACGCCTCGACCAATTCCTCAAGGAAAGCAATCACCTTCTCATCGTCAAGCTACACCCCATGGACGCCCTTCAGCAAGTCAGTTTCGCCCGGTTCAGCAACCTGCTCATCATCAAGCCGCAAGAGTTCAACCATCAGCTCTACCCCTTGTTGGGAGCATGCGACTACCTGCTCACCGATTACAGCTCGGTATGGGTCGACTACAGCATACTCCAGCGCCCCATAGGCTTTGTAATGAACGACATAACCGAGTACCGTAGCACTCGAGGCTTCACCATCGGCAACCTAGCCGACAAGCTCCCAGGCACCGTCATAGACACCTACGACAAACTCACCGCATTCATCAGCAACCCACCCCCATTCAATGCCCAGCACCTGCCACTCTACAACACCTACTGCGACAACAGCTCAGCCCAGCGACTGGCCCACGAGCTAGGCATATGAATGAGACCCACACATTAAACCTTTCACCATTCACCTTTAACCTTTCACTTCTCACACCATGTCCCACGACACCACCGCCCTCTTCTTCGCCCTCATACAATGCAGCATAGGCAAGCGCAGCACCCTCCCCGCAACACCCGGCAAAGAACAATGGGCACAGCTATACGAGCTGTCGACCAAGCACACACTCGCAGGCATAGCCTTCTCCGGCATACAGCAGCTTCCACAGGAACAACGCCCGCCCAGGGACATCCTGCTCCAGTGGTACGCCGCATGCGAAAGGATAAAAGCCATGAACGCCCAGCTCAACAGCAAAGCCTCATCCGTATCTTCAAAATTCAAGGACGAAGGCTTCAACAACAGCATACTCAAGGGGCAAGGCATAGCACAACTCTACCCCGACCCCACACTGCGCACCCCAGGCGACATCGACATATGGCTCAGTGGCGGGCACAAAAAGATAATCAGCTACGTAAAACAGCTCATCCCCGACTGCACCCCCACCTACCACCACGTCGACTTCCCCATAGCCGACGGGCTCGACATAGAGATACACTACCGCCCCAGTTGGGCCTACAACCCCTTCACCAACAAGCGCCTGCAGCGATACTTCAGCGAGCATGCCGACGAGCAGTTCAGCAACACCATAACAACCCCCGGCGGCACATTCACCGCCCCCACCATCGCATTCAACCGCATCTACATACTGCTACACATCTACCGCCACCTCTTCTTCGAAGGCATAGGCATGCGCCAGATGCTCGACTACTACTACGTCACCAGCCAGCCGGCAACAGAAAAAGAAAAAGCCGAGCACATCACACTTCTCAAGCAATTCGGCCTGTACAAGTTCGCCCGTGCCACCGCCTACGCAATGCAGCAGATGTTCGCGGCCGACGACACCCACACACTCGTAGCCCCCGACATCAAAGAAGGCAAGTTCCTGCTGCAAGAGATAATGCACGCCGGCAACTTCGGACATCACGACAGCCGCTACATGAAAGGAAACGGCACAATAGCCAAGCTCCACAACAACACCAAACGGCTCCTGGCACTCATACACCACTACCCGTCCGAAGCCATCTGGATTCCCTATTTCAAGCTATGGCACTGGTTCTGGCGCAAAAGCCACAAATAACCACCGCCGGCATACAATGCCAACCGCGCTGGAGACACATCTTTGACGACACCGCCGGCACAAGCCTTGCCCTGTAATCTATACTCAAAACTTTTTCTGCTCAAAAAACCACCAAAAAACTTGCAAAAGGGCCACTCGGGAATGTATATTAGCACACGAGAGCACTACACAAGAACAAACCCAAAAAGCAGAAGAATCATGAAAAACAACAGCAAGACACAAGATGGCAACATCATAGGTGAAGTATTGTACGCCTATGCACTAAAGCTAACAGGGAACAAACACCAAGCCGAGAAACTGATACAAGAAACCATGTTACAAATAAAAGAGAAAGCCACTACATACAACACAAGTATCCCCTTCGTAACATGGACAAAAATGATAATGGAAAACACCCATCTTTCCACTTTCAAAGACGCCGACATACAGCAACTACGGCATCTTTGCTTCTGCGGCAGCACAAACCCATTTAAAGCCGACGACAACAGCACATATAGCATGAAAGAAATCTATCTTGTAATGTCCCGTCTGTCACCCACCCAGGCAACAGTCGTCACACTACGCCTTAAAGGCTACAACCCCAGTGAAATCGCAAGCAAAATGGGCATCACAACACAATGTGCCGTAAAGCACCTCGCCGAAGCAACGTACAACCTCATGCACACAATGGACAATTAAGCCCAAGAAAACCCTGTAATAAAAGCAAACGGTTGCATTTATCCAATCCCACCGAAAATACTTGCAGGTCATCTCAAAAAAAAATAAATCAATTTATATAAATAAATTGTTTAAATACAAACTTTAGGGTATATTTGCATATTGGCGCGTCATATAACGGCACCGCAGTACATGGCATGCACCCCATCGGCCGAAGAACTACAGAAAGAGTTTGAGTTCAAACAGGCCTCATTCAGCTACAGCATAACAGGCAGGCAACAAGAACAGCCAGGTGATGCAGAGAAATAAAAACAAGCATTAATGGAAAAATACTTCGACATACGATACGAATTCGACGTACCCACCGTACATAAAACCATTGACGAGCACATCGCCAACGGCAAGCCCGGGTACATCTGCGTTGCCGACGGCAACATACTCACCATGGTACATAATGACGAAGAGTACCGCGCCACTATCGACGATAGCATCTTCTCCATCTGCGACAGCAGTTGGGTACCAAAGTTCGTAAAGTGGATATACGGATATGACCGCCACCACTACTGCGGCAGCGACATCTTCATTGACGTTGTCCGCGCCCGCAAGCACCGCATGATATTCCTTGGCACAAAGCAGAACGTACTCGATGCCTTGCAGCAAAACCTCGCAAAAGAAAACCCCGACGTGACAGGAATGACATTCAAGGAACTCCCATTCTGCACCGTCGATGGTTTTGACTACCCCGGCATCGCCCGTATGATAGAGCAGGACGGTGCCGACATCATTTGGGTAGCCCTTGGCGCACCAAAGCAAGAACAGTTCATGCAACGCCTGCAGCCACACTTGAAGCACGGCGTGCAGATAGCCATTGGTGCAGCCTTCAATTTCTACAGCGGTCTTACCGACGCCCCACAGCGTTGCCCCGCATGGATGCGCAAACTGCACTTGGAATTTGTACACCGCATATTCAAAGAACCAAAGAAACAGATAAAGCGCTGTTGGGGAATAGTGACTACCCTGCCGGCAATATTCAATAAAGAGAGGGATGTAAAAAAACAAAAAAAGAATAGAGTTTAAATAACATATAATATACAGAAGTGGCAAAAGGAGAAAATAAATATATAGTATAAGACTTATTAAGAGCTATTTAAACTTATTATCTCATGGCGAAAATTATAGTCCAGAACACCGATGTAACAATAATATCCATTAATGATAATGATTACATTTCAATTACGGATATTGCAAAGCATAAAAGCGATGACCCAACTGCAGTTATAGGCAATTGGATGAGAAATAGAAACACCATTGAATATCTTGGTGTATGGGAAAGTTTATACAATCCACTTTTTAAACCCACCGAATTCGAGGGGTTTAAAAAAGAAGCAGGCTTGAATGCTTTTACTATGTCCCCACAAAAATGGGTAAATGCTACAGGTGCAATAGGTATCATATCAAAATCGGGAAGATATGGTGGTACATATGCGCACAAAGACATAGCATTTAAATTTGCGAGTTGGATTTCTGTAGAGTTTGAACTATATATTGTCAAAGAATTTCAGAGACTAAAGGCTGAAGAAGAAAAACAGATTGGTTGGACCGCAAAACGAGAACTATCAAAAATCAACTATCATATCCACACCGATGCAATAAAAGAAAATTTGATACCAACAGAGGTTACTTCCCTGGCTGCAAGTGTTATATATGCTAATGAAGCCGATGTACTAAATGTTGCAATGTTTGGCATGACAGCCAAGCAATGGCGCGATACAAATCCAGACCTTAAAGGAAACATACGCGATTACGCAACAATAAACGAATTGATATGCCTGTCAAATATGGAAAGTCTAAATGCAATTCTCATAAATGACGGCCTATCACAACGCGAACGGTTAATCAAACTTAATCAAGTAGCTATTCACCAAATGCAAATACTACAAAATAAAAGCCTGCAGAAGTTTATAAAATAAAGAACCAAAGAAGCAAATTAAACGCTGTTGGGGAATTGTGACAACCCCGCCGGCGATATTCAACGAAGAGAGGAAAGTGAAAAAGCAAAAAAAATAACAAAACATTCCCTGCAGGCACTTAACCGTGCCGGTGGAAAAAGAAAAAGAGAACAATGATATACCCGATTGGAAAACAGAATTTCGAAAAGCTTCGTAATGAAGGCTGCGTATATGTAGACAAGACAGCCATCATATACAAGTTAGTCAAAGAAGGCAGTGCATACTTCCTCAGCCGGCCGCGCAGGTTCGGCAAGAGCCTTCTGCTGTCAACACTCGAGGCATATTTCACCGGCAAGAAAGAACTGTTCAAGGGACTTGCTATAGAGCAACTCGAAAAAGAGTGGCACACATACCCAGTAATGCACCTCGACCTTAATGCCGAGAGATATGAAAGCAAAGAAGAATTAGAGAACATACTCAGCACATACCTGCGACAGTGGGAGGAGATATATGGGTCAAACGAATCCAACAACCCGAGTCTCTCCCAAAGATTCCGTGCAGTCATCCGCTCAGCCAGAGAGAAAACCGGGCGCGGCGTGGCAGTTCTCATTGACGAGTACGACAAGCCAATACTCCAGGCAATAGGCAACACAGCCCTGCAGGACGAATTCCGCAATATACTCAAAGCATTCTACGGAGTGCTCAAAAGCGCAGACGCCGACCTCAAGTTCGCCCTGCTCACCGGAGTGACGAAATTCGGCAAGGTAAGCATCTTCAGCGACCTGAACAACCTGAACGACATATCAATGGACACCGCATACCACAATATATGCGGCATAACAGATGAAGAGTTGCACACAGTCTTCGACAAAGAGATTGAGCAGCTTGCCGGCAACAACGACCAGACAAAAGAAGAGGCATACACAACACTCAAACGCGACTACGACGGTTACCATTTCGACCGCAGAAAGACAAGCGGAATATACAACCCGTTCAGCGTACTGAACACCCTCTCAAAAAAGGAATACGGCAATTACTGGTTCAACACCGGAACACCCACATACCTTGTGGAGCTCATCAAAAAGGCCGATTTCAATGTCGAAGAGCTATCGGGATACATAGCAAGCGAGGACCAGCTCAACAGCATACACGTCAACGACATCGACCCCATACCAGTACTCTACCAAAGCGGATACCTCACTGTTGCAGATTATGATAAGGAGTTTGAGTTGTTCACACTCGACTACCCCAACGAAGAGGTAAAAGCCGGGTTCATCAATTTTCTTCTACCCTTCTACTCAAGAGTCAAGGAAAAGCAAGCGCAAGCAATTATCAGCAAGTTCGTAACAAGTGTCAGAAAAGGCAAGGCCAATGAGTTTATGCAACAGCTGCAAAGCCTTATGGCAGGCACACCATACGAGCTGATAAGAGACCTGGAGAACCACTACCAGAATGTTGTGTATATCATCACAAAGCTCATGGGGCTATACGTGCAGGCCGAGTACCGCACGTCGAACGGGAGAATAGATATACTGATAGGAACAAACGACTATATATACATCATAGAACTCAAATTTGGCGGCACTGCACAGCAGGCAATTGAACAGATTAATGAAAAGAACTATGCGCTACCGTTTGCCACAGACGGAAGAAAGACAATAAAAATAGGAGCAAACGTCTCTAAAGAGACGCGCAGCATTGAAGAGTGGATAATTATAGAATAAACAAAAAGATAACAAAGAACTGTCCATCTTTACCCAAAGAGGGACGAGCGGAACAAAGTGTAGCGGAGGACATTACCATTATGTGTTTATTTAATAGACAGAAGACCAGAAGGACAAAACACGTTTCAGTTTTCCCCTTTAAGTTTTCAGTTTATACAACAACGCGGTAAAAGCAGGAACCACAACCCCGCCAGCAATATTCAATAAAGAGAGGAATTTGAAAAAACTAAAAAAATATTAGAGTTAAAAAAACATCTAATATACCCAAATGTCAAAAGGAGAAAATAAACATATTACCAACGTGTCATTTATCACAGAAATAAAGGACATCATTAACCGAGCAAGGCAAAAGGCTTATTCTGCTATCAATACGGCCATGATTGAAGCCTATTGGTTGGTAGGCCGTCGCATTGTGGAGGAAGAACAAGGAGGTGCTTCACGAGCCGAATATGGCAAGGCTTTATTGAAAAAACTTGCTACCGAGTTGATGCCACTATATGGCAATTCATATTCAGTTCGTCGTTTACAGGATTATCGTCAGTTCTATCTCTATTTCAAGGATATAGAGATTTGGCACTCACGAGTGCCAAATCTCACTTGGACACATTATCGTGAGCTGCTTATGGTTAGTGACGAGACAGCCCGCTATTGGTATATGCAGGAGGCAGCAAAAGAGATATGGAGTGTAAGAACATTGCACCGCAACATCTCATCACAGTACTACCATCGTCTGTTGCAATCTCAAGCAAAGAACGCGGTAATTGATGAGATGAAGCAAATTACAGCACCAATGCAGGGTGATAAGCTGGAATTTATCAAAAACCCGGTAGTTGCAGAGTTTTTGGGGCTGGTTCCAAATGCCAAGTTCTCGGAAACTGAATTGGAGAGTGCCATCATCACCCACCTTCAGAAATTTATAATGGAGTTGGGCAAAGGTTACGCCTTTGTTGCACGCCAGCAGCATATCCGGACAGATATGGGAGACTTCTACATTGACCTTGTCTTCTACAATTACATTCTAAAATGCTTTATGCTTATTGATTTGAAGACAGAACAAATAAGTCATCAAGATGTAGGGCAAATGGATATGTATATCAGGATGTATGATGAGTTAAAGCGAACAGAAGGTGACAATCCCACTATTGGACTCATCTTATGCTCTCAAACAAGTAAGGATATGGCACGATACTCAATGTTAAAAGACAACGAGCGGCTATTCCAAGCAAAATACTTGACATTTCTGCCAACGGAAGAGGAACTTAAACAAGAAATTGAACAACAGAAGGAGTTTTTCCGTTTGCAGCACAAATCTTTGAACGAAGAATCTTAAGAAACAGATAAAGCGTTGCTGGGGTATTGTAACCTCCTTGCCGGCGATATTCAATAAAGAGAGGAAAGTGAAGAGAAATAAGATATAAACCATAACCAAGTAGATAAAAAAGTACATATTATGAAAGGAATAGTTTTGGCAGGTGGTTCAGGAACCCGTCTTTATCCCATTACCAAGGGTGTGAGCAAACAGATGCTTCCCATCTATGACAAACCGATGATATACTATCCCATTTCGGTGCTTATGCTTGCCGGTAT
>JAFYQH010000062.1 GCA_017547205.1 Bacteroidaceae bacterium | reverse complement strand
GTCAGACCACGAATTCGCTATTGCTTCTTCTCTCCCAAACGTCACCGTTTGAAACTTGCAAGTCGCTAGAGGGTTCGTCGGCAACTACGCCCCGAATGGACTTTCACCACAGATATATGACATGCCCGTCATACAAAACAACAGAGTGCACCCACCAAGAGGATGCACCCTGTATGAAATTAAAGACAATCTGATTACTGGTGAACCTCACGCAAGAGGTCGTTTACAGTCTTTACCGGGTTGAATGTAACAAGAGGAACCTCGACGAAAATTGTATTCCAGTCGCTCATCGCACCGTTCCACAGGCCTGGAAGCTCCATAGCCTTGAGTTCGCGGCCATTCTTGGACTTGTAGGATATAAAACCTGTATTCTTGTCGACATACTGCGGCAGGTTGAACTTCTCACCCTTGTAGTTCTTCACCGCACATACGAGGTCAACCGGGTTGAAGTGCGTACCGTTCTCGAACATTGCCTTCGCATCGGCATTCGCCATATCAATCTGCGAACTTTCGAGAATCTGCAGCGAAACCGTACCGTCCTGGTTGTATGCAAGGAACGGACCACCTCCTGGCTCACCCACGTTCTTAACCATACCGCACACGCGCATTGGTCGGTTGAACTTCTTGCGCAGATAGAGTACGAGGTCGCAATCCTCCATATCCTTTATCTCGGTATTGCGGCACTGCAGATTCTGCTGCAGGAAGCGTATCATCTCCTCGACCTGCTCATGGGTATACTTTCCGCTGTCGATGATATCAAGATAATCGAACACCTTCTTCTGCGTATTTACCAGAATACCGGCAAGCAGTTTCTTGTATGTCACTGTATCGGGCTTCAGACGGTCGGGAACCACATTATCTATATTCTTGATGAATATTACGTCGGCATCAATGTCATTAAGGTTCTCTATGAGGGCACCATGACCGCCGGGACGGAACACAAGCGCGCCGTTCTCGCGGAAAGGAGCATTATCGGCATCGGCAGCGATGGTATCGGTACTCTGCTTCTGCTCCGAGAAGGAGATGTCATACTTCACATTGAAAAGGTTCTCATAGTAAGCCTTGCGCTCGGCAACCAGTTCCTCAAAGAGGGCCTTGTGGTTGGGGGATACCGTAAAGTGGAGCTTTACGACACCGTTGGTAGCAGCGTAAAGAGCGCCCTCGACAAAATGCTCCTCTGCCGATGTGCGTGCATCATCGCCATAGGTGTGGAATTTGAGCAGTCCCTTCGGCAACGAACCGTAGTTCATTCCTGTAAAATCCAGAAGGTTGAACACCACATCCTTGTACTGACCCTTCTCCACGAGTTCTTTTATGGACATCGCCTTGTTCTTCACGCACATCGCATCAAGGTCGCCATAGAATGCAAACTTCTCGATGTTGGCAAAGAAATTCTTCTCGAAATCGGTTGTTGGAACATCATAGTCGGCGCTCAAGAATGCAAAGAGATCCTTGAACATGCGGCTGGCAGCACCCGAAGCCGGAACAAATTTCAGTATTTCATTGCCGGCTGCACAATAGCCGTCCCACTCCTTCAAATAAACCTCAATCTCCTCCTGTGAGGGGTTGAGCACACCTTTCCCGATAGTTGCCGCACCTTCCAGCTTAAGGAAAGGGAAACCTGTCTTGAATGTTTTCAACTGCTCGGCAACCTGCTCGGCCGAGATACCTTTCTTGCTCAATAGCGCTTGGTCCGCTTTACTGATCATAATTTATGGATTTAGTTAAATTCTTCGTTATTGCGAAAATAGTTATATTTTCGATAAAACCACAATAAACAAAGTATTTTTTAGATACCTAAAGAGTGGTTGGGCAAAAATTTGAATTTTGTAACGTATTAAAACAATACCAGTTTTCTTCATTTTTCTTCATTTATGTCTTTCCTCCCTACTTTTCGACACAAACATTTTGCCACTACAAAAATATTTATTACCTTTGCACTTCGAAAAGCTTATGTACACGTTTTGTCTACGTGTCGACGGCATATAAAAATTTTAAAACTAATAGAATAATGAAAAAAGACATTCACCCCGCAGCTTATCGTCCGGTTGTATTCAAGGACATGTCAAACGGCGACTGCTTCCTTTCACAGTCTACGTGCAACACAAAGGAAACCATCGAGTTCGAAGGCGAGACTTACCCATTGGTAAAGCTTGAAATCTCTAACACTTCACACCCATTCTACACTGGTAAGGCCAAGTTGGTCGACACAGCAGGTCGCGTGGACAAGTTCATGAGCCGTTACAAAGCTTTGAAGAAGTAATAGAGCTACAGAATATTTTAAAAAGGTGTATTCATATACACCTTTTTTTATGCAGGAACGCGTGCTTTTAGCACCAATTAATGCATTAACAAACAATAATTTAAGAAATGAAAAGAATACTTTTCGCAATTTTAGCCCTGCCATTGCTCATCGCATGCGGCGGTGGCGATGACGACAGCAACGGAGCCAATGGCGGCAACGGGCACGGAACACCGGGCAACACGAATGCAAATACAGGATTCGCCAAGCATGCCACACGCATAGAAGTACCTGCACTCAAGGACGGCGAACTATTCATAGCGCACACTACAACCGTCAACGGCAAAGAAAACGTTACCTACAGCATTTCACACGACCCCACCCGCAAACACTGCCGCTGGACCGCATTTACATTCGACCCCAGCAACAGAGAAATCAAATGGAGCCGCGACAATTGGGACAATACCGAATGGGGAGGCGACCCGTTCCAGACCAACCCAGAAATGCCTGACAGCTGCGTGATGACCCAAAGCCAGATAAACAACAACGGCTTTGTGCGCGGACACATAGTGGCTTCATACGACAGAGTATATTCAAAGAAGGCCAACGAGCAGACATTCTATTACAGCAATATCAGCCCTATGTACAGCAAATTCAATACCGGAGCATGGAACGACTGCGAAGGAATCGTACAGAAACTTGGGCGCAACAAGGAGTTCTGCGACACGCTGTATATAGTAAAGGGAGGAACTATCAGAGAGGGAGAATACAAGAGCAAAGGCTCATGCCCCACCGTCCCCAACCACTACTTCATGGCACTTCTATGCCTAAAGAACAACACCTATAAAAGCATTGGCCTGCTATTTAAGCACGAAAACGGCAACAGCCGCACACAGGTATGCTCAATAGACAATCTTGAAAGCTTCACCGGAATAGACTTCTTCTGCAACGTACCCGATGCTGTAGAATCGGTTATAGAGAAGACCTACAGCCCTGGCAACTGGACCGGACTCAAGAACTATACCGATTTGAAGAAATAACAGCCAGGCAGACTGAACACCGACAATTCAACAATTATGGGAAGAAAAAAATTCTCACAGCGCGAGATAAACATCATACGCAAGCTGCTCGGCCGCAAGATGTCGGGCAACCGCGCGCAACAGAAAATGGTGCGTCACACCATGCGTACAGTGTTCGAGTTCAATATATCGGACTTCAACATACAGGGCAAGGCATTCGGCCCCACCGACCTTGACGAATGCGTACGTCGCGGACGCATACAAATACTTGACGAAGCCACCATAGAAGCGATGAAGTTGCGCCACGCCGAGAAAAGACAGCATGATGAAGCACTCGCACAGGCCGAAGCCATAGCAGACGGAGAAGCAGTCGACTGGCAGAAAGTTCTCGAGGAATGGAACGAATACTATGCGAACAATCCCGACGAAAAGCAAGCCTGACCCATAATAACAGTACAAAAACTGATTACCTTATTACCTGCCGTTGGCAAACAGCACCAAAGAGAGAAATCTAGACCTGTATATCACCCTTATAATACAAAAAAGGACAGCAAGCACAGCAAGCGACAGGATAGGAGCCAACAAGAAACCGAAAAGCGCCACCGGCAACGAGTCAAAACAAAGAAAACGAGCCATAAGTATCTCTAGCACAACAGTCTGCAGCATATACACCTCGAGAGTATACCGCCCCCAACGCGCCAAGCCCGCCACAGCACCCCTCTCCCCACTCACGAACAACTTGTCAAATAGCACAAAAAGTGCCACCGAACCGGAAAGACCCGTTGCAATTCGATATAGACGTACATAAAGCTGATAAAATACAGACTGAACATCCCCATTGCGTAACGCTCCAAACAAATCGGCAGGGCGTAGGAAATCACCACTCCAGAACAGCATCAGAAACAAGTACAAACATCCCGACACCACCATAATACCATTGCCATACTTTCTTACATAATGAGAAGACTCCGACAGTAGCATACCAACCAAAAAACAGGGATACATAATCTTCACATTCCACAAAGGAAACAACTGACTTACCGCAATAGTCAGCAACACCCAGTAGCAGACAGCCAGGTTCAATCTCTTACCAAACCAAGCAAGAGCATAACAAACGAATAGGCTCTTTAAAAACCAGAAACACTCAAAAGAAGCTCTCAAATTTGCCGACAAATCGCCCTTTCCCAAACTCAAGACGGGAAACAGAGCATCACACAATGTATACATTACAAATACAAGCACACTCCACGACAACACAGGCAATAACAAACGCAATCCCCTCTTTCGCACAAATTCATGAAAATCTACCGAGAGAGAAGAACCCGAGAAATAGCCCGACAGCACCATGAAAAGCGACATATGAAACGAATAAATCGTTGAATACACACAATTGTCGACAGCCGGAGATGTAAGAAACTGCTGTATGCAATGCCCCCATAGGACAAGATAAATCGCAAGCAGTTTCAGGAGATCCAAAGAAACAAGCCTAGCCTTTTCGTTCTTGACATTTTGTGATTCCATTCTAGAAGAAATATCCTACATAATTCAAAAAAGAGAAAATACCAGCTACACACCCACACGAAGAAAGAGGCAGGAAAACAGAGCGCACAGCACTCATTTTCTCTTCCGAAGCGCCTTAATTGTCTCCTTCCCCACAATACCATCGGGATACATCCCATTAAATTCCTGGAAATGTTTTACCGCGCGCACAAGTTCCCCCTCATACAATACTCCATCCCCGGCGGTATAGACGAGGCTCGCCTCATCGATGTAAAGTTTATTTATCAATATTTTTGCCATAGCCCTTACATCACGGCCACTATCGCCCTTCATAATGACACGCTCACCAAGATAATAAGTCTTAGGCAATGCCTTTAGGGAATCCACAACAACAGCCTTCTTTCTTTTCGTTTTTTTAGCAACTCGCACAGGGCGCTCATTCTTGGCTTTTTCGCGCTTGACCTTCATCCCCACTGTCGCAGACTTCTTGTAGGTGACAGGAGAGAGAGTCCCCTGCTTTTCAGCAGAAGAAACCTGCGCCGTCACATCAAAACAAAAGGACAACAGAAGCAGGAAAAACAGGAAAGCAAGAAACCGTTTATCTGACATCGAGGCACTTTTCAAAACTTACAGGAACGGGAGTCTCGAATCTCATATGCTTGCCTGTCACCGGGTGGGTAAAGCAAAGCATATAGGCATGCAATCCAAGACGGCGCATAGGATCGCCCGAAGCACCATACTTGCGGTCACCCACAACCGGGTGTCCAAGATCGGACATATGCACGCGGATCTGGTTCTTGCGACCGGTCTCGAGCTCGCATTCTACAAGCGAATAGCCATTCGACGATTCCAAAACATTATAATGTGTCACAGCATACTTTCCACCATTATCAACTGGACTTGAATGAGTTATAAATCGTTTATCCTCGGTAAGCCATGAACATATGCGTCCACGCTGATTTTCGAGCACACCCTCGACAAGAGCAATATAACGACGGTCGGTAACAAGCTGTTGCCAACCGTTTATCAGCGACTGCTGGGTCTGTACATCCTTCGCATAAACCATAAGACCGGAAGTGTCGCGGTCGAGCCTGTGGACAAGATGCGAAGTATTGCGGCCACCCCCCTTTTCAAGATAACGATTCAACACAGTCTGCACCGTCTGCTGGCGGGTGTTGTTACTCATGGATAGCAAACCCGGATGCTTGTCTATCACCAGCAAGTAGGGATCCTCGTACACAATATCCAATTCCTTGCAATGAAACGACATTTTATGCTTTGAACGATCGAGCTGAACAACCTGACCGGCCTTAATTTCTGTAAGCGGATGAGTCGTAATAGTATTATTTACAAGGACTACCCTATTGCTTATTAAAGCTTTTGCTCTATTACGACTAATGCCATGCATCTTTTCCATAAGAAACTCGATAAGCACGGCATCTTCAACGACCTTAAAGGTAAGAAGGCTTTTTATATTCTTTCTCATATATCTAACACTCAATTATTTACTATCTCTTCGTTCGAGCAACACAACATTCTCTACATGATGCGTGTGCGGGAACATATCCACGGGCTGCACAGCAACCACCCTGTAGTCAACATCGAGCAATTGCAGGTCGCGCGCCTGGGTAGCAGGATTGCAACTCACATAAACAATACGTTCAGGAGCAGCAAACAAAATAGTGTCTACCACATCGTTATGCATTCCGGCACGTGGAGGATCAGTTATTATCACATCGGGACGTCCATGCTCATTTATAAAGTCACGGGTAAGAATATCTTTCATGTCACCGGCAAAGAATGTCAAATTATCAAAGCCGTTCAGTTCCGCATTAACACGGGCATCAACTATTGCATCCTCGACATACTCGATACCCACAACTTTCCTAGCCTTCGAAGCCACAAAGTTCGCAATTGTACCTGTACCCGTATACAGGTCATACACAACCTCATTACCGGTAAGCGCTGCAAAATCACGGGCAACCTTATAAAGATTATAGGCCTGCCTGCTGTTTGTCTGATAGAACGACTTAGGGCCGACTTTAAAACGCAACCCTTCCATCTCCTCGTAAATAACATCGGTACCCTTGAAGGTAACGACCTCAAGATCGCCGAAAGTATCGTTGCACTTATTATTCACCACATACAGCAGAGAAGTCACCTCAGGGAAACTATCGGCAACGTATTGTAAGACTTTTTCAAGCTGCTGCTTATCATTGTCGCTCTCGACACGGGCCTGAAGAAGAAGCATCACCTCACCGGTTGTGGAAGTACGCAACATCATGCCGCGCAGGACACCCGTATGCGAACGCAAGTCATAGAAAGGAATCCCCTCTTTATGAGCAAAATCGCGTATGCCATTGCGAAGCCTATTGTTAAGGCCGTCCATAAGACCACACTCCTCAATATCGAGAACCTTATCGAACGCCCCGGGAATATGAAACCCGAGCGCATCCATATTGTCATACTGTATATTGGCCGCAACCTCATCCCACGTAAGCCAGCGCTTGTTGCTGAATGTAAATTCCAGCTTGTTACGATATTCCCGCGTAAGTTCGGAACCGAGAATAGGACTCATTTCAGGCAATTCAACCTTACCGATACGGGTCAACGCATCGTACACCTGCTGCTGCTTGTATTTCAACTGGTGCTCATAAGCCAGACACTGCCATTTGCAACCGCCACAAACACCATAGTGTTTACAGAAGGGAACCGTCCTTTCAGCCGAATAGTTATGGAACTTTACAGCCTCGGCCTCGGCATAACTATGTTTCTTGCGTCTTACCTGCAGGTCAACAACATCACCCGGCACCACATAGGGAACAAACACAACAAGATCGTTCACCCTTGCAAGTGCCTTACCTTCGGCTGCGACGCCGGTAATCTCCACCTGTTCGAGCAGTGGCAACTCTTTCTTTTTTCTTGCCATATATCAAATTCAAATTTCCATGCAAAACACATGCAGTTGCCATACACGCAAAGTACCGCAAACTACATTGTAGCTGCGAAGATAGTGCTAAAATCCCGATAAATCTCGCTTTTGCCCGACTATATTGTTTTTTTCATTTCAGAGCATGATATTTCCTTTTATAAATTTCGCATTACAAACATTTTTCTTATATTTGCAAATTAGTTGGGTACATGCGCAGAGCACAGCCTGACAACAACATGCAATTAAAACATTTTTTATTTATCAACAAACAATAAACTCAAGAATTTATGGCAGACAAAAGAGTCTATACCTTTGGTAATGGTCTTGCTGAAGGTAACGCGTCAATGAGAAACTTGTTGGGAGGTAAAGGTGCGAACTTGGCCGAGATGAACCTTATCGGCATTCCCGTTCCTCCAGGATTCACCATCACAACTGAGGTTTGTGGCGAATACTACAGCCTCGGTAGAGAAAAGGTAATCGAACTTCTCAAGGCAGAGGTCCAGGCCGCAGTAAAGAACATCGAGAACTTGATGAACTCTACATTCGGCGACCCAACCAACCCATTGTTGGTTTCTGTACGTTCAGGTGCCCGTGCTTCAATGCCCGGTATGATGGACACAATCCTCAACCTCGGTCTTAACGACATCGTAGTAGAGGGTCTTGCAAAGAAGACTGGTAACGAAAAGTTCGCTTGGGACTCTTACCGCCGTTTCGTACAGATGTACGGTGACGTTGTTTTGGGCATGAAGCCAACAAGCAAGGAGGAGATCGATCCATTCGAGGCTATCATCGAGAAGGTTAAGGAGGAGCAGGGTGTTGTTCTCGACAAGGACCTCAGCGTAGAGGCTTTGAAGGACCTCGTTGCAAAGTTCAAGGCTGCCGTAAAGGCACAGACCGGCAAGGACTTCCCGACAGACGCTTACGAGCAGTTGTGGGGTGCCGTTTGCGCCGTGTTCGAATCTTGGAACAACGAGCGCGCCATCCTTTACCGTCGCATGGAGAAAATTCCCGATGAGTGGGGAACAGCCGTTTCAGTACAGGCAATGGTATTCGGCAACATGGGCGAGACTTCTGCAACCGGCGTATGCTTCTCTCGTGACGCAGCGACAGGCGAGAACCTCTTCAACGGTGAGTACCTTATCAACGCACAGGGTGAGGACGTGGTAGCAGGTATCCGCACACCACAGCAGATAACAAAGATCGGTTCACAGCGTTGGGCTGCATTGCAGAACATCAGCGAGGAGGAGCGTGCAAGCAAGTATCCTTCAATGGAGGAGGCTATGCCCGAGATCTACAAGGAACTCGACGCAATCCAGACACGCCTTGAGGACCACTACAAAGATATGCAGGACATGGAGTTCACCGTTCAGGAGGGCAAGATGTGGTTCCTGCAGACACGTAACGGTAAGCGTACAGGTGCTGCGATGGTTAAGATCGCTATGGACCTCTACCGTGACGGCATCATCGATGACAAGACAGTTTTGAAGCGTATGGAGCCAGAGAAACTCAACGAGCTTCTCCACCCAATCTTCGACACTGCAGCTCTTGCAAAGGCTAAGGTTATCGCAAACGGTCTTCCCGCATCTCCGGGTGCAGCTACAGGCCGCATCGTATTCTTCGCCGACGACGCAGAGAAGTGGCACGAGGACGGTGAGAAGGTAATCCTTGTTCGCATCGAGACATCTCCCGAGGACCTCGCAGGTATGGCTGCAGCTCAGGGTATCCTTACAGCACGTGGAGGTATGACATCACACGCAGCCGTTGTTGCACGCGGTATGGGTAAGTGCTGCGTATCAGGTGCAGGTACACTCGTAATCGACTACAAGAAGCGCACACTCACCGTTGATGGCACAACATTCAACGAAGGCGATTATATCTCACTCAACGGTTCTACAGGTCAGGTTATCGAGGGTAAGGTTGACACAAAGGCTCCCGAGCTCAGCGGTGACTTCGCAGAACTCATGAACATCTGTGACAAGTACGCACGCTTGGGCGTACGCACAAACGCAGACACTCCACACGATGCACAGGTTGCACGTGACTTCGGTGCCATCGGTATCGGCCTCTGCCGTACAGAGCACATGTTCTTCGAGGGTGAGAAGATCAAGGCAATGCGCGAGATGATTCTTGCAGAGACAACAAAGGAGCGCGAGGTTGCTCTTGCTAAATTGTTGCCATTCCAGAAGGCAGACTTCGTTGGTATCTTCAAGGCAATGGAAGGCTTGCACGTAACAGTTCGCTTGCTCGACCCACCACTCCACGAGTTCGTACCACACGATGCTAAGGGTCAGCAGATGCTTGCCGAGGCTATGGGCAAGACAGTTGAAGCTGTTCAGCGCCGCGTTAAATCACTCGAGGAGTTCAACCCGATGCTCGGTCACCGTGGTTGCCGCTTGGGTAACACATATCCCGAGATTACAAAGATGCAGACAACCGCTATCCTCGGTGCAGCTCTCGAGCTGAAGAAGGAAGGCAAGGTTATCTACCCCGAAATCATGGTTCCTCTGGTAGGTATCATCAACGAGTTCGAGGAGCAGAAGAATGCTATTGTTGAGGCAGCTAACGCATTGTTCGCTGCAGAGGGTGACTCAGTAGAGTACACAATCGGTACAATGATTGAGATTCCACGTGCAGCCCTCACAGCTGACCAGATTGCTCAGCAGGCTCAGTTCTTCTCATTCGGTACAAACGACTTGACACAGATGACCTTCGGTTACTCTCGTGACGACGTTAACTCATTCTTGCCTATCTACCTGCGCAAGAAGATTCTGAAGAACGACCCATTCCAGGTTCTCGACCAGACAGGTGTTGGCCAGCTCGTTGAGATGGCAACAACTAAGGGCCGTGGCGTCAACCCAGACCTCAAGTGCGGTATCTGCGGTGAGCACGGTGGTGAGCCTGAGTCTGTTAAGTTCTGCCACAGAGTAGGTTTGAACTACGTTTCATGTTCTCCATTCCGCGTGCCCATCGCACGTTTGGCTGCGGCTCAGGCTGCAGTGGAGGAGGCATAATCAAAGGCTGATCCTTAAAAACAATAGGGCGGGCGGTGATTTTCACCGCCCGCTTACTATATATGTACACGCGCGCGCCAGGAGAGAATACAAAACGAGCCACAACAGGAAATAGTGCGTGTTAAGCGCAAAAAGTGCCACCAGCCTCATAAGAACCGCCTAATTAAAGGTCTGATTACTTATGCCGACCAATGGCACCATATTCCTTAAACTCCGGTGAAGATAATCAAAAATCCGGAACCGTACAAATTCTACATCCTCACAACATCCACAACATGCAATACGCCATCTGCCGAAACCACAAACCGGACATCAAAATCGGCAAACGGCATTCCATACACCCGCTTAGGGTCGTTATGGTACTGCGGCCGAGGGTCAAGCTCCAGCACCTTATATAATGCTGCATAATCATCCTCCCCGAACAGGGCACGCAGTTCAGCAGGAAAAGCCACATCCAGTTTCTTCCACTCACGTCCATCGACAAATCCGCTTGCCGCACCGGCATGGGCATCACTGTATGTCACATAAGGTTTTATGTCATATATTGGTGTACCATCGACTAGGTCGGCACCTGCTACATGGAGCACCGGGCCACCGACACACTCCTCCACCCCCACAAGACGCACCGATGAGAGCCCTAACGGATTCGGGCGGAACGGAGAACGCGTAGCAAACACACCAACATGCTCATTTCCGCCCAACAACGGCGGACGCACAAGAGGCGACCACTCCCCCTCCCTCTTGCCATTCAACGAAAATTCCCATATTAGCCATATATAGTCAAATCCCTCAATACCACGCAACGCGTCAATATTACTGAACTCAGGTTCAAAGACAATACGCCCTCGCAGTTCAGGCACAAGTCCGCTCTGTCGCGGAACACCGAACTTAGTCGGCTGTACCGAACGATAGTAAGCAATAGGAGTTATATTCATTCATTTAGAATTTGAATGCGAATATATTAAATAAGCGTGAGACATTAGTTAAAGAGATGCAAACTTCATTGAAAATCCGTAAAAAAAGTTTAACTTTGCACAAAATTCAATAAATTTATCAAGAAAATCACAAATAGTCTATTTGGTAAAGGCCAAAAGCAACAGCAAGGAGCATTCCCATTTATGCCATTCGACAATTGTACAAATCAAGGAAATATGGAATGAACACCAGCAACCTGTTTCCTGCCGCACAAAGCAAAAGAAATCAGTTATAACATTATAAAACTCAATTACATGAAAAAGACTATTCTCTCCATTGTAGCCATATGTTCAATGTTATTGAATGCCAATGCTCAGAAGGTATCAGCATTTGAACATCTGGACTTTAGCATAACTGCAGGTACTACCGGTATCGGATTTGACCTGGCTACTCCTATCAGTGAAAAATTCCGCTTAAGAGCAGGTTTCTCATTCGTTCCTGAGTTTGATACAAAAATGAATTTCGGAATACAGGGCAGAAAGATGGATGACAACGGAAATTGGGTGACAACCAAATTCGACTCCATGGCTGACAGATTTTCGGACTTTACCGGTATTACAATCAATGACAACGTCGACATGATAGGTCAGCCAAACTTCTACAACGGTAACCTTCTTGTAGACTTCTTCCCGATAAAAAACAGCGATTTCTACATTACAGCAGGTTTCTACTTCGGAAAATCAAAAATAGCCTCTGCTTGCAACAGTATCGAGGACATGGCTTCGCTATTGGGAGTAAGCATGTACAACAGGATATATGAAAAGGTTGAAAACTATGAACCAATAATTGGTGATGACATATACTTGACCCCGGAACTGGAGCAAAAGATTCTTGATAACGGCAGACTCGGTATCCACATGGGTGACAAGGTCGCTACAGGAGAGCCTTACATGATGGAGCCAGACGAGAACAGCACTGTAAAAGCAAATATTTTCGTCAACTCATTCAAGCCCTACCTTGGTGTAGGTTACGGAGGCAAGCTCACAAAGAAAAACGACGCCTTGAGGATTTCATTCGATGCCGGTATGCTGTTTTGGGGTGGAACTCCCGAGATTGTGACACATGACGGTACAGACCTTGCAAAGGATGTTGAGAATATTGGCGGCAAGGTAGGAGACTATGTAAGTTTAGTAGAATCCCTGAAGGTATACCCTGTACTCAAACTAAGCATTTCATACAGGATATTCTAAGAAACCCTGCACACAACTCATATCCGGCAATAACGCAGAATAAAGGATTGAATTAACAATACCAGAGACACCCTTATAGCAATCATCGTATCACTATAGCAGGACAAGAACAACTACAGAGGAGGACTACCATTTTTTTGGTTGTCCTCCTCTGTCTCTACTTCGGCAGTTTAATCAAATATTGGAATCGTGGCTTACATATCATTTTTTGACAACTATTTGCTATACAACCTGAGTGACATTTAAAACAATGTTAGCAAGGAGTTTACTATCACAATCGAAAAAGAGCACGGTAAATGCAAAGCACGAATCCGTTTTCAATCCCATACAAATTCTCACAACCAGTTAAAGAGCCTATTCGGGATTAAGAATACGGCTTCATGACAAGCAGTAGTCAAGACAGAGAACCTTGAAAAGGCGAAGAAGAGAGAACTGCCGAATAGAAAAAGTGCAACATTCCATTACAAAAAAAGCGAGGAATATCCTCGCTTTTTTTGTAATGGAATTAAAGATATTATTCCTTTCCAACTAGAACTTTCTTTACCGTTCCATCCTCGAATACCACAATATTCACACCAGGCTGGTACTGCTCAAGTTCAATGCCATGCACATTATAGATCTTGGACAAAACAGCATTTTCCTCAAACGGAAGATCATCAATGCCCATATCATAATCGGTTTTGGACACCAGCTCCAATTCTTTTGAAGAGCCTGCCGGAACATTGATATATGCAGTATTTGCAGGGATAAATTTAACATCAGTACCAGCCGTAACGAAGGCCAATTTACCATCAGCACCCACACCGAGAACCCTCATGGTATTAGGGTCATATGCCAACTGGTTATTGTGCTTCTTGCTACCATTGTTGAAATACACACCCTTCATAAGATTGCCCGGCAAAGAAGACACTCCATTCTCTCCAATAACAATCTTGTTATCAGCATAGTCCGAGGACTTACATTTTACATACACAGCTGTGGCAGCGGGAACTTTACCGTCCTTAACCTCCTCCCAAACAGCTATAGTCTTGTTATCCTTTGTATCAACCTTTGTAATATAGTAAGCCGTCATTCCCTCAGGAAGTGTAAAAGGGAACGCTGCATATATTGTAGTATAATACTCATTACCTACGGTTACGGTCGGCTTGAAGCCGAAATACTGACCGTCAGTCTGATTTACAGGTTTGATATACCAATTACTGATATCTCCTCTCGCATTAGTAGTTACTACACCATCAGGACCATCAAAATCCTCGTCACACAAATACTTTGTAAGACCTGCATGCTGTGCATATGCCTCGTATGTAGCACCCCTATTATAAAGTTTTACATAATACCCTATTATGCTGTATGAACTTGTACCTTGGGCAAGGAAATCGTAACCGTCACCAGCATTTTTTATATAAATGATTGATGAAGGATCAGAAACCACATTCTCAAAACCTTTTATTGTTTGAAGAGCAGCAAGATCTGCGGTTGTAGACTCAAGATTAACACTACCCCTGTTGTCAATTACTCTTATATAGCGTAATGTTTTCTTGTTCTGCACCCTATAATAGCCGTTCCCATTAAGCTGGGCAAATACGCTACCGAGTGTAAAAATTGCAAATAAAAATAATATAACCTTTTTCATACTATAAAAAAAACTCAGCCCATTCATATAGAAATCCATACAAACAAGGCTGAGTTCAATTAGGAATTATTTATTACTTTGTTACTTCAACAACCTTCTTTGACTTGGCAACTGCAATTGTCACACGGTTATCAGTACCCTCAAGAGGCTGTACTGTATCACCCTTATGGTCAATTGTTACACGTGATTCAGCAATACCATACTTGTTTATCAAAGCATCAGCAACAGCCTTCACGCGTTTCTCAGACAATCTTGCATTGACAGCCGGGTTACCTGTACCCTTGTCGGCATAACCACAAAGAGTAACCACAGCATCGGGATGATCCTTCATGAAATCAGCAACCTCCTTGACCTTAACCATCTCAGAAGTAGGAATTGTTGTTCTACCGGCAGTTCTGAAGTAGATTGCACGGTTAATCTCGTGAATTGTAGTCTCAACATAAATCTTCTTCTCGACTACCTTCTCTACAACCTTCTCTACAACCTTCTCCTGAATGCGTACTGGAGCCTCAACAACCTTAGCAACCTTCTTGTTGCTATTGCCGAATACATACTTGACACCTACAAGTGCATTGAAGTACCAGTCTGAATTACCGGCCTTCTTTGAGTTGTACTTGTCGCTCAAAGTATTTGCCTGAAGCTCAATACCAACACTCCAGTTAGGGTCGATGCGATAATCGGCAGTAATACCTGCACGTGCTGTGATTCTTGTCTTTGAGCCATCCCACAAGTAACGCAGGTTCTGGTCATGACCATAAACAGCCTCAGAACTCAACTGAGCCTTTACATCCTCGGCATCGTCATTGCCCCATGCAAAGTTCAGGCCCAGACCTGCAAATGCACCGAAACTGTAAGGACGCTCGGGATTATAACCGAGTATAAGGTTAGAGAGGTCGAATGTAGCATCTACGGTAGGCGCAATGTAGTTCCACTTCCACTTCTTGTTTACACCATTGATACCCCAACCAGCCTTGCTCTGGTAAGCATTGATAGAGAAACGGGCACCAAACAATTCGTTGAAGTTATAACCTCCCGCGAACTGGAAGTTATATGACAGCAGGTCGCCGAATGAGCTTTCACCCAAAGTATACTGTAGACCTAATGGCTGAGCCTGTACATACCAATGTGGATTGAACACGTTCTCGTACGTTTCACTCTTTTCCTGAGCTACAGCAGCAGAACCCAATCCCATCATCAACAGAGCTGCCAATAATGTTTTATTGAATTTCATTATACTTTATTTTTAAATTAATTTTTAATTTTAATCAAGTGGGGGCCAAGCCCCACTTGACTTTAAATCCCCTTAATGCTTACTTTACGGTTACGTAGTACTTTCTAGCAACTACAAGACCGCTGTAGTCAACACTTGTGTAAGTTACCTCGTATATGTAACCCTTCTTTGCAGAGAATGCAACAACATTTGTATCACCGTTGATAACCTCAGCAACACCAGCCTTTGCATTGGCAGCTTTCAAAACATTGAGACAGTCGCTATCGCCAGCCTGTGCATGCTTGCTGCGGTCCATAGAGAATACGTTGGTAACACCGACAAGCTTCTTGTAAGCAGGAGCAACAATCTCGGCATTATATGATGTAGGTATAAACTGAACATCACCTGAAGTCATTACTGTCGGGGTATAGATTGTCTGGCTGAGCTTATGGAAACCATCTGTTGTCTTCACAAGCATTACAGGCTGAAGAACCTTGTTGATTGAGTTAACACCAGTTACAAGCACATCCTCTGTCTTGTCAAGGAACTTGATGATCTTGTCCTTGATAATGTCGAACTGAGCATCGATTCTGTTGTCGATATCTGCCAACTTCATTTCAAGGTCTGTCAAGTCACCGAGTCTCTCAAGGTAATCGTTAACAGTCTTGATAATCTTGTTAACCTTATCCTGCTGACCAGCCAAGAGACCGTTTATATCATCCTCCATTGCATCAACCTCGGCAAGGAGTTTCTTGAACTCTTCCATATCTACAGGAATCTCAATGTCAACGGGAACCTCAACAGGAACCATACCTGTCCACTTGAAAGGAACTTTTTCCTGTATACTTACCATAACATCCTGAGCCGGAATTGTAATCTTGTAGTCCTCGATTAAAGTTTCGAACTTACCGATTACATTTTCATGATCGTCCTTTACATCACCCTTTACAGGAACATCAACATAGATATCCATTGAACCGACTTCGATAAGCTTTTCAATATCGATATCAACAAAATGATCGATTGAAACCTCAACTGAAGTCATGATTGTATCCTTGTATCTTACAGTAAGGTCAAGGTTGATATCGCTTGTATTGATCTTGATTGAATCGAAGTGCAGTTCGGTGATCTTATCTGCGTGCAGGTCGATTATCGGGAAGTTAGGAATAACAAGTTGTATTCTGTTTGAAATCTTGTCGATAAGACGGCCTGAAAGATTTCTTATTCTATCGAATCCTGGGAATGAAGAGATGTTCACATCATTCATGAACGCATAAGACAACGGCTTGATTGCTGTTGTAGCGAGGTTATACTGTGAATATACGCTGCGTGACACACCGAGTGAGTCGGTCCAGCTTGCCTTCAATGCGTTGGCATCGAGTGTCTGGTTGAACTGGCTCAATACATTTACCATAGTACTTGCAAGGCGGCTTACATTAACACCGTCTGTAGGATTGATAACATCCTTGATAGTCTCCTTAACATCACCGACATTGAGGTCGAATCTCATCTTTACACTTTCAAGACCATTAGCATCCAGAGTAGCGTCAGCCTCATACAAGCCATTTACAGCCGATCTTGTAGCACCGAATGTGAGCTTCTTGTCTGAATACTTGAGCGGAGACAACTTAACGCCAGACTCCTCTTCAATACTGTTGACGATAGGAAGCACCTGACCCTCGAAGTTAACGTTAGAGGGGTTCACAGTTACATATACCTTACCTGCATTACCGATGATAGCATCACCGTCCTCAACCAAAGTTTCAGGAGTGATACCGAGCATTTCGATATCCTTTACAGAAAGAGCCTCTGCTGCTCTTACATAGTAACGTGGATAATATGTCGGGAACTGTACACCATAGCTGCCCGCATAACCATAGTAAGCCATCAGAACATTTGTCTGGATGTTTGCAGGGAATGCGAATGAACCGAATACAGGGTTCTCGGCTCTCTGCAGAATGATACCGGTGATGAACTGCTTCAAAGACTCATCGATATCGTTGACTTTCTCGTTCAAGCCGAGCAGTGCATCAATATTCTCCTCGTTCTTCTTAACGCGCTCCTCAAGGTCAGCCAAGCCAGACTTAAGCTCATCAATCTGAGCCTGCAAAGCCTCATCTGCCTCCATGTACGAAGCCTTAAGGTCGTCCAAAGTCGTATGGATACCTGCAATATTGCCCATTACATATTCAATACGCTTATCGGTATACTCGTTTGCCTTCTCCAAGTTCTCGTTAGCCAATTCAAGAGCTTTGCTCACCTCTTTCTTGATTATGGTCAAATTATTATTGATGCTATCAATCCTATCACCCATTTTCTGGTTAGCGGCGAGCAAGACATTATATACACTGTCAATTTTTGCATCAAGATTCTCATTTATTCCCTGCTGATCCTTGAGAACATTGCAGATACTGTCAATTCTTGCTTCAAGGGCATCGTGCTCTTCATTATTCATTGACTCAAGAAGTGCATATCTATTCTCAAGAGCATCGATTCTGATAGAATCACGCTCTGCCAGTGCCTGAGCTTTAACAACATCATGAACAGTCTTGTTCAAAAGATCTTGGATATTGCCAACGCTCTCAGCCAAGCCACCAAGATCGTCCTGCAATTTAGCAATGGCCTTCTCATTATTTGCCACGCTGCTCTCCAAAGAGCTCAGACGAGTCTCTGCAGAAGCCTTCCATGACTCCAGCTCAGAGATACGAGCAGCGAGTTTGTCTTCAAGTGCTTGGATTTCACCTCTAAGAGTATTTTCAAGATCTTTATTTCCACCAGCAATAGCCTCATTAAGTTTACTCTGAAGTGCTTCAATTTCTCCAGCTATAACACTTTGGCTTGCAGCTATGGCACTATTATACCCAGCCTCAATTTCAGCCTTATTAGCAGCAATGGCGTCACTGAGTTTTGCAGCAAAATTGCTTTCAAGTGTGGCGATTGACGAAGAGATCGTGCTGTTAAGTTTTTCCTGAACAAGCAGCAACTCAATCATCAGACCACTCTCCAAAGCTGAGTTCGCCTCTTCTATTGCTGTATATACATCTCCAAACTGATTTTGTATACCGTCTTTATAAGTACCAAATTCTGCAATAAAATTATTGTAGATGTCTATCTGGTCATTGCATTTGTCAACATGTGCCTCAAACTCCTTTGTTGTAACATAGCCTTCCAAAGCCAGTTGCGTCCATTTTTGGATTTCTTCTCTCAGATTTTTAATTTCCGCCTCTAGAGCAAGACGATTGTTCTCCTCGGATTCTCCCAGTTTTGCATCCAACAAAGTTTCCAAAGCTTTCTTCTGAGCCTCGATAATCTCTACCAGGTTAGCATTCTGCTCTACAAGTTGTCCTCGCAAATCTGCATACGCATCTTCGTCATAGTCCTTACAAGAGACAAAAGAACCTGCTGCCATGAATAGCATAGCTACCAACAGCAATCCGTTGTAAAATTTCCTTTTCATTGAACTAAATTTAAATATTAGGTTAATCGATTTACTTTCAGCTAATTAACACATTTGCATACATTTATGCAATATCTTTAGAGCTACAAAGTTATGTTTTTTTAGCAAAACATACAAACTTTTCCTTTTTTTATTACAGCAAACAAGAAAAAAGACCCAAGACAAATCATTATCCTTACACAAATCAAGGGATTATAAAAAAAGCAAGCCCAGGCATAGCAAGCCCGTCAAAAAAAACAGCACAATACATATCATCTCCTGAACATGGTTCATGAACTGCATAGTCAATACACTGGAACAGCAACGAACTATTCACACCAAGCTGCGGTAGCACAGCAGTATTTATACCCTATTACCCACATTACATAATATTAATACTATATATAAATAAGGAGCATTATTGCAAACGCCTAACACATTCAAAAGGTTCACACTGCGACAAAAGCCTATACGTCACTCGGTTATTGAAACTCGAATAGCCTGAAAGCATCAACGACATCAGGCTTTTCATCCTTTTGCAGTTCGAAATTTGCACTTTTGGATATTTTTGATTTCTTTTGTAGGATTATAGAAATGGGCAAAGTACCCGGACAACAACAAAAATAAACTTATAACTTTTAAAATGATAACTATGGAAAAGATTATCGGTTTGATAGATGCCCCATTTACTCCTTTCTACGAGAACGGTGAAGTAAACTACGAACCCATCCCCGCATACGCACAGATGCTTGCCAAGAACGGCATGAAGGGTGTATTCATCAACGGCTCATCGGGCGAAGGCTACATGCTCACCGAGGAGGAGCGCATAAAACTCACCGAAGCATGGGTTGCTGCAGCACCCGAAGGTTTCAAGATTATCGTACACGTGGGCAGCACCTGCGTAAAGTCAAGCCGCCGCATGGCCGAGCATGCACAGAAGATGGGAGTATTCGGCATCGGAGCCATGGCACCCCCGTTCCCCAAGGTAGGGCGCGTTGAAGAGCTTGTGAAATATTGCGAGGAGATCGCATCGGCAGCACCCGAGCTCCCGTTCTACTTCTACCACATACCGGCATTCAACGGAGCGTTCCTGCCGATGGTGAAGTTCCTTGAAGCCGTTGACGGGCGCATCCCCAACTTCGCCGGTATCAAGTACACCTTCGAGAGCCTTTACGAGTACAACCAGTGCCGTCTCTACAAGAACGGCAAGTTCGACATGCTGCACGGCCAGGACGAGACCATTCTTCCCTGCCTTGCAATGGGCGGAGCACAGGGCGGCATAGGAGGCACCACCAACTACAACGGCTGTAACCTTGCCGGCATCATCGACGCATGGAACGCAGGCGATCTGGAGAAGGCACGCGAGCTGCAGAACTTCTCACAGGAGGTCATCAACGTCATCTGTCACTACCGCGGCAACATCGTGGGCGGCAAGAGAATAATGAAACTCATCGGCCTTGACCTGGGCAAGAACCGCACACCGTTCCAGAACATGACCGACGAAGAAGAGGCCGCTATGCGCAAGGAACTCGAGGCCATCAACTTCTTCGAGCGTTGCAACAAATTATAAACCATTTACGGGACGGGCGAACTGCTCCCCCCTATATCAATACAATAACATGAATTGGAATGAATACCTCAAAGGCTGGTCGCAGAAGTACCGCGACGACCTTGTAAACGACATAATGCCGTTCTGGCTAAAGAACGGCCTCGACCGCGTTAACGGCGGAGTATACACATGCGTGGACCGCGACGGCTCGCTCATCGACAGCACCAAATCGGTGTGGTTCCAGGGACGCTTCGCCTTCGTGTGCAGTTTTGCCTACAACACTATAGAGAAGAACCCCGAGTGGCTCGCCGCCGCAAAGAACACCATAGACTTCATTGAGGCACACTGCTTCGACACCGATGGCCGCATGTATTTCGAGGTGATGGCCGACGGCACCCCCCTGCGCAAGCGCCGCTATGTATTCTCTGAAAGTTTCGCGGCGATAGCCATGGCCGAGTATGCCAAAGCATCGGGCAACATGGAATATGCCCGGAAGGCCCTCGCTCTCTTCAAGGACATACGCAAGTTCGTGGCCACACCCGGCTACATGGAGCCCAAGTACCTGCCGGCACTGCAGGCCAAGGGACACTCGCTCGTGATGATACTCATCAATACCGCATCGCGCATACGCAATGTCATCAGCGACCCCGTACTCGACCAGCAGATTGACGAATCCATAGCATCGCTCAAGGACTTTATGAAGCCGGAATTCGAGGCACTGCTCGAGACTGTAGGCCCCAAAGGCGAGTTCATCGACACCATCAACGGCCGTCTCATCAACCCGGGACACTGCATAGAGACTGCATGGTTCCTGCTCGAGGAAGCCAAGCACCGCGGCTGGGACAAGGAACTCACCGCCCAAGCACTGCAGATACTCGACTGGTCATGGGAATGGGGCTGGGACAAGCAGTACGGCGGCATCATCAACTTCCGCGACTGCCGCAACCTGCCGCCACAGGACTACTCGCAGGACATGAAGTTCTGGTGGCCACAGACCGAAGCCATCATAGCAACCCTGTACGCATACGAAGCGACTGGTGACGACAAGTACCTCATATGGCACAAACAGATAAGCGAGTGGACATACGCCCACTTCCCCGACAACCAGCATGGCGAGTGGTACGGCTACCTGCACCGTGACGGCACCGTGGCACAGCCGGCTAAAGGAAACATATTCAAAGGCCCGTTCCACATACCACGCATGATGGTAAAATCGTTTGAGCTGTGCGAGGAACTGACAAAATGACGATATTCATAGTCTATGAAAAAACACCTTATATTATACCTGTTTCTTCTATATGCCATAACATGTATGGCGCAGAACCGCATCACAGTTTCACCGGCGCAGCCCCTGGACAAAGCAGTCTCGGGCCATTATGCCGGATGGATAACAGACGGACTTACAACCTACGGAGGATGCGACTTCCCCGACGTGCCCTGTGCCGACGGCGGACAGAAAGTGTACTACCCCCGTGCCTATGGTGCCTGCGTACAAGTGCCCGGCGGTGTTGTATACCTGGGAGGAATGGATGCCACGGCATCACTCAGCGAGTGCATATTCATCAATGCGGCTGACGGTGCTTCAACCCCATTCACATCCCTGCCCAAAGCATTGGACAACTTCGCAGCCACATACCACGACGGTATGATATGGGTAGCCGGCGGACAAACCAACGGCACACCCAACAAAGAAGTATATGCCATGCCATTCCCCGGCGAAGGCAAGGAGTGGAGCATTGCTGCCACATTGCCCGACGCATGCCGTCTGCAGCCCTGCATGGCCGTACAGAACACAGCTGCCGGCCATTGCCTTTTCATCTTTGGCGGCTACCAGCCGAAGAGCGGAGAGCTGGCACCTGCAGTACATGCCGACGGCGTATACATGTCCGTAGCCAAACTGAAGAAATGCAATGCCGCACAAGCAGAATGGAAACGCACCTCGCCGGCCCTGGCACGTGCAACAAACGCCATTGACGGCAGCAACGGACAACATCTACAAGCAGTGGTGGGCAGCACCTGCAGCCCTGTCGGCTACAGCCATGTAATGTTCATAGGCGGAGTAGACCACGATATATTCTTGAGTGCCATAGCAGGAGAACAGGATAGTCTGTACCTGCGTCATGACCCCAGTTGGTACAAATTCCGTGAAGATGTACTCATCTACCACACCATCACCGACTCGTGGGGGCTCTTGCCCGGCAATAGCCTACTGGCCCGTGCCGGAGCATGCCTCACCCCCGAAGTGGGAGGCAGTGGTTGGAGCTACAGCGGAGGTGAACTGAAGCCCGGTATCCGCAGTGCCGACGTGACACATGTAGAGGTTACAAATGAGAAAAGTTTCGGCTGGCTTAACTGGACCGTCCTCGTCCTCTACCTTGCAGCCATGCTGGGCATGGGATTCTACTTCATGCGCAAGGAAAACGGTGCTGACGACTTCTTCAAGGGCGGCGGACGCATACCCTGGTGGGCTGCCGGCATAAGCATATATGCCACCATGCTGTCGGCCATAACATATATGACCATCCCGGCCAAGGCATACGCCACGGACTGGACCTACTACCCCATGCTGTGGATGATACTGCTCATCAGTTTCCCGGTCATAAGATACTACCTTCCATACTTCCGCAAGCTAAACGTCACCAGCGCCTACGAAATACTTGAACTGCGTTTCAACCTATTCACACGCATGCTGGCATCGACTTTCTTCAGCATATTCATGATTGTACGCATGGCCATTGTACTGTATCTCCCGTCATTGGCACTCACTGCCGTTACAGGCATCGACATATACCTGTGCATCGTGCTCATGGGACTAGTGACTATAATCTATTGTACCATGGGTGGCGTAGAAGCAGTTATCTGGGGCGATGTAGTGCAGGGTCTTATACTTGTATTCGGAGCCATATTTGCCGTCATATACCTGGCAATGGGCACCGAGGGCGGAATAAGCGGCTGTATCGATATAGCCCTTGAGAACGACAAACTGCAACTATTTGATTTACGGAACACGTGGTCGCAAGCCACCTGGTGGGTAATAATACTCGGAGGACTGGCCAATAATCTCATATCCTACACGTCGGACCAGACCGTCATACAGCGTTACCTTACCACCCCTGATGAGAAATCGGCCGGTCGAGGAATCCTTGTAAATGGCTTGATGAGCGTATTTGTCTCGGTAGCCTTCTACATGATAGGTACATGCCTATACACATTCTACAAGACACATCCGGCCGAACTGGACGTAACCATGGGACAGTCCGATGCAATCTTCCCGTTCTTCATGATGAGCCAGATGCCGGCCGGCATAGCAGGAGCGCTCATTGCCGCCATCTTCGCAGCCACCATGAGTACAATATCGAGCAACATCAACAGTGTGGCTACGGCATTCTCAATAGACTTCTGGAAGCGTTTCCGCACTTCAACCACCGACGCGCAACTCGTGTCGGTAGCCCGTTGGGCATCGGTAGTAAGCGGTATGGTAGGACTATTGCTTGCCCTGCTCATGGCCACATGGGACATACAGTCGTTCCTCGACTTCTTCAACGAGGTTCTTGGACTCCTCACCAGCGGATTGGGCGGCCTCTTCTTCATTGCCGTGTTCATGAAGCGCGTGAAGGGATATGCAGCACTTGCCGGCTTTGTTGCCGGTGAGGCCGTAGTGTTCGGTATAAGCGAATACACCGATGCCAACTTCCTGCTATTCGGTGCCATAGGTATTGTGGTGAGCGTCATTGTAGCATGGATAATATCACTGTTTGCAGGCCCGTGCGGCTGCAAACAGAAGCAGTAAGGACAAACGGAGCGAAAGCCATTACATATTGCGATGCAAGACACCGCGTTTCATAACATTTTGTGATTGCCCGCCACTGTTTGTGCCACTATCTTTGCAACGTGAGAAGTTCAACACGACTCACACCAAGCCGAACAAATGAATTGTATTATCAGGTATCCCTCCAAGGAACCGAACAGAACAGAGGAGAACGTTTTAAGCCGGCGTTCTCCTCTGTCTCAATTAACTTACCAATTCAAATGTGTGAAAAAGTACCGTTGCGGTATTATCTGTTCCGTACGTGCTGTCCGTTTATTGTGCAATGAGTGACATGAGACCTACAATACCCACGAATGCACCTACAGCACCTATTATGCTTGCAGCATCGTTGTCATTGTCGCAACACCCGCCACGTGGTGGTGGAGGCGGAACAGGGCGTCTGTCGGGACGGTTCACGACCACTACCGGAGGCTGCGGTTTGTTCACAACCACCACCTTGTCGGGCTTGCCCGGACGGTTGTTGTTCTTGTTGTAGCCATTATTGTATCGGTTGTCCCTCCTGTTGTCGAACCCCTTCTTGTCCTTCTTCTCTTTTTTGTCGTTTCTGTACTCGACTCTGGGCTTCTTGTCACCTCTGTCGTTACTTGCCATCATCTGTGCAGGCATAAGCATTCCGCCTATCAACGCTGCAATAACAATCATCTTTTTCATAGTCGTAATGTTTAGAAGTTAAACCTGTTCTGTTCACTTGTTGTACCGCAAAGATATGGGCATATAATCCCCCGTGCAACGTTTATTCCCTATTCGTCAAAGGAAGTTTTCCTAAACCTGATAGGGGAAACGCCCCCGGGCAAGACACCCCGGCACACATGCAGCCACCCCCAATACACGGCCAAAGGGGAACGCCGGTTGGTACGTTCCCCCTTGGTTTCATTCATTGTTATGTGTAAATAAACTATGCGAAATACATCTGTAATCAATAAGCGATAGCCGATACTGCACCTATCAGACCCACAAGAGCTGCTGCTGCGCCTATTATCTCGGCAGCATCGTTATCGCAGTGGTGGTGATGATGCCTGTGGCGTGGAGGTGGTGGAGGAGGACAATGACGGTGTGACGGACGGTTCACTATCACCACCTTGTTGCCTCGTCTGTCATTGTGATCCCTGCGGCCCTTGTACATCTTGTTGTCACGGCGGCCACCCCTGTTCTCAACTCGGGGCCTCTCACGGCGTCCCCTGTCATTGCTCGCCATCATCGGTGCAGGTATAAGCATCAGGCCTATAAGCACTGCAATAATCATCTTTTTCATAATTGTAAGTTTAAGAGGTTATACCTTTTGGCAATTATTGTTCGATTTCTCTACCGCAAAGATATGGGCATATAATCCCCCGTGCAATGTTTATTTCCTAACAGGCAGAGGGAGTTTCCCTAAACATGATAGGGAAAACACCACCTATACCCGTGCAACAAACCATTTTAGTTATAAATAACTAAATATTCACTCATTTTAAAAAATATAGCTATTGCCAATTTTGCAAAAGAGAGCTATTTTTGCATTATAATGCAAAAATAAAGGCTTGCACATCTGCACGGGATGACAAAACAACAAGGCTGTCATTCCGACGACCGAAGAGAGGAGAAACCCCAAAAAGAAACGCGAACAGGGATTCCTCACGAAAGGTTATGGATGACAGACCGATGACAACCCCCAACAGAAAAAAAAGAAAATAACATAAATGAAACTATCGGAACTCAAGAACGGCGAGACTGCGGTCATCGTGCGCCTGTCGGGGCACGGCGGATTCCGCAAGCGCATAATGGAGATGGGCTTCATACGCGGCGAGAAGGTAAAGTCGGTACTCGACTCCCCCATGCACGACCCCGTGAAGTACCATGTCATGGGCTATGACGTGCTGTTGCGCCGCAACGAGGCCGCCATGATAGAGGTACTGCCCGAGGAAGAGGCGCGCAAGGAGCTAACCCCCGCCCCCACGTTCAGCACCTTCTCAATGTGCGAGAACTGCAGCGGCGACAGTTGCAGCAGCTGCATGCTTAAGAAGATAAAGACAAAGAGGAACAACATAATAAACGTAGCCCTCGTGGGCAACCCCAACAGCGGCAAGACATCAATATTCAACGCCCTCTCCAACGGCAACGAACATGTAGGCAACTACAGCGGTGTCACCGTCGATGCCAAGACAGGCAGCTTCAACTACAAAGGCTACCGCATCAACATCACCGACCTGCCCGGAACCTACTCCATCGCCGCCTACACCCCCGAGGAGATATACGTCCGCAAGCACCTGTTCGAGCAAATGCCCGACATCATCATCAACAGCGTCGTGGCGTCTAACCTCGAGCGCAACCTCTACCTCACCACCGAGCTCATCGACATGAACCTGCGCACAGTCGTCGCGCTCAACATGTACGACGAGCTGCTTGCCAGCGGAGCCACCATCGACTATGAGCACCTGGGAGCCATGATGGGCATTCCCATGATTCCCACCGTAGCCAAGAACGGCAACGGGCTCGACAAGTTGCTCGACACCGTCATAGAGCTCTTCGAAGGCGAAAACAGCACCATACGCCACATCCATATCAACTACGGAAACATCATCGAGGAACAGCTCGCACCCCTGTCGGCCGAGATGCACAAGGCCGAGGACCTGCCGCAGCAGTTCCCCGTGCGCTACTGGGCATTGAAGCTGCTCGAAGGTGACGAGGAAGCGGCCAAACTGCTTGGCAAGAGCATGGAGCTGCCACGCTGGAAGCACATTGCCCATGGCTGTGCCCGCAAGGTACAGGCCCAGATGGGCGTCGATGTAGAGACGGCCATCAGCGGAGCCAAGTACGGCTTCGTCAACGGAGCCCTGCAGGAGACATTCAGCCCAGGCGACAAGGACACACAGAAACAGACCCGCCGCATAGACAGGCTCGTAGCCAACCGCTGGCTGGGCTTCCCCATGTTCATCATGGTCATGTGGATAATGTTCAGTGCCGTGTTCATGCTGGGCGCATACCCGCAGGAATGGATCGAAAGCCTGTTCGGTCTCTTCGGTGACCTCGCTACAAGAGTGTTGCCAGGCGGAGCCCTACAGGACCTCGTTGTCAACGGCATCATAGGCGGTGTAGGCAGCGTAGCCGTGTTCATACCGCAGATACTCATACTCTACCTCTTCATCTCGTTCATGGAGGATTCGGGCTACATGGCACGCGCAGCCTTCATAATGGACCGCATGATGCATAAGATGGGACTGCACGGCAAGTCGTTCATCCCCATGCTCATGGGCTTCGGCTGCAACGTACCGGCCATATTGGCCACACGCACTATCGAGAGCCGCAGCAGCCGCATGATAACCATACTCGTCACCCCCTTCATGTCGTGCAGCGCACGTCTGCCGGTGATGATACTCTTCGCAGGAGCATTCTTCCCGGGACACGCACCGCTCGTGCTCATAGGGCTCTACCTGCTTGGCATACTCGTAGCCATCATCACCGCGCGACTGCTCAGGCTCACCAAGTACCCCAAGGACGAAACCCCGTTTGTCATGGAGTTGCCGCCCTACCGCTGGCCCACGTTCAACGCCACCATGCGCCACATGTGGAACAAGTGCGCACAATACATAAAGAAGATAGGCACGGTCATACTCCTGTCGACCGTAGTGATATGGTTCCTCAGCTACTACCCGAGGCCGGAAGAGAGCAAAGAGCAAAGAGCAAAGAGTACAGAGCAAATAGTACAGAGCAAAGAGCAAAGAGCAAAGAGTACAGAGCAAATAGTACAGAGCAAAGAGCAAAGAGCAAAGAGTACAGAGCTGAGAGATGATGCGGCCGGCATAAACGAAGATTCGTTCATTGCAATGATAGGGCATGCAGTTGCTCCGGTACTCGAGCCACTGGGACAGAACTGGCGCTCAAGCATAGCCATAATAACAAGCATACCCGCCAAGGAACTTGTGGTAAGCACCATGGGAGTGCTATACAGCAGCGACAGCGAAGAGAGCATCAAGGAAGACCTCAAGGCATCGGGTGACTTCACCCCACGCTCCGCAGCATCGTTCCTCGTGTTCATACTCCTGTTCTTCCCATGCATAGCCACCATAGGCACCATAGCAAGCGAAACCGGCAACTGGCGATGGGCTGCGTTCTCCATAGCCTACAACACCGCTGTAGCATGGCTTGCCGGCTTTGCCGTCTACACCATAGGAGGAATGTTTTAACAAATACCAAACAACCAAAGAAAAACAAAACAAGCACATGAACAACAAGGAAACAACATACACAAGGCGAATGAAGGTCGCCGACCTTCTTGCAAGTGACGGCAACCTGCTGTCAATACTCCAGAGACTGGGCATAAAACTTGGCTTCGGTGAAGCCACAGTAGCCGATATATGCAATAGATACGGCATATCCACCGAGCTCTTCCTCATGATATGCAACATCTACTCCTTCCACGACTACCGCCCACAGACAGCCAACCTCGTGTCAAGCGATATAAAGAGCATCACAGCCTACCTGCGCGCATCGCACCGCTACTATGTAGAGACATGCTTCCCTGCCATACACAACGGCATACACAACCTTGTCAAGGAACTCGACGAAGTAAGCCGCAAGCTCATCGACAAGTTCTACGACGACTACGACAGCGAGATAACCAACCATTTCCGCTACGAAGAGGACACCGTCTTCCCCTACATAGACAGCCTACTTGCCGACAGTTGCGACGGCCGTGGCAAATACAGTATTCACCAGTTCGAGGAGAATCATAGCAACATAAGCGAGAAACTCAACGACCTGAAGAACATCATAGCCAAGTACCTTGGCGAAGAGTACTCCTCACCCCTGCGCTACAGCCTGCTGGCCGACATATACACCATTGAGAGCGACCTGAGCAAGCACTCCCTCATAGAGAACAGACTACTCATTCCACTTGTCGAAAAACTCGAGAACAGACATGAATAAAGAGAACAGATACAGGATTGTACTCATTGAGCCATCCGAGATTGTGGCTGCAGGCATTGCAAGCATCATTGAGCGTCACCCCGACTTTGTCATTGAGCAGACACTCGCAAACCCCGATTACCTAAGAACCAACAGCAACTACGATATAATCATCATCAACCCCGCTGTAATCGACTACAACGACAGGCTCGACATACGCTCATACTTCACCGGAACCGATGCCGCCATCGTAGCCCTGACCAACAGCAGCTACGAAGAGAGCGTCCTGCGCCAGTACGACGAGTGCATAGGCATCTACGACAACGCCCCACGTATAGTGCAGAAGCTCAGGAACGCCATGGAGCAAAACGCCCAGAACCCCAAAAACGAACTTAACGAACTGAGTTCGCGCGAGCGCGACATCCTCGCCGCTGTCGCCAAGGGAAAGACCAACAAAGAGATAGCCGACGAGTTCAACATATCCATATATACCGTTATCTCCCACCGCAGGAACATATCACAAAAGCTCGGTATCAACTCCATCCCCGGGCTCACCGTCTATGCCATAATGAACAAGCTCGTCGACATGTCCGACTTCGGGTAAGCAGCACTGCAAAGAAACGGTCGGCGATATACGACAATCTACAACAGTAGAAATTTAATTAGTCTTATAGACTTACTATGGTTTGTCTAAATGGGCTGAACAATTATAATGATTATGGAACGTATTTCACCTGAATGGATTACCTCGCTTGGAGAGAATGAAATTTTTGTTTTTGGCAGTAACCTTGAGGGCATGCATGGCGGGGGTGCCGCGTTGCTTGCATATGAGCAGTTCGGGGCCGTGTGGGGTCAGGGAAACGGGCTGCAGGGCCGTAGCTATGGCATTCCTACAATGCATGGCGGAGTCGATGCAATTGCTCCTTATGTCGATGAGTTCATAGCCTTTGCGCTCGAGCACAGCGAACTGCGCTTTCTTGTAACAGAGATTGGCTGCGGCATTGCAGGATTCGCTGTGGAAGAGATGGCACCGCTGTTCCGACTTGCTCTCGACGTGGAGAACATTTACTTGCCGGGGCGGTTTGTGGATGTACTGAAAAAGCATTGACTTTTCATTGGTACATCGGGGACATGAGATTTCTCGCATGCGCTCGAAATGACAGAATTGCGTAACCCCGAGACACAATATTATTGGTACCTTCGGTGGTTTTTATGCTGCATGTTGCGCTGTTGTGGAGAAAAATCACGATATTCGCACCTAACAAACATTATTATTTATGGCCGAGGAACTGCACATTGCCCAGGGTGGCAAGGATGAGAAATATGAGTTGCTTTACAAGCAGGTTTGCGCGCTCGCAGAGGGCGAGAACGACACTATTGCCAACATGGCGAATATTGCCGCGATGATTCATGAGACTTTCCACTTTTGGTGGACTGGGTTCTACCGCGTAATTGGCGATGAGCTTGTGCTTGGCCCGTTCCAGGGGCCGCTTGCATGCAGCCGCATAAAATACGGGCGTGGGGTGTGCGGCACGGCATGGAAGGAGCGCACTACTCAGGTGGTACCCGATGTTGAACAGTTCCCAGGACACATAGCATGCAGCAGTGCATCGAAGAGCGAGATTGTGGTGCCGGTATTCGGCACTGGGGGCAATGTAACGGCTGTACTCGACATCGACAGCGAACACCTTGCTACCTTCGACGGGACCGACCGCCACTGGCTGGAGAGGATTGTGAAGAAAATCATTTAGACAATCTTCCCCGGTGCTGCGCACCACCCCTTCTTGCACTACAGGACTGGGAGTTTTATGGTGAATAACGGGATAAGAGAGAGACATGTCACCGCTGCGGAGACATCTACGTAATCTGCACTCTGTTATCAGTACTCTATTCGAGATTCCTCGGCATTGCTCGGGATTACAGGTATTGTGCGCTATCTTCACTTCAACGTTCTGTAGTGAAGTATATGCACCGTAACGCATGTGGCAATGGCAATGAACAGAAGCCTCATCCACCATACCCAGGCTACGAAGAGTGCGCAATAAAGGAGTGTTGCCCATACCAGGCTTACCGATACAACCTTCACCCTTAGCGGGATGGCTTTGTTCTCCCTAAAGTTCTTTATGTAGGGGCCCAGTTGCCTGTGCGACATGAGCCAGTCATAGAGCCTTGCCGAACTACGCACATAGAGTGTCGCAGCCAACAGCAGGAATGGTGTCGTGGGCAGCACCGGCAGGAATATTCCAAGAATGCCAAGCGCCAGCGATAAACTACCAAGAAATGCCAGTATATATTTCATTGTGACTTTGCTACAAGATGGACGGTAATGGCCGCTATGTGCCATTCCGCCCGCGAAGATACTAATTTTATCGTTCACACACCCACAATAACATTATGGCTCCACTATTTTTCTCAAAAAAAAGTTTTTTTATAAAAATTTTTGTACATTGCAGAACTCAAAGTAAAATTTTGTAACAACCATTCAAATCCTACGACTATGAATGCCAAGAAGTTTATGCTATTGTTAGCTGTCATGGTTTTCGGCAGCCTGGTTACCGTAAATGCACAAGAAGATAAAAAGGGAGGTGACATCAAGCCACTCTTGGGAATATGGCAGTACGTCGAGGAGGTTGTAAAGGCCGATGGCAGTACTATCTACATCGGCAAGGAGATTTACAAGAACATACGCGAGGACAAGACATACTGCGTGATGGCGAGTGTGGACATTCCCATAAAGGAAGAGAACCAGGAGAAGCCAACAATAAGTACCGTTACTTTCATTACCCAGCAGGGTGACATTGAGGTAACATCGGGGAATACCTATCTGGAATACATAAACAGGCATTACATTGACAAGAGCCTGAACAATACAATCTCGAACCTACGGTACAGGACAAATGAGAAGAACCCGAACATTCTTTATATTGAATATAACCTTGGAGGTACCGAGGATACCGGTTGGGTAAGCGAGGTATGGATGCGCGTGCTCCCATTGGGTGCAAGATAAAATGTCATTTCCTGATTTAGGTTGACTCCGATTGGAGCCTCTAAAATAGTCCAAATAGAGGGTGACTCAAAAGCCCTTTTTTAGAACAAACACCCCCTGCCAGAGTGTATTCTGACAAGGGGTGCTCTCTTTGTAAAATACCGTTTGGAACAGCCTAGCACTATAGGCATGCGAACCGGATTCATGAAACTCATGAAAGATTTGATACCTGTCAATTATAGGAAATGACAGAAAAGGGATTTTCTTCTAAAAGCTGTTTTGTATCCACAAATACACACAAACCTATTCCAGTCATTTTTTCTCTTATAGTGCAGAAGTTTCAGCATTCCCTACTGTTGCAATGGGAAGGGTATTGTACTCCAAAGTGACGCACCCCACACCATCGGCGTCCAGTACAAGGCAGCCGCCGGCATACTCCCGCACTGTTATAGTTCCACCGGCACTGCTGACGAGGCAGTTGATGTGGGAGACGGGACATGTAACCTGAATGCCGGAATACTCTCTCTTGGAGCAGATGGTTATATAGTCACGGCCG
>JAFYQH010000061.1 GCA_017547205.1 Bacteroidaceae bacterium | reverse complement strand
TCCTGAACAAACTCGAGCTTGCCGTTCTCGTTGAGTTCCTTGAACTTCTCGGCAGGAACCTTGCATGCAGGACACTTCTCGGGAGCTGAATTACCTTCGTGTATATAACCACAAACTGAACAAATAAATCTTTTCATAATCATATTTTTTTAAGCCGTTATTTTTTTATTTCAATTCTGAAACCATTGCAAAGATAAAGCCATTTTATCCTATCTGCAAGTTTTTCATCCTATTTTTTAGTTAATTTATGCAAAAAACAATTCTGGTAGATAAACCGGCCATTTTAACAGAAAAAAAACGATAACATCAACTTTTACACGTCTTTTAATAGCTAAATTCGTTTTTTTGAAAAAAGCAGTTAATATTTTTTGATTATTCGGAAAAGAAGTTCTAAATTTGAGGGATTAATAATATAATTATTAACAAACAAACCTGTTTTTAATTAATAAACCTAAATAATATGAACATGACCATTTTCAAGAACATGAAGGCAATTGCTTTAGGATTGTTCATCTCTTCTTCCTTGGCGGTTATGACCGGATGCGAGGACGAAGTGGACAAGGGCAACCGATTCACCTTCACCGGCGAACTTATCGCCGACCACTTGCAGGACAACCCTGAGTTCAGCGATTTCTGCTTCATTCTCGACAAGGCAAAGATTGGCAAGAAATCATCGAGCAGCATCCTAAAGACCTTATCTACCTATGGCTCATACACATGCTTCGCCCCAACCAACGAGGCCATGAGGGCTTACATAGAAAAGCTCTACAACGAATACAACGAGAGCGTTGAGCAAAACAGGCTTGACCCCGACCACTCCATAATCAACACCGGTGTCACATCGCCTATCCTTGAAGAAGTAAGCGACAGTTTCGCGACCGAGATCGCAAAGAACCATATCATAGAAATGGGATACAAGACCATCGATATCAACGAAGGTGCATTCCCGATGGTTACAATGAACCGCCGCTTCACCACAATCATATTCCAGCAGAACGAGGACGGAAGCATCTCTCCCATCCTCAACAACGAGGCACGCATCATAAGACAAGACCTCGAGATGGAGAATGGATACATACAGGTAGTAGACGCCGTGCTTGCACCTTCAAGCAAGATGTCAAACGAGCTCCTTGCGGCACAGCCCTCATTCTCTACATTCAGTGAGGCATTGAAAGCTACAGGCCTTGACGAGATTCTGACAGAATATGAGATTGACCCCAATTACGACAACACTGTGCTCGGCCCTCCGTTCCAGACACAGAACAATGCGACTCCACCGGTACCAGAGGAGAACCACCAGCGTTTCACACTGCTCGTGGAGAGCGATGACCTGCTTGCCGACCCTACAAAGAACTCACTGGGCATGTCAATAAAGACATTGGATGACCTCGTGAAGTTCGCGGAGCACTGGTACGGCACAGAGGCACAGGGCGAATACGACAACCCTAATAATGCCCTCTACAAGTTCGTGGCATATCACATAATCGACCGTCAGTTGCTCTACAGCTCATCCACAGGTCCCGGCGGATTCCTCATGGAAGGATACGACCACAAGGAGTTCAAGTCAGAGGTAAACATGCCTACAGCATTCGACCGCTACGACTATTTCGAGACAAGGTTGCCATATACAATGATAAAGGTAACAAAACCTTTCACGAACACAACTCCATACACCCGCTACGGAGCCGAATCGTCAACATCATTGGGTCAGGAGATTGTAATCAACTACGCACAGGACAATGGCACACGCTGTGTAGTTCCTGGAATGGAACACCATATCAACGTCGTAGTGGAACCGGCCGGCGTATCACAGAGGAGACCCGGACTTGAAGAGTTCAACCAGAATGCCCAGAACGGAATCATCCACACCATAGACCGCATCCTCATCTACAACGAGGAAGAGATGTCAGGAAACATTCTTAACGAGCGCATGCGTTGGGACATCATGTCAATATTCCCCGAGTTGACAAACAACGGAGTACGCTGGCAGCTGCAGGACCAGTACACACTGACATATATTCCTAACGGATTCTGTAAACGTTTCGAGAGCCTCAACAACGACACACACGTATACTACCTGCGTCCACACGCAACAGGACTCGGCGGCTACGTAAACTTCCAGGGAGACGAGCTTCTAGTAATCGGCAAATACGACTTCCAGTACAGAATACCATATGTACCCGAAGGAAACTACGAACTGCGCTTCGGATTCTCTATGTCCGATGCCCGCGGTATCGTTCAGATGTACTTCGACGGCAAGATATGCGGTATCCCCGTTAACCTGAAGAACACCTCAGAGAATATGACATTCATCGGATGGTTCGATGAAGAAAGCATGAGCGAAGATGAAATCAAGGAAAACGACAAGGCTATGCGTAACCGCGGTTTCATGAAAGCACCTGCAAGCTACCATGTAACAAACGACGGAAACAGCATGCGAGAGTCCGACCTGGCACTCAGAAAGATTGTCGGCACCTACCGCTTGAGCAAGGGCGACCACTGGCTACGCATGAAGGAGGTAACCGAAAACTCTACAGGTAAACTTTGCGAGTTCAACCAGGACTACATTGAGATAGTACCGACAAACATCATCACCGACCAGAGAAAACCTGAAGACATATATTAATAATGGTATATGGACAAAAACGTCAGCGGGGAGCATCTTTCGATGCTCCCCGCCGTTGTTAAAACAAAATACAGGAACAACACGGCTGGCAAAGAAATACAAACCAAAAACCAGACAAACCTGCAAAAAGCGACAGAAACCTTTCAGCCACCTAGCACAAACAAGCTCCAAAACCGAAGCAAGACCTTAAATTTTAAGAATCTCAGCGCATATCTATGAAAAGTTTTTTATTATATTTGCAAAATAATGTATAACACGTGCATGATATGGAATATGGGTTTGTTAAAGTTGCAGCTATTGTTCCAAAATTGAGCATCGGCAATCCGCAACGCAATGCAGAAAGCATAATTGCAGCTATCGAAAAGTGCGAAAAAGGAACGGAAATCATACTCCTGCCCGAATTATGCCTTTCATCAAGCAGCTGCACCGACCTGTTCATGCTTCCGCTCCTGACTGCCGAATGTGAAAAAGCTCTTGCAAAAATTGCTGAATCGACAAAAACAGCCGGCCAAATCATCGTCATAGGTACACCTGTAAGACACAAGAACTCGCTATTCAACTGCATGGCCGTGATATACAGAGGAGAAATAAAGTGTCTCGTTCCCAAGAAAAGCTACCCCAACCGACAGTTCGCCGACGGTGCATTGATATGCAACAGCGAAACTATAACAATATCGGGCAAGCAAGTCCCGTTTGTCACGGATGGAACAATCACTACGCCATCTTTCACTTTAGGCATTGAGATTGGCGAAGAAGCCGATGCACCACTCCCCTACAGCGCAAGACAGGCCATGAATGGTGCGCATATAATACTGAACCCCTCGTCAAGAACAGAAGGTGCCGGCTCGCACAAACTGCTTAAAGAGAGAATCAAGCAGCAGAGCAGACGATGCAAGTGCGCGTACATATATGCAGCCAGCGGATGGGGCGAATCGACAAGCAATGCCGTACACGGAGGATATTGCGCCATTGCTGAATGCGGCAAAATCATTGCCGAAAGCAACAGGTTCATAACAGAAAGCCACATACTGACTATAGAAGCCGATGTTGAAAAAACTATGAACAGAAGGCTCGGCGACAACAACTTTGCCGGCATGCCACAAAATGAGCCTTTCCGCATATGCACGACAGCAGAAGCATCTGCTACGTTCTGCAGAAAGTTCAACCCTACTCCATTCATTCCCACAAAAGACGAACGCCACGACAGGTATGAGGAAATATTCACCATACAGGCTACTGCACTTGCAAGAAGAATGGAGCACACCTGTTCAAGGAGTGCGGTCATCGGAGTATCGGGCGGGCTTGACTCAACACTGGCCCTGCTTGTGACCGCAAAGGCGCTGGACATTCTGAAAAGGCCACACAACGATATCATTGCAATAACAATGCCCGGCTTCGGCACAACAGACAGGACATACAGGAACGCGCTGTGCCTTATTGAGAAATTAGGTGCAACAATGATGGAAATATCCATAAAAGACGCATGCATACAACACTTCAAGGATATAGACCACGACATCTCCAACCACGATACCACTTATGAGAACTCACAAGCACGTGAGCGTACACAGATTCTGATGGACATAGCCAACAAGATGAATGGCATGGTCATAGGCACAGGCGACATGTCGGAACTTGCACTCGGATGGGCAACATACAACGGAGACCACATGAGCATGTATGGAGTCAACGCATCAGTACCGAAGACCCTGATACAGCACATCGTGCGATGGGTTGCGGAAAATTGTGGGGACAATGCGACAAAGTCCACTCTGCTCGACATTCTCGACACACCGATATCACCCGAACTGACACCGGCCGACGACAACGGGAACATAAAACAAAAGACCGAAGATCTTGTAGGCCCCTACGAGCTGCACGACTTCTTTCTATACCATTTCATACGCAACAGATTCTCACCGGAGAAGATATACTTCATGGCACAAAGAGCCTTTGAAGGGACACACAGCGACGAGACAATAAGAAAATGGCTAAAAACATTCATCCGCAGGTTCTTTACACAACAGTTCAAACGTTCATGTATGCCCGACGGGCCCAAGACCGGCAACTGCAACCTGAACCACACGGACGGATGGGACATGCCGGCAGACTGCAGCCACGAATTATGGAGCGGACACTGCTGTATGGAATAACAAGACTGATAATATAAATTTAAAAACCACAATATGAAACAGAAAAAAAGTATTGGAATATGGACAATTCCCGTATTGGCCCTATTCGCAGTTGCAGCCCTTGCAGGTTGTGAGGATGAGGTAGACAAGAGCAACCGATTCACTTTCACCGGCGAGCTAATTTCCACACATCTTGAGAACAACCCCCAATTCAGCAGTTTTACGACAATATTAAGTAAGGCAAAAATTGGCAAGAAAGCTTCGGGCAGCATTCTCAAGACATTGTCCACTTACGGTTCATACACCTGCTTTGCACCCCAGAACGAGGCTGTAGACTCATTCCTTCAAAAGCAATACGACCTTTACCTCGAAGGCGAAAGAACAGGTATAACATCACCATACCTCGAAGACCTCACAGACAGTATGGCAACGGAAATTGCAAAGAACCACATCATAGAGATGGGATACAAGACTACCGATATCTATGACGGAGCGTTCCCTATGAGTACAATGAATCACCGATTCACCACCGTTGAGTGGACAACCAATGAAGCCGGCCAGGTCTTCCCGTTGCTGAACAACAGCGCACGCATCATCAACCAGGACCTTGAAATGGAAAACGGCTATATACAGGTAATTGACGCTGTACTCAGCCCATCCAACAAGTTGCTTCCCGAACTCATTGAAGCACAGCAGTCGTTCAGAATATTCTGCGACGCCATGAAGCTCACGGGAGTGGACTCGCTACTAAGCGTATACGACCTTGACCCGGATTACGACAACACACTCACAGGTCCATCACTCGACTCTGAAACATCAACATCACCATATCCAAAAGAGAAAAAGCAGAAATACACTGTACTCATTGAGCCTGATGCCCTTTACAACAGCAACGGCATCTACAACCTTGAAGACCTCAAGGCATTCGCTGAAAATTGGTATGGTACAGAGGCACAAAACGACTACAAGAACGACAAGAACGCCCTGCGACAGTTCATCCTTTACCATGTCATTGACCGCCAGTTGCTCTATAGCTCATCAACAGGTCCTGGAGGATTCATCATGGAGAACTATGAGAATCAGGGATATTCGTCAATAGTCAACCTCAACCAGCGTTTCGACAGCTACGAATATTACGAGACAATGCTGCCTTATACAATGATAAAGGTAACGAAGCCCTACACAAACGAAGAACTGAAGACAGAAATCATCCTCAACTACTCCAAGGAAATGGGTTCTGTTGCCATCAACCCGGAAATGAAGAACCACTTGAATGTTGTTGTCGACAAGGCTACCGCAACCAAGGAGAAATATCCCGAACTTACCGATTTTGACCAGAGCGCATTGAACGGAATCATCCATACCATCGACAGGATTCTTATATATAATGAGGATGAGATGGCAGGAAACGTACTAAACGAGAGAATAAGAATGGACATTTCGGCCCTCTTCCCGGAACTAACGAACAATAGTGTACGATGGGATCTGTCAAGCCCCGGAAACGTTGTGACATTCATCCCCAACGGCTTCTGCAAGTACTTTGTGGTAAACAACACCGACACCGAGGTATTCTACTTCCGCCCACATCAGACATATTTGGGCTCATATGCGAACTATCAGGGTGACGAATTCATCGTTGAGGGCAAATACGACTTCCAGTACAGAATACCACATGTACCGGCAGGAGACTACGAGATACGATTCGGCTACCCCCGTGGATATTATCGCGGAGTATGCCAGTTCTATGTGGACGGAAAGATTGCAGGCATTCCTGTTGACTTGAGATGGAGCACAGACACAGACCTCATCATCGGATGGGTGGCAGATACCGGACTATCAGAAGATGAGATAAAGGAGAACGACAAGGCCATGAAAAACCGCGGCTACATGAAAGGCCCTTCAAGCATAATCCTCGACAAGGACTCAAAGGGCACAATGCGCGACAGCGAACAATCTTTGAGAAAAATCATAGGTACATACCGACTTGGAAAAAGCGACCACTGGCTACGCTTCAAGGACGTTACAGAAGGAGGTACCGGAAAACTCAACCAGTTCGACCAGGACTATATTGAACTTGTTCCGACAATCGTATTGTCAGACCCGAACAAGCCCGAAGATACTTTCTAAAAGAATCCATCTTCATAAACAATGCAGCACCAGCCCAGAATGGCCGGTGCTGCATTGTTTATGAGAGTTTCCGGTTACTAAACACCCACCGCAGAGCAAGCTATCACTTCGCCACACTTGCTGTCATTTTGTCACACAAAACAGATTTGGTGCATTTTTTGTTCTCTACTACATGAAAGGAGATTAGAATCATGAACTTCAACAAATTCACAATCAAAGCCCAAGAGGCAATCCAAGAGGCATTAAACCTCGCGCAGACAAACGGACAGCAAGTAATAGAACCGGCCCACATAATGGGAGGAATGCTGAAAAGCAATGAGCAGATTGTTTCCTTCCTGTTGCAGAAGACAGGCGCGAACATCAACAATATAAAGAAAGAGACAGAGAATGCAATACGCTCATTGCCCAAAGTCACCGGCGGCGAACCATATTTGAGCCGCGAAAGCAACAGCCTGCTGACAAAAGCCGAGGAGATTTCCAAAAGACTCGGAGACGAATTCGTGTCGGTCGAGCCCATCCTGCTTGCCTTGCTGGAAAGCGGAAGCAGCACCTCTTCCATCCTGAAGAACAATGGTGTCAGCAGGAACGAACTGGAGAAGGCCATCAGCGAACTCAGAAAGGAAAAGAAGGTAACATCGCAGACAGCAGAAGAGAGCTATCAGGCTCTCGAGAAGTATGCCATAAACCTGAATGAGGCTGCAAAGAGCGGAAAACTCGACCCTGTAATAGGCCGCGATGATGAGATACGCCGCATATTACAGATACTGAGCCGGCGCACCAAGAACAATCCCATACTAATAGGTGAACCAGGCACCGGAAAGACAGCCATAGTAGAGGGACTCGCCCACCGCATAATACGCGGCGACGTACCCGACAATCTGCGCGACAAGCAGATATACTCACTGGACATGGGCGCCCTAGTTGCAGGTGCCAAATACAAGGGAGAATTCGAAGAGCGTCTGAAAGCGGTAATAAGCGAAGTCACGAAGGCCGATGGGCAGATAATCCTATTCATCGACGAGATACACACTCTTGTAGGTGCCGGCAAGAGTGAAGGCGCAATGGATGCAGCAAACATACTCAAACCTGCACTGGCACGTGGCGAACTGCGCTCAATCGGCGCGACTACACTTGACGAATACCAAAAATATTTCGAAAAGGACAAGGCACTCGAACGCAGATTCCAGAGCGTACTCGTAACCGAACCCGACAAGATGAGCAGCATTTCAATCCTACGCGGCCTGAAGGAACGGTACGAGAACCATCACAAGGTACGCATACAGGACGATGCCATAATTGCTGCAGTCACGCTCAGCGACCGTTATATAACAGAACGCTTCCTGCCCGACAAGGCCATAGACCTGATTGACGAAGCTGCTGCAAAGCTGCGCATGGAGCGCGATTCATTACCCGAGGAACTTGATGAAATAGAGCGCCACATAAAGCAGCTCGAAATTGAACGCGAAGCCATAAAACGCGAAAACGACGAGCCCAAGCTCGCAATGCTCGGAAAGGAGATTTCCTCACTCAAGGAGGTTGAGAAGTCCAAACGTGCCAAATGGCAACAGGAAAAGGAACTTGCCGACCGCATACAGGCCGCAAAGCATGAAATAGAAGAACTTAAGTTCGAGGCCGACAGAGCGGAGCGAGAAGGTGATTACGGACGTGTCGCCGAGATACGATACGGAAAGATTAAGGCTCTGGAGGATGAAATATCAAGGGTTCAGGAAGAACTGCGCAACGTACAGGGCAATGTAGCAATGATAAAGGAAGAGGTCACTGCCGAAGACATTGCCGATATTGTTTCGCGCTGGACAGGCATACCAGTGAGTAAAATGCTGCAGAGCGAGAGGGAAAAGCTGCTCACCCTTGAGGAGGAGCTGCACAAGAGCGTCATAGGCCAGGACGAAGCTATACAGGCTGTCAGCGATGCGGTACGACGCAGCAGGGCGGGCCTGCAGGATCCCAAGCGCCCAATCGGCTCGTTCATATTCCTCGGTACTACAGGAGTCGGAAAGACGGAACTCGCCAAAGCATTGGCCAACTATCTTTTCAACGATGAAGGCCTGATGACACGCATAGACATGAGCGAGTACCAGGAAAAGTTCTCTGTATCACGCCTCATCGGAGCACCTCCGGGATACGTCGGGTATGACGAGGGAGGACAACTGACCGAAGCCGTACGCCGTAAGCCCTACTCTGTCGTGCTGTTCGATGAAATAGAGAAAGCGCATCCCGATGTATTCAATATCCTGCTGCAGGTTCTTGACGACGGACGCCTGACCGACAACAAGGGACGCGTAGTAAACTTCAAGAATACGATAATAATAATGACAAGCAACCTCGGTAGCAGCTACATACAGGAACAGTTCTCAAGAATCACTCCCGGCAACAGAGAGCAGGTCATCGAAGAAACAAAGGGAAGCATAATGGAAATGCTAAAAAAGAGCATCCGCCCAGAATTCCTCAACCGTATTGACGAGACCATCATGTTCACACCGCTTAACGAAGAGGAGATTGAAAAGATTGTACGTATGCAAACTGCGGCCGTTTCAAGACTATTAGAAGAAAACGGAGTCAAACTGGAGGTAAGCGACAGCGCGGTAAGATTCATATCCAAGGCTGGGTTCGACCCCGAATTCGGAGCCCGCCCCATTAAGCGCGCAATACAGCGTCTATTGCTCAACGACCTGTCCAAGCAGCTTCTTGCCGGCAGCGTCAACAAGGAGATACCAATACGTGTCGACGCAACGGAAGATAGCCTCATATTCATCAACAGGTAAAAAAGGTCGGATGGAACGCATTCCATCCGACCTTTAACCTATTAAAAAGCCTTTATTTCTTGAGTTCCATACCAAGCATCATACCTTCATAGTTCTCAAGCAACTTCCCGGCTGTACCCAAAGCTGAAGCTGCGGTTCCCAATTTTGAAGTAGACGAAATTGCCGACATCTTACCCGAGACGGCATCCAATGTTTTCTGCACCAAAGCCAGAAGTTTATCGGTCTCAAAGACAATGTTCATATCTACAACATTATATGCGACATACGTCTTTATATTAAGCTTGCCTTTCAAAAAACTGAAATTTATAACCTTCTCATCAGCATTAAGGCTATATGTACCCTTTACTTCACGCTCCTTGATTTTGAAGACACATGAACCGTCTTCGGAGAAAGTGAATGAACATGCACCGTTCACGACGCCCACCTTTGAAAGATAACCATCGAGTTTCTCTTCCAACTGACCCGCAACGGCACTTCCGCCCAAACTTGCCAGAGAATTGTCACTCTCGAGTACACATGCAACACCCTGATAATTCCATGTACCCAGAAGCATCGACTCGGACAAAGGTACCGCCTTACCGAGAAGGTCACCCAACACATTGCCGAGAACAGCCGTATCACCAGATTTTTCCGAAACCTTTTCAGTAACCTTCCCTGCAATCTTCCCCAGAGCATCCTTCCACGACTGGGCATTGGCCAAGGAAGCTATTGCAACGACTAAAGCCACTACAATAAAAAACCGTTTCATATCAAGCCTTTAATTCATAAATCATGCCTCCTCTGCTACTTCAGCCTGCTCGTCAGCAACAAAATCGGAAATTCCGTTCGCAACAAGAATATTGTACCACTGGAACATCTTCTTTATATGAGTAAGATACACTCTTTCACGGTCATAATCGGGCAATATACCTTCAAAATACTCCAACATCTCTTCAGGAGTAGAGAGTTTCAGGTCAAAAGGCAACACCCCGTTCTCCTTTTCATATATCTTCGCAAAGACATTACGCAAAGGCAGCTCCTCAGTATCAGTATATATCGCAATGTCATCAAGCATCACCACCTTGTCGGTTCCATGCACCGGCATACGCTTCTTTGAAGCGTCAACCACCTCCACTACAAACATATTACGTCCGCTCGACAACAAGCGGTAAAGACCGGGCTTACCCGAAATAGTAAGAATTCTTTCAAACATAGTTATTTTATTTTGCTTTGTTATTAATCAACCATAAATGGAATGCGAATATAGAATTTCAATCCGTCAACTCAAAATTTGAAATATTTTTTAACTCTTCAAGCAAAGGAATCAGTTGCGGGAGCAAAGGACATCCATTGTCATTGCAAAGCGAATAGTCAGACAGCAATAACAGTTCATCGGCAGCCATCTGGTTCTCCATTCTGTTCTCGACCTGCCTGCGGGTCATTTTCCCACGCGCCATTGAACGCTCTATTGCAGTCTCCTTCCCGGCCCAAACAACGAGCACTTTATCCACAGCATCTATCATCCCCGATTCGTACAGGACAGCAGTCTCCACCGCAACTAACGGCGATAGCTGACCGTCTGCCCATCTTTTGAAATCATCCTTTACCAACGGGTGTATAAGAGCATTCATTCGTCTTATATTCTCCTTATCAGTAAATATACGCGAGGCTATGTACTGCCGGTTAAGACTCCCATCATCATTATAGCACTCCTCTCCGAACATCCGCTTGAGTTCCTCCACGACATAACTATTGCCGACCATCATCATCTTTGCCCTCGAATCGCAGTCATATACCGGAACACCCATTATGTCAAGCATACGCGAAACAACACTCTTGCCGCTTCCTATCCCCCCCGTTATAGCCAGCCTTATACCACGCTCCATACTACCATACAGTTATATAAGTCGGACTAGTCTCGACATTCTCCACCTTGTGCGAAGTGGAAAGCACATTGAAAGGAACCCTACGGCTATTAAGCGCAAGGGCATCACCATAATCCAAAGAGACAGTGAAATCCTTGGGCCCCATCCTATCGGCATCGGGTTCCGGAACCTTGAAAGAGACCTCGACCTCACTGGGCAAAGGCTTTCCATAACCATCTGGGAAACCCGAATAACTTACAGGAACACGTATAGTCCTCTCCACCAAAGGATAGACGGTAACATGCACGTCCACCTCCGAGGGCTCAACAGTCATGAAACCGGCCGAAGCCACCTTAGCCTTGAAGGAAGTCTTGCCCTTCAAATATTTCTTTATTACAAACTCCGTCCTTACACGGCTCAATCCCTCAAGGCCCGCAGCAGTCGCCATAACCTCAACTTCGGACGGAAAGATTTCCACACTGGCAACAGAATAGCCGTCTGCAGCATCTATCACACCATCCAACTCTATCGGCAGCACCCGCATTCCCCTCTTAACATCAAGAAAAAGTGTATCGCGCAACATTCCCGCCAAGGAGGTCGAAGCCGCAATAGACTTGTTGATACTGCGTTCCATAGTGGAGAGTGGCAGCACCAGATGACCGCCTCGACAACTAAAACTGCCGAAATCGACGTCCAGCGGTATTGCCCCCTTAATCTTGTAGAAAGCCAGCTCCGTACCAGTGTCACGAAGCCTTACCCTGAAATAAAGGTCATCACCATCAAGTTCAACATCAGAAGGCAACCCTTTGACATTCAGCTTGAAAGCAATATCAGTCTCGTATTTCTCATTCAGTGCCTGAAGCAACCAAAGACAACACGAGACCAATAGGAAGAACAGGAAAGGGAGAAACTTGTTCTCCTCGAACCTACAAAAAAAGTCCTTTACCAAAACCGGGATTATTTTCACTTGCCCTCCTGCTGTATGGCATTCGAGCTTGCAAATACGACAGAGATATCTACACGTACATTCACATTGTGGGCAATTTCAAGAACAACAACACCCTCATTGATTTCCTTAACCTTGCCATAGATGCCACCACTTGTAATGACTTCCTGACCAACCTGCAGACCACGACGGAAGTTGTCGATTTCCTTCTGGCGCTTACGCTGCGGACGTATCATCATGAAGTACATGATGGCAATAATGATTACGAACATAAATATGGGAGATCCCAGAATTCCAGCGATTCCGGAACCTGCAGCCGTCTGTGCGGCCTCTGCTGCTTGTAAAAATAACATGATGCTTTAATTTTATATTATTTATCAATTTTACCGTCCTCACGCAATTTCTTCGTGATAGAATCCAAAAGGCCATTCACGAAAGAGCCGCTCTTTACAGTACTGTAATGCTTCGCTATCTCAACATATTCATTGAGAGTCACTGACAGCGGAATGTCACCGAAAGTCATGATTTCGGCAAGAGCCACCTGCATTATCACCACATCCATAAAAGCCAGGCGGGACATGTCCCAATTCTTCGAGCTGGCAGCCATCATTCCACGGTACTCCTCAGCATTGGTTATCGCATTACGAAACAGTTTGCGCGCAAAATCCATATCGGCAATATCCTTATACTCGGGAAGAAGCTGATTGGCCCCGTCGCCCTCCTCAACAAAGCGTTTAATGGTCTTCAGAACGAAAGTGTCCACAATAGGCCTGTCATCATTCCAATAAAGGCTATGTTCCTCGAGAATAGAATCGAGTTCCTCATTATCGAACAGGAACGCCTTGTACAGCTTGCGCCAGAGCTCCTTATCCTCTTCGTATGAAGACTCGCCAGACTCCATATATGCGGTATAAATCTCACTTGTCTCAATGGTATCCAGCATACGGCGAAGGAAATCGGAACTGTCGACCCAGTTCAACTTGCTCTTTTCGGCAAATTTCTGCAACTGCGCATCGTTGGCCAGTTGTGCTACAAAACGATTCTCGACAAATTTCATATCGGGGGCGTCACCACCCACGCGCATCTTCGACTTCAGGAACGAAATACGGTCTGCCGCATAATGTGTTATAGCAGGCATAACGAGCAACATGTGATGATAAAGGTCATACGCCTTTGACAAACTGAAGAAAACCTCGTCCTCGGCAGCCTTCAGGCTCTTGCCGCTATTCTTGTAATAGGCATAGACTATCTGAATCACCTTAAGACGGATAAGAACTCTATTAATCATAAAAACGCTTTTTCTGATTTTGTGCAAAGGTCGCACTTTATCACGATACAAACAAGCAAAAGAGCAACTTTATTTTCTCAAGGAAACAGCACTCTACCACAAACACACAAACATAATTTAAAGTTCACCGGTCAGCACAAACAGGCATTTTTTTCACAAAAAGCAACGTATTCAGAAAAAATAACGTCAAGAAGTATTGATTTTTAAAAAAATATCTTCATATTTGAAAAACAATACGAACCAACAGACTATTACGATGGAAGACAACAGAAAGAGCGGAATGATTGAGAATGAAAAGGAAATAGTTTATTCACAGACCATCAAGGCAGGCAAGAGAATCTACTATATTGACGTAAAAAAGAACCGCAGGGACGAAATGTACCTTTCCATTACAGAGAGCAAGAAAATTGTGCAGGGGGAAGTAGAAGGCGCACCGGTCACATTCGAGAAGCACAAGATATTCCTCTACCGCGAGGATTTCGCCAAGTTCCAGAACAGCCTGAACGAAGCCATCTCTTATGTAGTTGCAGAGCAGGGCGAATATATACCGCACTACCAGACAGAACAACCACTGCAGTCACAAGAAAGGCAAAGCAAAGACGGGAAGGTCGACATCGACATCGAATTCTGACAAAGCACACACAATAACACCCCAAAGATTAGAGCAAAAGCCTTGCTTATTACAAACAAAAAGCGTATCTTTGCATCCGCTTTTAAGACATCGTGTGATGGCGAATTAAGCAAAAATATCAATCTTAATTTAGAGTAACACATTTTATCATGAAATCAATCAGCATTTCAGGTTCAAGCAGAACCGAGGTAGGCAAGAAAGCCACCAACGCATTGCGCAATGCAGGTCTTGTACCCTGCAACCTTTATGGAGTAGAGAAAGAGGCAAAGTCATTCAGCGTTCCAACTGAAGGCCTCCGCAAGCTCGTTTACACACCAGACATTCACATTGTCGACCTCACAATAGACGGCAAGGCTGTAAAGGCTATCATGAAGGACATCCAGTTCCACCCGGTAAAGGACACAATCCTTCACGTTGACTTCTATCAGGTAACAGAGGAGAAGCCTATCATCATGGCTGTTCCCGTAAAACTCGAAGGACTTGCAGACGGTGTTCGCGCCGGTGGTAAGCTCGTTCAGGTTCAGCGTTATCTCAAGGTAAAGGCTCTTTATACAGCAATCCCCGAGATTCTTACAGTAGACGTGACATCACTCGGCCTCGGCAAGTCAATCAAGGTTGGCGAACTTTCATACGAAGGCCTCGAGCTCGTATCAGCTAAGGAGTCTCTCGTATGTTCAGTCAAGACTACACGTGCATCTGCAGCAGCTGCAGCAGCCGCTAAGAAATAATTGAACCTATAGGAGATGAAATATCTGATTGTCGGTTTGGGCAACATCGGCCACGAGTACGAAGGAACCCGCCACAACATAGGATTTACAGTATTGGACGCCTTTGCAAAGGCGTCCAATACTTCTTTTCAGGACAAGCGTTACGGCTTTGTAGCAGAAGCATCGGTACGCGGACGCAAACTTATTCTCCTGAAACCATCCACATACATGAACCTAAGCGGCAACGCCGTACGGTACTGGATGCAGCAGGAGAAGATTCCATTGGAGAACGTGCTTGTTATTGTTGACGACCTTGCACTGCCCGTCGGTGCGTTACGTCTGAAAGGACAGGGAAGCGACGGAGGGCACAATGGACTGAAGCACATAGCATCGACATTGGGCACTACCAATTACGCCCGTCTGAGATTCGGAATAGGAAATGATTTCGGGAAAGGACATCAGGTAAACTTCGTTCTTGGAGCATTCGACAACGAAGAGCTGAAGACCATTGACGAGCAGTTAGAGACAACAACAGAAATAATCAAGAGTTTCTGTTTCGCAGGACTGGCACGTACAATGAACCAGTTCAACAAGAAAGGCAACGGAAACAAACCAGGAGACAACAATGGCTGAACAGGCACGCATTGACAAATGGCTTTGGGCCGTACGAATATACAAGACACGAAGCATTGCAGCAGAAGCCTGCAAGAAAGGCCACATAAGCATAGGCAACCGCACAGCCAAACCTGCGCACAACATCCGCGTCGGTGATATTGTAAACGTCAAGAAGGCCCCGATAACATACTCATTCAAGGTTCTTAAATGTGCCGAGAACCGAGTAGGCGCAAAATTAGTCCCCGAGCTGATGGAAAACGTAACACCTCAGGAACAGTATGAAATACTTGAAATGAGCCGCATAAGTGGTTTTGTAGACCGTGCGCGCGGAACAGGACGCCCAACCAAGAAGGAGCGCCGCGACCTCGACCAGTTCGTGGAGGAGGGATACGACTTCAGCACTGAAGAATTCGATTTTGACGAACTATAAACAACCATTTATACTTAGAAAGAGGCCGGGTCAAAAGTATTTTTGATCCGGTCTCTGTTATATCTCGTTTTTGTTCCCTTTTTCTCTTTTTCGGTAGAAAATCTCCAATTTGTCCGATAAACGGTCTTATGCAGCCATACAACCGTTCATATAGCCTTCAAC
>JAFYQH010000015.1 GCA_017547205.1 Bacteroidaceae bacterium | reverse complement strand
GCAAGCCTTGTTCTCCCCAATTTATACTAATAATTTGCGTGATTGCTTAAAAGCGTGACATCTGTGTTAATAGATTCTTGAATTTTGGATATTATGAGAAAGTCTTGTCTGTTGTATCTGTTTTTTCTCTTTACCTTTTCCTTGCAGGCGCAGATAAAGAATGATACTATAACGACTGTTGCTACGGATGTTAAAATCGCAGAAAACATATTCGATTGTGGGGCGGTTGACAGAAAACCTGAGTTCCGTGGTGGTACGCAGGCTTTACAGAGCTATCTGGCCCGTAGCATACGCTATCCGCAGATATCACTCGAAAACGGGTCGCAGGGGCGTACTGTTGTCCGTTTTATAATAAATGCCGACGGTACGGTAGCCAGCCCCGAGGTGGTAAGAACTTCCGGTGACTTGAATCTTGATATGGAGGCTCTTCGTGTTGTTGAGACCATGCCTAAATGGAAGCCGGGCAGAATTGGCAAGAAAAAGGTACGTGTGTACTTTGTAATACCCATTGTATTCATTTTACGGTAAGAAGGAATGTTTGTATGAAAAAGATTTTGGTAATAAATGGTCCTAATCTCAATCTTTTGGGGTTGCGTGAGCCTGCTCTCTATGGCGCGCAGAATTTTGAAACCCTGCAGGCCTCAATACGTGAATGGGCTGTGGCTCTTGGCCTTGAAGTGGAGTTGTTCCAGTCGAACCATGAGGGTGTAATTGTCGATAAGATTCAGGCTGCTTATGGCGTTTTCGACGGCATACTCATAAACCCTGCCGCTTATACACACACAAGTGTAGCTATACTCGATGCCTTGAAGGCCGTGGCGCTTCCCACGGTTGAGGTGCACCTTACCGACATTGCCACACGCGAGAAGTTCCGTCAGTTCTCCTTTGTGTCGCTCTATGCGCAGAAGACAATCTGTGGAAAGGGTTTCGACGGTTATCGTGAGGGGCTGGAGTATTTGGCCGCATTATGAAATTTTTTTCCACATCGGCAATAAGGGAACTCGACGCTTATACCATAGAGCATGAGCCCATAGCTTCCATAGACCTTATGGAGCGTGCGGCACGTGCGCTGACAGATGCTATTCTATCTCGTTATGCCGGATGCGCATTCGCTGTCTTTGCCGGTCCGGGAAACAATGGCGGTGATGGTCTTGCCGTGGCGCGCATGTTGTATAATGCAGGTTGCCGAGTGTGCGTGTGGCTAGTGAATCCCAAAGGCAAACTTTCGCCCGACTGCGCGGTGAACCTTGAAAGGTTGGCGGAATGTGGTATTCCGGTAACTGAAATTAAAGACCGCTTCTCAATGCCGGCAATAGACCATGACACGGTAATCCTCGATGCTCTGTTCGGCAGCGGTCTGAACAAGCCTGTCAACAACGGAATATTCGCCGATGTTATTAGAGGAATCAACGCGTCGGGCTGCAGAGTTGTGGCAGTAGACATGCCGTCGGGGTTGATGGGCGAGGATAACGCCCTACATGACGCGGCTGTCATAGAGGCGTCGCATACCCTTACGCTGCAGTTTCCCAAATTGTCGTTGCTCATGCCCGAGAATGCCGGCTATGTGGGCCGGATGGAGATACTTGAGATAGGGCTCTCCGGTGAGGGTATGGAAAAGATGGCATCATGCTTCCATTATACCGATGAAAAGGATATAAAACCTCTTTTTAAATTGCGAGGAATACATTCCCACAAGGGTGAGTACGGGCGTGCCCTGCTCGTTGCCGGCAGTAAGGGCATGGCTGGTGCATCGGTTCTTGCCGCACGTGGTGCACTGCGTTCGGGTGTAGGGCTGTTGACACTCCATGTGCCGGCATGCAACAATCCCATTGTGCAGGTTGCCGTGCCAGAGGCTATGACAAGCATTGACGGCAACGAGTGCAGTTTCAGCGATTTCATAGAGACCTCAAAATATAATGCTGTTGCCGTCGGGCCGGGGCTCGGGCAAAGCAGTAAAAGCGAAAAGGCACTGCTGCATTTGATAGGAAACAGCCGTGTGCCTATGGTGCTTGATGCTGATGCACTCAATATACTTGCCCGTAACCCCGGTTATCTGAGCCGTCTGCCGCAAGGTAGCATAATAACTCCGCACCCGGGTGAATTCGTACGCCTGACAGGTGTTGGGGGGACACGTCTTGAGTCCATAGAAAGAGCCGCAAGGCTTGCAAAGGAGAATAATATATGTGTAGTGCTCAAGGGTGCATATACGGTAGTCGTTGCGCCCGACGGGAATCTCCACTTCAATACTACAGGGAACCCGGGAATGGCTACAGGCGGCAGTGGCGATGTGCTTACAGGTATAATCCTTGCATTGTTGGCACAGGGCTATAGCTCAGTGGATGCGGCGCGCATAGGAGCGTATATGCATGGCCTGGCGGGCGACTTGGCTGCGGCAGCGAAAGGTGAAATATCGCTTGTTGCTGGTGACATTGTCGAGTACTTGCCGGCAGCCTTTAAAAGTGTAACGTAACGTTCATGACGGTTAACGGCGCGGTTTGATATAATAAGTGACAATCCGCTCCGTTTAAAGAAGAAACATAATATTCCATATGAGAAAGAGCATATTCTTTATTTTACTTGCTGCTGCAGCCCTGTTTATGGGATGCAGCGAAGAGAGTCCCTATTCGGGTTATCATGCCAACTTCATTTTCGACGGTACCATATCTCCATATAACCAGGCGCGCACCCCTGGACAGTATATATGTGTAAGGCGCGGTGCCAATATCGGACAGTTCAGGCTCACCGATGCCCGTGGCAATACCACAGTAGAACAGATATCCGAGATATATATGCAGCAGGGTGTGTTCCATTACGGCCTTGGAGGGCTTATAATAGGAACACCATCGGCCTATGGCGAAGGTGCGTTGATGGTATATGATTGGGCATGCCCTAACTGCGAACTTGAGAAGTACAGAGTGAGCATAGATTATGTAATGGGGTATGCGACATGTCCAAAATGCGGTGTCAAGTTCGATCTCAACAGCGGCGGTATAGCCATAGAAGGAAAGTCGGACCCCCTCATGCGCTACCGTGTCATAGACAACGGCTCAACGGTCATCGTACAAAATTAAAGGAAACCATTTTGCATTTTTGTGCAAATAGCTTATCTTTGCATCCGCTACCGCAATAGTGGCAGCACACATAAGGTCGCTCGAATGGTGGAATCGGTAGACACGAAGGACTTAAAATCCTTTGGCATTTAAACGCCGTGCGGGTTCAAGTCCCGCTTCGAGTACTGGAGCAATCTCTTATAAATCAATGATTTATAAGAGATTTTCTTTTTATGCAATTGCACAATAGGAATATATTTCTATTCAACCTCTTCTTTCTCCTTCAGTTTGTGTAAATAATCAACAATATAACAGAAGAAATGCGAGGGCAAGAAATAGGTTGCAGGATACTCGGTCGAGAATATTGTGGTTTCATCCCAATGTCATTTGTGTGATTTACATCCATCTCTTTAAATTTTTCAAAAAAAATGTCCGAACTTTGAAAGGATTCTTCAATCTGCGTGTCTAAACGGGTAGAAACAATCATTAAAACGGATGGAAAACATAGAATTGCAATTCACTAAAATGGTGAAGGAATACCGTAAGACTATTTATACAGTCTGTTATTTCTTCTCTAAGGACACAGAAGAGGTTAATGATCTCTTTCAGGAAATACTTATGAACTTATGGAAAGGTTATGGTAGTTTCCGCGGGGAGAGCAGTGTCAAAACTTGGGTCTGGCGTGTGAGCCTGAACACTTGCAGTAATATTGAAAGGAAGAAGAAGAGTAGTGTACAGACAATTCCTCTTTCTGTCGATATTGACTTGTACAACGATGACGATGAACACAGCAGGCAGATTCAGATATTGTATGACCGGATCAACCGACTCGATGTCTTTGATAGGGCCATCATTCTTCTTTGGCTGGAGAGTATGAGCTATCAGGACATAGCCGACGTGGTCGGAATCTCGCTCTCAAATGTCACCACCCGTCTGTTCCGGATAAAGGAACAGTTGAAATCCATGTCTAACAAGTAAAAGAGAATGATTATGACACAACAGAATTTTGACCTTGCCGAGTTGCAGGAGTTGAAGAATCAGTTCAGTATGCTTGATATGAAGTTGGAGAAACAACGTATTATCAATGAAGAGATGATAAAGGAGTCGATGAAGGAGAAACTGTCTTATATTGAAAGATGGTATAAGAACAGGTTTGTTACAAGTATGGTAGCGGCTCCTGTCGGGGGAATAGTATTCATGGCCAATGGGTATTGGGGGTTTGGTATATTGATATTGCTTACAGGCTTGTTGGAATTCTTTCTTAACAGAAAAGCCTATAATGCACTTGATGCCAGGAACCTTCCGGGAATGAATATGACCCAGGCTGCCGAGAATATCATCAGGCACAGACGACTGCGCTCCATTACCAATAGGATTCTTGCGCTCCCGCTTATTGCATTGATTGTGTGGACAATTCTTATTGCTGGCGGATATGTCTGGAACTTGAAGGTTATTGCATTGACATTGTTCGCTATGGGGGCTTCAATCTCATGGGGGCTTTATGAAATGAAAATGAACCACAAAAGATTGGATGCAGTACTTGAACAAATCAAGAAATTGAGGGAATAAAACGCTTCCCGCAAGCTGTTCCATTGTGCGGTTTGGCGCATTGGTACACGATAACAAGAGTGTGATTGATGTGAACCCCGAAATTTTTTGTCTAACTTTCGGGGTTCACATCATAAATAACGGGTCACCCTGTTGTTGTATAGCTTTTGTAGTCCTGTTATTCAACCACCGTCACGCTCATGGCTATGTCGCTCTTGGGGCGGTCGTTGGGGTGTGTCTCGGTCTTCTGTATCTTCTCTACGATGTCGAGTCCTTCGATGACTTCGCCGAACACGGTGTACTCACCATCAAGGAAGGGAGTGCCGCCCACTGTGGTATATGCTTCGACCTGCTCGGGCGTAAAGGCCGGTGCGCCTTTCTCCTTGCTCTTCTCCATTGCCATGTTCGCGAGCTTGTCCTGCAGGGCCATGAGCCCTTCGCGGTCGCGGTTGCGGCGAAGCTCCATAATCTCTGCGCGGTGCTCCATCGCGAGTGCGTTGAATATGTTCTGGTCCTGCTGCATCTTCAGTTGGTGCTCTAGTTGCTTCAGTTCTGCCTGCTTATATACCTTGCCCCATACTATGTAGAACTGGCTGCCGCTACTCTCCTTATTGGGATTTACCTCGTCGCCCAAACGTGCCGCGCTGAGCGCGCCGCGCTTGTGAAACAGTGTCCCGGGCTTTATCTCTGCTGGTAGAGTGTAATCGGGTCCGCCGCTTCCGAGGTTGGTGCCGGCAGGTGCTCCCTTGCTGTCGGGGTCGCCGCCCTGAATCATGAAGTCCTTTATTACGCGATGAAACAGAGTGCCGTCGAAATAGCCTTCTGATGCGAGCTTCAAGAAGTTGTCGCGGTGAACTGGTGTCTCGTCATACAGGCGCACAATAATGTCGCCCAGTGTAGTAGTAATCTTTACTGTTGGCATGGTTTATTTTCTTAATAAGTTTATATTCAATCAAAGATTTATTCCCTCCCTCCCCTACACACATTAGAAGTGGTTTGAAATTACATGCAAGTTAGTCAATATTGCCAATACATCAAAGCAATAACGTATTTTTATGACATAATCGCATAATTCGATACATAACTTGTACGCTTATTAACTTTTTTAGAGCATTTATTCTTTTTTGATGCCCTATTTTTCAGAAAAAACAGTGTAAAAACGACATTTTTTCAATAAATCGTACAAAGTGGTTGAAAAATAAACTATATTCGCGAAGGATTTTTCTTAGACGGGAAACTTGAGTTTAAAAGAAATTATAGTATTAACAAAAACCTAATTTTATGAAGAAACTTTTACTTTTATTCATGTCGATGTTCTTTATGCTTGGAACATCTGTAGCACAGGACAAGGGTGATGGCAAGGACGATGGCAACGCAGCTTTCGCTTTGGAGTATTCAAACCCTAAAGATGGTGAGTTTACTTTCACTGTGTACAATATCCGTCTCAAGTTCAACAAGGACGTTGTTGCAACACTGCCCGAGGGTGGTATTGACGTAAAGAACAATACTACAAACGAAGTGGTAAAGATTACACGCCTTGACAACAACGAGTGGCTGGAGAAGTCAGAAGTTGTATTCTTGTTCGAGCAGAAGAGTGTTTACGACGAGAAAGAGGGTAAGGAGGAATTGAAGGACCAGGTTATTGAGACTCCTGGCCAGTGGAGTTACACAATACCTGCAGGTTGCATTAAGAGCGTTGACGGTGACGAGTTTGCAGAGCAGACATTCACTTTCACAATTGCTTCTTCAATGGATATTGAGAGCATTTCGCCAGCTGACGCAGTAACAACACTCGACAAGATTGAAATCACATTCCCAAAGCCAATTGTAAAGGTGGAAACAAGCAAAATGTCAATACTTGACAACTATTGGATGCCTGTTGCAAGTTTCAAGAGCGAGGTTGCATACAGCGATGACCGCAAGACTGTGACACTGGAGCTTGAGACTCCTATCACAACTCCGGGCACATACAACCTTGACATATACCAAGGAGTATTCCTTAGCGAGGATGGTGCGTTGAACAACTACAAATATGTATCATTCCAGGTTGTTGACCCCTCACCTTCATTTGTGTTGAACTATAATGAGGGTGATAGGGTAAAGCAGCTTAGCGACCTTGAAATCACATTCAAGAACGTGAATGAAGTTAAGCTCGTTGATGGTGCCGACCCGGTTATCGTTTATATTCCTGGTGAATCAGAGATAGAGGGTACAGCAACATTGTCTGGCAACAAGATTACCGTATCATTCGGTGAACTCAAAGAAGAGGGCGTATATACATATGCAATCCCTGAAGGTTTCTTTACAATGGACGGTGTTGCAAATGAATATACCTCAGTAAGCGTAGAATTATACACATTTACAATCACTCCATTGGAGGTTGTATCCGTTACTCCTGTAGAAGGCAATGTTGCACAGCTCGATAAGATTATCATCGAGTTCAACCAGAACATCACACTCTCATTCAATGAGGATTGGCAGCAGATTTCACGCGAGATTACCCTCAAGGGTGACAAGCAGGATTATATCTTGACATACGCGCCAAGTACCTACAGCGTAAGCAACAAGCTCGAGTACCTTGTAAATGCAAAGTGGAACGGATATGACGCATATGATTATACTCCTATCCTTGATGAAGGAACATACACTTTGAATCTCAAGGACATCGTTGTTGACCACGCAGCAGAGGATTATATTGACGATTGGGGCTACCAAAGCACGAAATGGCATGCAAAGAATGTAAGTGTTGACAAAACATGTACATGGACAATTGCTTCCACTGGCATAGATAGAGTAGCTGCAGAACAGGCTGTGAAGGGCACTTATGACATAACAGGTCGCAAGGTTGAAAAGATAACAGAGGCTGGTATCTATATAGTAGATGGTAAAAAGGTCTTGGTTAAATGATTTGACTTTTATAAAGGCTTATAGAGTATAAACGAAAAGGTGGGGCTCAATGAAGTCCCACCTTTTATATTGATAATTATAGTCTCCTGAATTTTCAGTCGTCAATGTCTACGATTACAAGGTCGTTGTTGAACTTAAGTTCCAAGTCGTTTGACAGCTCCAGTTCATATCCTCTACTGTCGCGTTCTATCCTGTTTATCTTCTCCCCAGGGTAGTTGTTCTTTACATACTCGCTGATGCCGGCCGGGATGATGGCTGCCGGTACTTCGGCTCTGCGGCAATCAATCTCTTCCCACTCTCCATTGCTCGTAAACTCCAGTCTGGTGCCGTCAGCCAGTGTAACCTCATAGTAACGGGTAAGGAAATCGGTTTCGAGCTTTGCGTATGAAAGTTTTACATTGGCGAAGTTCCCGTCAATGAACTTCTGTGCATTTGCCGGTAGCTCGTTCTTGTTTATTACTTTGTCGTTTACAGCCGAAGCTACAGATGTTCCGAGTGGCAAAGCCAATGCAAGTGTAATCAGGATCTTTTTCATAATTAGTTGTTTTTTATAGTTAATAATCATATTTCTTATTAGGTGCAGCAACAGTATTTGTTACGCTATCTGTAATGCAAATATTATACATAAATCTGAATTGAATCTGAAATTATCAGTATACGATAAAAAAAGAGGGTGACCCAAAAGTAAAAGGGTCGCCCTCTTTGCTTTTATCTCATTTGCGCTCTGAAGCAGGATAAATTGTAAAAATATAGCTATTCCTTTGATAAACATTGGAATAGCTATTGTTCGTTTGGGAAAATTTTAT
>JAFYQH010000060.1 GCA_017547205.1 Bacteroidaceae bacterium | reverse complement strand
TCAGCCATGCTCAATGGAGCGTCGCAGTATGGATAATAGCTATCCGCGTCACCGTCAACAGGGCCAACCTTGAAGTACTGTGAACCGTTCAAAATGTAGAACTCTGTATCGTTCTTGTACTCAATGCCAAGAGGTGATTTTAAACCTTGGTTGCTTGCATCTATGTTCCACTGACGGCAAACAATGTAGTAACCGTCAACCGAAACAATGTACACCTTATCGTTATCGGTTTCCTCAAATGTGAATATCTGACTATTCTCTTCGGCATACTCGGCAAGGCCTACCGAGCCCTTTGGACCTGTGGCATAATTCATATTGACAGCCTCAATGTTCAGGTATTTGTTCTGTGAAACCGATTTTATGCGATACTGTACCGCCGGTGTTGCAACTTTTTCAACAAGGAATGCCGATGAGTAGTTGTCGTTCCAGTAAGGAGCGCTTGCACCATCGTAGTTGCTGCCGTCTGCCTTCAATACCATATAACCGTAGCACTCTTCGTTCTTGCCGGTATCATATCCGCGTTTGCTATACCATGTGAGCAAACCGAAAATCTGCTCGTTGTCATTTGCTGCAACCTGTCCGCCATTGCTCATCTTGGCAAAGGTTATCTTTGTCATCTCGTCCTCGCTATCCTGCAAGCCGTCGGTGTCGCCATTGCCCTGCAACCAGTTCACTCCGTTGTAGCTTGAGTGATATACAAGATATTTGCCGTCGTTTGTTGTGAGGGTAACGGTGCCGTCGCCATTATCCTTGCAAAGGAACTGTGCGCTCTCGGGCAACTCATCCTCCTCGCCACGTGCAACCATGGCAATGTCGCTGCCGGTGTAGTTCAGGTAGAAACGGTTGCCGTTCTTTGCCACCATCGTGATGGTGTACTTCTCGCCATCGGCAGGTAATGCAACATCGGTTGTGCCAAGATATGCATCGAGTGCAGCCTCAAGTGTAGCACCTGCAGCCTCTGTGGGGTTCTCCTCGGCTATAGCAATGGCTGCTGCCAATACCTCGCGTGGCTGTGCATTCGGGTAGCCCACACCCTTGATTTTCATAAGGCTCTTTGCCTCGGCAACAAGTGCTATTGTTGCATCGCTTGGCTGGTCGGGCTGTGCCTCTGGCTCACGACCTTTCAACACAGAGTATTTGCCATTAGTAATCTGCTCAATGCTGTAGTTCTTGTACATGATGTTGTAACCGCCGTATGCATTGATGCCGTATGTGTCCTCCTCGTAGAGGAAAGCGATAGTAGAATCCTTCTGGAAACACATGGTAGAGTAGGCCGATGACATGAACGATGCCTGGTGACGGCCGTCCCAGTTCTTTGCAAAGTTTGCAGGGGTGTTGTAGTCGGCTCCCGATGCAAGCTCCTTGTAATATATACCAACGTTTGCACGTCCGTTACCGAAAGGCAGTGACTGCAGCGCAAGCCACATCTCCTCACCGTCCTCGTTGCGTACAACAGGAACCATCATAATCTCACCATTACAGCTGTTGCCCTGTGCAACCACGCCGTTGTTGCTGCTGTTCGATGTTGCCATGTTGCCCCAAGAACCGGTAGCAGCCTCCTTGTCGGTGAATGTATATATGTTGAAGTAGCGTCCGCCGTTGATGCGTGAACTGATTACGATGTTGCCGTTCGGCAGCTCCTCAACCTTTGGCTCGTCGCCGCCGCTTGGCACGGGAGCATTCTCAACGCCACCAAGGACATCCCAGCTGCCGCCGAAGTCGTCACTGTATAGCACAAAGTTGGTGTTTATACTACTTACGTTCTTCAACAGCACGGCACAGTAGAGGCGGTAGTAGTTGTTCACCTTTACATAGCGGCTCTGGTGTATTTTACCCGAACCTATGAACATTGCACGCACCGGGCCGTGGTTGCTGCTGTTGTCCCACATCGCGTAAATGGCATCTGCAATGTCAACAGGTTCGCTCCAGGTCGCACCGTTGTCCTCGCTGTAGAAACGTGCTATATTCTGGTGGTTGTTGCGTGTGCCGCTTGGGAACGATACGTTACCGGCACAACTGAGTACAAGCACGCGGTTGCTCTCGCGGTCGGCAACAATACAGGGGTCTCCAAATCCCACGTGCATAAAGTCGGGCGAGGCTGAACCCTTACCCTCAACAATAGGGAACTTCGCCTCCCAGTTTGCACCGTTGTCCTTGCTTATGCGTGCGTGAAGGTCTATTCGTCCATAGCTTGCCATACCAATATCCGAGCGGCTGTGTCGATAGTCGGCAACAGCAATAAGGTCGCCGTTCTTTGCCATTGCAATGGCCGGTATGCGGTAGGGGATGTCACCCGATGTTGCTGTAGTGAAAATCTCCTTTGAAACCTCGGGGACTCTTGTATCCTTTTTGATTGTCACAATGAAATTGCTGAATGTGATACCCTTGTTCTCGCCGCTCTGTACGAATGAAAATGTGCGTTGTGGGTCGGAAACAGTGATATTGAGCGACTGCGTTGTCGATGAGCAGGTGTATGTCTTGCCATCTATTGCAAGGTTCAGTGTGTGCGTGCCGGCGTCGGTGTTCACATAGTCGAACTGCAGGCCTGTTACAATATACCCTTCGGGGGCTGTGATAGTGTATGTCGATGACTGTGATGTACCCGAATAACCGGCAATGCAGTCATTTACAGTCTTCATATTGTTGGCGCTTGTCGCAAATGAAAAGCCTGCAACCTCGCTACTCTCCCAACGTGCGTGCCAAGTGCCGTTGGCATTGCTGGCTGTGTATTGTCCTTTTGAGGCAACAATAGCAACAGTTATGGCATCTTCGTCAGTGGGGGGAGTAACCTCGCCGCCTTCGCCCTCAATGGTCTCAACCTCTGTTATAAGGTATTGGCAACCGGTGTCGGTTGTGTTTGTTCCGCTTCCCCAGTTGTACACCTTGTAGCCCAGGCTGCTGTTTGTCTGGTTGAACTGCGCGCTGCCGCTTACAATGATGAAGAGTCCCTGTGTGGCAGCCTCTTTCAGCTCCCAACCGGCAGATGGCTCGCTGCTTTGTGTGCGAAGCGCTGTATTGTTGCTGCTTGCAGGCGATATGTATGTGCCGTCGTTCTTGTTCACAATGTTGTATTTGCCATCATTGCGTGCAACGAACTTCCACTTTGCCGCGTCTGTTACGGTTGCGTTTCCGGTCATTTCGGCATTTGCACCGTTCGATGCCGCATAGCGGTTGTCGCGCTGTGGAGTACACATTGTGTAGTAGTAGCTTACCTCGCTGTTGCTTGTCTTTGGCTGGTTCACCTTTGCTGTTGCAAGAGCAGCCTTGAATGCCGCAAATGCAGCGTTCAAAGTCGCCAACTGAGCGGCACGCTCCTCCTCGCTCATTGTTGTGCCGAGTGTAGCCTCAATCTCGGCAATCACACTGTTCAGTTCATTTGCAAGTGCAGGGCTGTACTGTCCCGGCTGCTCGCCGGTACTTGCGGCAACCTCTCTCTTTATCTCGGCAATTGTAGCCTCCAACTGCTCGGCTGCAACATCCATTCTCTTGTTTGGCGAGTATATGAGGCCATCAACGGCATTCTTGCCCTCGATGTCTGTGAGCACGAATGTGAACATCCACTTGTTAAGGCGCACACCGCTTGCACCAACATAAGGCAGCTTAATGAAGACCTTGTTCCAGCCCTCTTTCAGTGTTACCTGCAGTGGCTTGCGTGCTGTAAAGTTCTCGTTCTTCAGGTCAACCTCGTTGTTAATTCCAACGCCGGTGTTGTCCCATGTAGGTGGCAGTATCTCGGTATCGTTGAGCCATATTCTTGAGCCCTTGCGGTCCCACTTGCCTGCGTCGGGCGCAGTGTCCTTCTCGCTGCGGCCATAGTTCTGGAACTCAATCTGTGCACCCACAGTCTGTGCCTTGTCGCTGTAAACGTATGTCCATGCGTAGGCTGTGCTGTTGCTGTAGTTTGTGCTGCCGTAGTATGTAGGCACGGTATTGTTGCCCCATGTGTGGCGCAAGTAGATGCCCGCACCTGTAGCAATGCCTGTGCCGTATGTTGTGCCGTTCACTGTGTAGCTCTCCTTCAACCCCTCGGTCTCGGGCGCGAACGAGGCGTTCATGTCACCGCCATTTGGGAACGGGTCGGTGATTCTCCAGCGCACATTTGTCTGCTTCACGTAGGCTATAGGCTCATCCTTCAATGAGTTCGCTTTGTGGAAAAGGAAGCGGCGTTCCCAGTCTGCGAACTCCTCATACTCCTCACCGCTGTTGGGCAGGGTAGTACCGCCCTTCTCAATGTACTGTTTGCCGCCACCAATCCATGCACGCTCGGCGCTTGCAATGACGTTGGCATAGAAGTTGTTCTGTATGATGATATCCTCCTCGGTCGGGGTTTTGCGGTCGTTCCATGGGGCAGAGATTGTGCCCGCAACGTTTGCGTTACCCTTCTGCTCGTAGTAGATGTTGCTCTTGTATATACCAACAAGGTCGGCAAATACGTCAAAGTGGTTGGTGTAGTTGTAACGGCAGTCAATGTTAGGCAGGCCGTTAATTACCTTGCCGCTTGAGCTCCACATCTGTGTCATGTCGGCGCCTGTGCTTGTGCTGATGGTGACACCGCTGATTGGGTTCCACACAACAACCTTTTTGCCAAGGCTGTGTACCTTGTCGGTCATAATCTTGAGGAAGTTGCTGTATGTAATCTGCTTCTCGTCGGCACCGATGTGTATGTATGGTGCATCGGGGAATGTTGCCACAACCTCCTCAAGAATGGTCTTCAGGGCAGCAACACCATTGTCGGTCTGCATGTCGTAGCCCATTGCGCGCACGAACGCCTCGCTGTGTCCGGGCATGTCAATCTCGGGGATTACAATAACACCGCGCTCCTTTGCATAGTCCTGCAGCTCGCGGCACTGCTCCTGTGTATAGTATTTTCCGGCGAAGCGTGTCATCGATGCGCTGCTTGTGAGTTGTGGGTATGCCTTCACCTCAAAACGCCATGCCTGGTTCTCGGTCATGTGCCAGTGGAATGTGTTCACCTTGAAGCATGCAAGCAGGTCGATGTGCTTCTTCAGTGTCTCGAACTCAATGAATGAGCGGCCTACGTCGTGCATGTAACCACGCAGCTTGAACGCTGGCCAGTCTGTCATTGTCAGCGCCTCAAGGGCGGGAGTGCCCTCATAGCCCTCGGCAAGCTGTGTCAAGGTTTGTGCCGCGCGTATCACACCTGTCTTTGTAACAGCAGTGATATTTATTGCATCGGCTGTGATGTTCAAAGTGTAAGCCTCGTTCTCGTAGCCCGCAAGGGTGTAGTCATATGCACCCTCAATGCTGCCAACAAGTGTCACTGTCACCTGTGCCCCGCCTGTAGCAACAGTGCAGCCATTGTCGGTGAAGAACTTCTGCAATGCAGTGCTGTTTGTGGGGTCGGTTATGGTTACCATGCGTCCAAGTGCAAACGCCGAACCACTCGTAGCCTCAATCTTCTGTGGCTTCGGCAATAAGTGTGTAACTTTCGCTTGCACTGCTTGTGGAAGGCAGAGTGCCAATACGAATAGTGCTGAAATTAAAAAATTCTTCATGTTTTTTTATTTATGGTTAATCGATTTTATCTTATCTCATTTTTTGTTTTTATTATAGCCTTGCCAAAGATTCTGTATCGCTGGCATTTCTTCTGTTTTTTTAATGTTTTTCTTACTTTATATCAGTAATATTGCTCGATTGCTTTAAATCTGTTTTTTGTAAAAATTTTTATCTGAAAAATCTCTGCAAGATATACATATTTTTGGGAAAAACAATAGGATTATGGGAGTATTTTGTCTATGGATGGCTTAACATCAGATAGTTGCAGCAGTAAATATATTTTAGTGTTTATTTCTTTCTCTCTCTCTCTCTGGCTTGTGGTTTGGTGGTTTTAAAGGTTTTCTCTAACTTCGTCCCACTAATTCGAACAGCTATGAAACAGATACTCTCACTCCTTTTCCTGTCGTTACCGTTCATTGGGTGTAGCGACAGTTATGACAAACTCATCAGTGACTATGAATACGCTATTGAGGAACTGCATGCGGGCGGAGAACTCGATGTCGCACTCTCCAGCATATTCTTTACAGAGCAGCAGGCCTTGCACCTGATGCAAACGGGTGATACAGTAACGCCTGTAGCCGACGGTAGGGCAGTGCGTGTGCTTCAGTTGCGCGACAGCCTTATGAACCTTGCCGAAATGGTTTATCGTAGCGACGTGCGGCATTTCATCGAGAAACGTACTGTTCTTTATCGCGAGGCTGCCGATTGCTATTCAAGTGCGTCACGCCTGTGTGAACTCGACTCCCTCAAGGCCATGACAGCACGTTTTTCCGCAATGGCCTATTCCGATGGTCAGCGTGCCTGCGACCCGCCAGCAGCAGTGCGCGGTGCCTACCGTGCAGCACGGGAGCATGCTGCTGAATGCTACAGAGCAGCAGCCGTCCGTCTGGGAGCTTCCGTTGATTGAGCCGGCTCTGTACCTTTTGCCAGTAGCATTTCCATTATAGACAGAGAGGGCGACCCAAAAGTAAAAGGGTCGCCCTCGTCATTGTGTATAGTTAAATGGTTTCTTGCTGTAGATTCCGCTTACTTTACCAGAACCTTTTTTCCGTCTACAATGTAAATACCAGGTCTGGAAATCTCCTCAATCCTGCGTCCGGTAAGGTCGTAAGCGCCTTTCACCTTGCCATTTTCGCCATTCATCTCTTCGAGTTCCTCAATGCCGGTGTTGTTTGCCTCCAGGCGTACAACCGTCCACATTGCTGTATCAACAAGGTTCTTGCCGAACACAACGTTGTAGTCGCTGTTCAGTGTCAAGTACAACTCATTCTCTCCCTCCATTGTAGTGAAGTAAACCTTTCCGTCATCGGTGTAGTTTGCCTTTATCTCTACAGCCGTACTATTGTCCGCTCCACTGCACGACGTGCCAACGTTTACCTGATAGTCGTTTATATAAAGGCCGTTCTTGTTCTTTATATAATAGTGATGCAGTTCGCCGGTACTCTCTACCATCCACTTTTTGTCATCCGACGTTATGGGCGTCTGTGTCTGTTTGTTTGCCTTCAGTCCATACTTGTCATAGCAGAGCTGGTATGCCTTCTCCTTGGTATTTATGATTCTGTAGACATCAAGTTCCTGCAGGTATGCGCGCGCTGTCAAGTCACTCTTCAGTCTTGCTATTTCAGCAGCTACCAATGCAGCCCACTCATTGTACTTGTGCACGCTTGTATCCTTGTTGTCAACAGCGGCCTTGGCATCCTCCACAAGCTTATCAAGCGTTACAAGTGCATCGGCATAGAAATAGCCGATTTCACGTCCTGTGGTCTGCTTGGCAAGGATTTTTTCAGCCGCAGTAATAAGACGGTTCAGGTACTCTATCTGCTGTTCCTCGCTGCCATCTTCATTTGCCGGCTCTATTACGGCATCGGTTCCGTCTGCTTGTGCCGCTACCACCTGTATGTTGTCGTACCAATATCCGGCAGGAATTCTAATGGTGCTGGTGTTGGAAACACCTATGAGTCTGCCGTTATTGTCGTATGCCTTAAAACCGACGGCTCCGCCTGCATTCTCATTGCAATGAATCTTTACGTTTACAGTTCCTAAGGTAAATGTATATCCTTGAGCCTTGACGCTTTGGTCAATGTAGTCTCCCCATTGTCCAACCTCGCCGGCACTGCCTACTGGGACTTCGTCGCTGTAGTCGAGACGATTCCCGTTTACTCCGTCTGTTCTCTTGGACGGTTTTACGCGGTCCTCGATGAACATCAGGTGTCCGCCTTTTTTGCTGTATTGTTGCATTCTCTTCCTGCTCGCCTCGGCATCCTCCTCGCTAAGTGTCACATAATAGTCGGCATAGTCACCTACATGTGCATTATTCATGGGCTCAAAGAAACCCCATACTTCGAAGAATTCGCTCAAGTCCATTTGTGCAATCTCGCAGCAGGCCTCGGCAAAGCGCAGCTGGTTGAACTTTGCGTTCACGCCACTGGTGCTGCTCATTGGATTCTCGCGCAGGTATTCGAATAGTCTTGGGTAGAATGTCCTGTCGTGTCCGGCCTCGTGGAAAAAGAGATACAACTGCCAGTACATTCGAGTCTTGCTGAACACCTCGCCGCGCAATGGGAACGGAATCTTGTCGTACCAGTTGTTGTAGCATACATCCATTTTCTGACCGCGTGTTGTGGTCGTGCCCATCCTTTGTACCACCATGTTCGAGAACAGGTTGTTGCTTACCTCGGTACACGATACAATGTTTATTGCACCCTGGTTCATGTGTCCTATCTCATGTGACGGGCCCCATGCGAACCCGGGGTTTGCTAATACCTTGTCCTTGGGTAAGATATCCTTTAGGGTACTGTATTCGTAATAGGTGTAATACCATGTCGCGAACATATACTGTCCTTCACCGTCGCAGCAAAGCATCAAATTGTTCCAGCGGTCGGCATATTTGTCGGCACCCATTAGCTCTTTCTCCCATTTAACAATGGTATCCCACCAGTCGATTGACTCGTATATGTTGTTTGGACATATTGCAGTAACCTTATTACGGTGCATGTGGAACATCGCATGCTCACCCTTGACGTTCACAATTTCATGTCCTAGCATAATCTGCTGCATTCTCACCCAATCTTCATTGGTGTGACGGCTCTTGTCGAAGTAGCCATTGAGGCTACCGCGCTCGATATGGACATTTACATCGGGGAAATCGGCCAATCTTGCACTTTCTTCGTTACGATATGTCTGTACTTTGTAGCCAAGGAATAAGGTTCCGCCAGTCATTGCCGTAACAACATTAAGACCTTTTTTGAGATAGTGGGCAGCACTGCTCAATGCTTTGTTGTCTTCAACCTCCTCTAACATAAGTTGCTCAACATCCTTGTCAACAAACACAAGGAGTACATCGCCCTTATTACATGTTATGCCGGTCGGTGCGTTTAATGTGCTGTAAGGGTTGGTCTTTAAATCTTGCGACCAGCTATATGCATCGCTATATGGTTTGTATGTAGCCACGCGGAACTCCTTCTCATATTCGCTCCATGTATCGTTCTTTACCTTCAACGCTATATCGATAAACTCCTGTGGGAATCCTTGCATATGTAGCATGAGCTGGTCATCAGTCATTACTCTATATGCAGGTTTAAGCACAGAGCATATCTCATCCTCGAACAAATTCTTGAACTCGGCATAATAGCGTTGTGCATTATCTATAAAGTTAATCTGGCTATTGTACGCTTCACGAGCTGCATCTATCTCGTCCTGAGATATCGCAACCTCTTCGAAACTCCACTCTGAAACAGTCGCATTTTCGGTGCTTTCACCGGCAAACCATGACAGGACTTTGCCGTCGTGTGAGCTACTCATACACCACTCATTGTTGAAACGTGTGCGTATATCCCAATATCCCTTGCATGCAGCTTCAATAACATCAAATCTGTATCCACTATTCTCCACTGTAGTGTAGATCTTGTCCAGGTTGTCCTGGGGCTGAACATACCGTGCTGAATATACATTTTGAAAAGCATACTGCTCACCGCTTTTCTCGGCTATCCACATTTGTGAATACTTTTCCCTTTCGTCGGGTTTGTTGCACCACAGTTCATGTGAAGACGGGTTTTCATATAAGTATGTGCCGTAAAGTCCGTTTTTTATGCGGTAGACTTTTCCGTTATCTAACTGCGCCGATGCTATAAAAGAAAACATCGCAAGCACTGCAAAAAAGTAGTATTTTAACTTCATAGGCTGTTATTGTATTATGTTATCTTCTCCTAAGTCGCTAAGTTAGTAATTTATTGTAAAATAAACGGCTGTATGCCAATTAAAAATCATTTTATACCCATGTTTTGCGGTAGCTTATAAACAGAGTGGCGGCTTTTAAAAGGTCGCCACTCTGTTTATAATTTGATGATATTTACTTTACCAATCTCTTCTTGCCGTCGATGATGTAGATGCCCGGCTTGGTAATCTCCTCAATCTTGCGGCCTGTCAGGTCGAAAATGCCCTCGATTACATTCTTGTTAGCCTCGGTCTCAACCTCAACGATGCTTGTGAGGCTTCCCTCTGATGTTCCTATGAGTTCAAGCTTGTAGTATGTCTTTGTTCCAGTGAGACGACCCTTACCCGCATAGTTTTGCCAGTACTTGCTGCCATTGCCGATAAGAATTGCCTTCTTCTCGTTATCGACCTCTACATTGTACGCATCAGCTTCTTCAGCCTTGTCGGCCTTCAAAGAGTTGGGGCTAGTGGCCAATGTGTAGATATATGCGTCGTATCCCTCATTGTATATCTCGAGTCCGCCATCCTTTGCAACGAAAGACCATACGAAATCGCTGTTCTCCTCGTCAAGCTCTGCAAAGTGTACAGCATCGGCATATCTTGAAGCGGCAGTTCTTGACACGTGTGCGTATGTGCCCTTTTCAACGTCCTTTATGTAATACCAGTAGATAGTGCCGTTGTGGCTTGATTTCGGTTTCAGTACATAAACGGCCTCAGTGTTCGCAATGGCTGTCTCAAGAGCCTCAATGTAAGGCACATAGTCGTCTGCTGTGTCAAGGTTGTTAACTGCGTTGTCTTTGGCCTCTGTAAGTATTCTCACTAAGTTCGCAAGCTCAATGTCGCTTACAAACACTGCTAAGCCATCAATTCCGTTTCCGGCCTCGGTAATTACTCTGTCCGCTGTTGCGATGAGTTCCTCGAGCTGTGCCTTCTCTACCGCTGTTGCATTATCGGCGTAGCACTCTATGCGCCACTGTGAACGCTTCTCGCCCGGCTCCTTGCCGACGATACCGTTGTTGCTGGCACGGTAGATGGCGTTGCTGCTTACGCCGTACTCGTATATGCTTGCTGTTCCGTCACCGTTGTACAGGATAGAGAACTTTGCGTTGGGGCTGCTTGATGTCAGTACCAGGTTCTCAGCGGTCAACTCTGTAACATACAGGTTCTGTCCGATATTCTTCAAATAGTATGCGCCTTCCTCGGGTGCGGGGACAAACTCCCAGCGGCGGTCGTCGTTTGCCTTAGCAACCTGGCTCTGTGTAGCGGTCTTTACTCCACCATTGTAGTATGCAAGGTAGTAACCGTAATTTCCTTCTGCGTTGCGCAACTCGTAGTGGTTGAGTGCCTTTACTCCAATGTATGATTTGGGGTCGGCCTTCACTTCGTTTGTCGCGTTTGTAAGTGCAACAGCCCATGCTCCGTATGACATTACACTCTGGTCCTTGTTGTCAAGCGCAGCCTGTGCGTCTGCAACCATTTCAGAAAGCTCTTTAACGGCCGATGCACGCAGGTAGCTTGCATATTTGGGGTTGTTGGCCTTGCCAATGAGTGTGTTCGCAGCAGTAATGGCGCTGTTGAGAGCCTCCATCTGCTGCTCCTCAGTACCGCCTTCGGCAGCCGATTTTACTTCAACTTTTGTTCCGTCTCCCTGTACTGCATATACCTTGTACTTCATGGCGGTAGCCGGCAATTCAACGGTGTAGTTGTTGGTGAATGCGATAAGTTCATCGTCGTTGTAAACGATAAATCCAACAGCACCCTTGCCGTTTGTCTTGTCAATTGTCAGTTTGTTCTTGTAAACAGAGTATATGTAGCCTTCGGCCTTTGCTGTCTGGCCAATGAAGTCCATATACATACCTATTGAAGCGTTCTTGCCCTCTCGTGTTTCGCCGTCCCAATAGCTGCGCTGTGTCTTTCCATCATGGCTGTAAGTAGGTACAGCTACACCGTCGTTGATGAAGAGCGGAGCAAGGTTCTCCTTGTAGCCGCGTGATTTTACCCATGCGATAGCCTCGTCAACCTCTTTTTGTGTCTGAGTGTAGAAACTTGTTGAGTAGTCACCACGCTCCTGCTGCTCCATGAGTTTGAAGAAACCGTGTGCGCGGAAGAACTCTGTCAAGTCCTCACCTGCCGCAAGACAAGCCTGCTTGTAGTATTTGAGCATGCTCTCTGTACCGCTGGCATGGCCCTTGCCGTCAATCCAGCCGAGGTTGTTGCTGCTCATTCTGTCGCGGCGGTTAAGCTCGAACAACATTGGGAAGAAGCTTGTGTTGTGACCTGCAAGGTGGTAGTACATCCACAGCTTGTAGTACATCTGTGTCTGTGTCCACAAGTTCTGGCTTTCACCTCCCATCTGCTGATGGAACAGGTAGTGATTGTTGTTCTTGTAGTTGTAGTAAACCTTGTCAAGAGCACCCTCTGTGCCATTTATACGTGAGGTTCCTATGCCCATGTACCATACAGCAATGTTCGAATGCATGTTGTTCGTAACCTCGGTAAGACCGTTCACAGTGAACACACTCTGGTGCTGGTGACCAATCTCGTGCGCGGGGCCCCATGTCTGGCCGGCACCTACTGCAATTCCACCTATAATGTCGCCCATAGTGTTCTGGTTGTAGTTACAGTTTCTCCATCCGCCGCTCATGTAGCCGCTAAAGTTGCCAAGTGCTATACCGTGGTGGTTGAAATATTCGCTGTAATCAATGTTGCTCTGGCCGTTTGGACCTTGGTTGAAATACATCTTCTCGGTGTAGTCGTAAATGTTACCGGCCTTTGCGCTCCAGTCTTTGTTCCAGCGTGGGTAAAGAGCATTGAGTGAGTCCATTTCGGCCTTGCTCAAAAGGCCCATTGTAGCCAACTCAGAGAGGTGAATCCTATCCCATGCCTCAAGCACTTTGTTTACCTTCTGCTTGGCAGGGGTGTTTGCAGGAACCTGTACATTGTCGGGGAAGAATTTCGACATACAGTTGTACTCCATGTATGTGTTGCCGGTCTTGTCATCTGTTACCTGTGTAGGCCACATTGTATAGTGAAGAATCTGACGCTTTCCGAGGATTGTCGCGCTCTCTGTGTTTGTGCGGTCCTCGTAGTACTGCCAGTCGTCATCATCGTCGGGTTCGCCCCATAGGCAGTCGCCAACACCATTGTAATAACCGTTTACATTACCACCGGCTACGTGTACCTTTATGTCTTTGTATCCGCTGAGGGGGTTGACGCACTTGCCGTTCTGGTATGTGTGTACAACATAATTAATATATAAGGTGTTGCCGTTGGCGTGGAACGGAATAATGTTCAAACCCTCTTTCAAAGTTATTCCATTCTCGTATGTAGCAAGCAGGCCATGGCCAACGAGTGAACCCAATGTAAGTTCTGCTCCACTCTTTATCTCGCCCTCTACGAAGATATAGACATGCTGGCGGTAGTTACCTGTAATACCCAATGGGTTGTCCATGTTAATATGGGCGTTGATACCCAACCAACTTGTAATTTCACCGGCGATACTGTAAGGCTCTATGCTCTGTATGCGGAAACGCTTTGCGTGTTCGCTGTCCCAATATGGCTTGCTGCTGTCAAAGTTATCTTCCTGCCAGTTGTCTGTATATACCTTGACAACCATCTCCTGGAGTGTTACAGGCAAAGCCTTGTAGTCTGCGTCTTCCTTTATGGCATCAATGCTTGCGAAGCTCTTTTTCAGCTCGGTACACGCCTTGTCGCTGAACAGGTTGGCAAGGGCTGCCTCGCATTGTGCTAAGTACTCGTCGGTCAGCACGTTGTTGAATGCGTTCAACTCGTCCCAGTTTGCCTGCAGTTCATCGGCGCTTACTGTAACCTCTTCAATTGTCCAGTGTGTAGCGTCGGCACCGGTGTTCCAGCCTACGACGCGTCCGCCCTGTGATGTTGCATAGTGCATGCAGTTACTGTTGCTTGTGCTGTTGGTAGAGTTGAATGTGTAGTAGTTGCCACTTGTGTTCAAGCAATACAGGACTGTTGAATTTGATGGCTTGGATGCGAATGTCCAACCTGTACTTGTGCCCCTTGGTGCAACGTAAAGGCCGTTGCCCAAACTGCGCAATGACCATGCATCGCTATTGTTGGGATGCTTTTCGACCATCCAATACTGTGAGAATCTGTCACCAATCTTTGCACCATAGATGTCGGTGGGAGACGATGCCTCCAATGCGATGTTCGCGTCCGCCTTGTTGATGAAGCGGTAGATTTTGCCGCTTTCGAGCTGCGCTGCCAATGGCATTGCGGTGAAAGCAATGAGCAAAGTCAAGAGTAGTTTTTTGAACTTCATAAATTAAAATATTTAGGTTAATTGTCTTGTTCTTTCTTGTTTGTTCTTCCTTTGATTGGTATTTGTGGCGGGATTGTCCACAAATACCCAATTCTTTGCAAATTTAGTATTTTTTATTTTAATAAAACGATGCAGAGCGTTAAAAAACGCTATATATATTTTTTTTTGAAAAAGGCGTAATTTGTGCATGTTTTTGTTTGAAGTTTAAAAAAATATTTTCACCTTTGCCAAATGGAATACTATGGGCGTATTGTGCATGTTTCAAAGGTGTTCCCTAACTTGAAAAGCGAATTATTATTAACTTTATTATTAACCAAATTCTACGTTTATGAAGAAAAATTTATTTCTAGCTGGTGCTTTGGCACTTTTCTCTTTCGTAGGTGTATCTGCACAGGATTGGTGTCACACTGTTGTGAACGGCCTTCCCGGTACAGATGTTAAGACTACAATGGAGGACGGTACTGAGGTGACAAACCGTTATGCAGAGACACAGGTGTTCTCTCATGCCGGAACAAAGAGCATTCGTATGACTGTTCTGCAGACTGGTAGCACAAACCAGATTAAGGGTGGTGGTCCTACATGGAACCTTGCCGAGTTGAAAATTTACGATGGCAACGGTAAAGAGATTTCTTATACCGCAACATCAAACGCCGACCACAATACAATGGGTGGTGCTGGCAACGACGGTGCCGGTCTTCCTGCGTTGAATGACGGCAACCTCAATAACTATTGGCACTCAACATGGAGCGCACAGGCTCCCAACGAGTATCACTACCTCGAGTTCGAGCTCGCTGAGACTGTGGATGCATTCAAGCTCGCTTGGTGGAACCGTCCTAACAACAACAATAACTGTCCTATCATTGTAGGTCTCACACCTGGTGGTAAATATTTTACCGAGGATATGAAGTTCTCTGAGTACGGCTTCGAGCTTGACGAGAAGGTTACATCTGCCGATGAACTTGTAGCTGGTACATTCGCATTCTATGTAGAGGGTCCTACTGTTGCTCCAAACGATGAATCAGTTACCGGTCCCGGTAATGTATTCGTTTCATTGAGCGGTTACAACACAGGTAATGCCCAGACTGCAGGTCCTGAGCATATCGTTCAGTTCATTCCGGGTTCTAAGGAGGGCACATTTGTTCTTTATCAGCCTATCCCTGCTACATACTATGCGCAGCCCGACCGTTGGGCCGATTACAATGAGGGCAAGAACGGTTGGCAGCGCGCCTATGCCGAGGCAAGAGTTCTTGCAGAGTACGAGATTACAAAGCGCCCCGATGGTGACTTTGAGTTGACTACTTACTCATATTATGAGAAGAACGCTGACGGTGGTCTCGTTAAGCGTGCAACTCCTGTAAAGCTTTGGGTGGGTTATGACATGCGTGGTAACCTCAAGGTGTTCCCCGAGGCTGTAAAGGTAGGTCTCGAGAACGGTGACTACACTCTTGGTTTCGGTCTCCCCGTTGACTTCGGTTTCACAATCTACAAGGCTAATGTTGCTGAGGGTATGATTCAGAACAAGACAGCTGCCGAGATGTGTGAGGAGGTTCTTGCAGGACCTATTGAAACAGCTGAGGCTGCACTTGAGAAGTATGCTGAAATTCTCGATAATTATGACTGGGAAGGCGTTGCTGTAGTTGCAATGGAGGAGGCTATGGGTGCTGCTGAGCTTGCTATCGACAATGGCGACCTCGCCGCAGCTTTTGAGGCAAAGGATATGCTTGAGGCTGCTGCCGCATTGGTTGCTGCACAGAAGGCAAACTACTATGATGAGTTGTACTGGACGATGGCTGATGAGTATGACGATAACAAAGCTGTACCTCCATATACGCAGGCTGATTCAGGCAAATATACTCCTCTGTCAGAAGAGATTCTTGGTCAAATCCAGGCTCTCAAAGATGAGGTTATTAATTCTAACGGTTCTCTTTCATATTCACAGATAGAGTCCAAGTATGCTCAGATAGATTCTCTTATCGAGCAGTTCTATGCATCTGTTCTCAAGTTCTCAACCTTCCCCGAAATCGTTGAGGGTATCTCTGATGCAAACTTCCCATACGCCGACCTTCCCAACAACGCAGTTTGGAAGCAGAACGTTGTTCTTGCCGGTGCCGTTAAGGGTATCCGCTTGACATTCCTCGACCGTTACATCGGTTCAGCTGGCGACAGCGGTAACTTCCCGATGATTGCAATCGGCGAGTTCAAGCTCTACGATGCAAACAACAACGAAGTTCCTCTTACAGAAGCAAACTTCTATGCTAACTACACCGAGACAAATGAGGGCTTCGAGTCTACAGTTGCACGTCTTTGCGACGGTAACTTCGGTGCACAGGGTTACTACCACTCTCCTTGGAGCGGCAGCGAGCCTCAGGAGTACATCTATCTCGATATCACATTCCCGTCAGAACTTGACAACTTTACATTCGAGGTTTACAGCCGTGACAGAACAACATCACAGAACAAGGTATCTCTCTTCCCCAAGAAGGTTGCCATGACGGAGAAAGGTACAGCTTACGATCCTCTCCTCTTTGCCGAGAACCCATACAATGTATTCGTTGGCGAGCAGGTAACTGCTGTTGACCAGCTCACAGACGGTCTCTATGTAGTTAAGGGCTTGCTCAATACAAAGGCAGTATATAAGGAGAATACCGAGACTGAAGGAATTGAGTTGACTGATGCTACAGGTACAGCCATGTTCTATCACAACACAACAGCGCGTTTCCACAATGCGGCAGCTGCTGTTCGTGAGGCAAGCGTATTCCGCATTACAAAGAACACTGACGGTACATACTCTATGCTCAACCTTGCACAGGCTAACTACTGGCCTACAACAGAGGGTGAGGCTAGTGATAGAACTGGTTTCGTTGCAGGTACATACGACCAGGCAAAGGCTGCTAAGCTCAACTTCGTGGCTTCTGGCAACCTCGAGAATACATTCGTTATCTATGAGAAAGTTGACGGTCTTGTAACTGTTGCCGACAGCATCGATACAGACGAGGATGGCGTTGCTGACACAGCAGGAGAAACATACCAGACTCCTTATGTGGTTTACATGGACTGGCACGATGGTCTTGCTACACGTCCTGTAGTTGCTACAACACCTGTATACGATCCTGCTGTTTCTGATACTTGGGGTGACGCTCAGTGTTTCAACAAGGCTAGCGGTGAAGGTGAGTGGGAAATCTACAAGGTTACCATGGATAACCCCGACTTCTGCTGGTTGACAGGTCTTGTATCTATCGTTGACGGTCTTGGTATCGTTGTTGGTGATGACCCAGGTTGTGTATCTAACCTCGGTGCACTTGAGACAGCTCTTCCTGCTGCTCAGGAGGTAATTGCCGATTCACTCTACGCGGACGCTCCTGCTGCTGCAGCTGCTCTTGCAAAGGAAATCGCAGCTGTCGAGACTCTCGAGAAGAACCCGATGGTTCCCGGTGTATACCAGGTTGTTTCTGCTAACGTTGACTTCATGGCAAAGCAGAACAAGGAGAAGGCTCTCTATGCAACTGTTGACGGGGATGGTAATCCTACATTCGGCTGGAAGGATCTTGAGGAAGGCAATAAAGAATTCTACTTCGACTTCCAGAAGTCAGAGAACGCAGCTGATCTTGTTGAAGGTGGATTAGACGAAAAGTACAAGGATCTTATCTATAACATCCGTGTTATCGCTACAAACGATAGTACTGCTCTGTACTATGTAGGTGAGGCTGATGCAAAGTCAGTTCAGATTGAGCTCTTCCCTGACGCAGCTTCTGAGTACGTGATCAAGAACGTTAAGGGTTCTGCATTCAGCATCGGTCTTTACAAGAATGTTGATGAATTCTGCTTGCACGCTAACGGACACAATTCAGGTGCCGGCCAGAGCGGTAACATTGTTTACTGGAATGGCGATGCAGGTGCTTCACAGTGGTACTTGAGAAAGGTTGATTACGAGACATCTATCGATGACCTTGTAACTGAGGGTACAGAGGTTGTTTCTGTAGCTTACTACACAACAGCCGGTGCTGCTATCCCAGCTCCTGCAAAGGGTATCAACATCGTAGTTACAACATACGCTAATGGCGTTGTTGAAGCTAAGAAGGTACTTGTAAAGTAACGCAGTTGCTTTACAAGTAGCTCGACAACACGAACAGCGAATGGTCGCAGGTAGCACCGGCACTGCTGGTGCCCTGCGGGTCGCGAAATGAGAGTGTTGTCAAGGTACAAACTAAAAAATGGGGCCTCGGCCCCATTTTTTTTTAGAAACAATATAGCAGTTGACTCACAGGTTGTCATTTCGAACGTATGTGAGAAATCTCTATCCTTCATTTTATGAGATTTTTCGTGCAACGCGTACATCTGCAGAGTATAAAATGCATAAATGGCAGGGCTGCCCATTGAAGCAGCCCTGCCATTTATGCATTTTCAAGAGTTCCTGATGTTACTCTTCAATAAGCTCCATCTCTCTCCAGCACTCTGCAATCTTGGCGCAATCCTCGCGTGCAGTCACTTCGTCAACCTCATACTCATTGAGCAGTGTCTTTACCATGTCGTCGAGGCTGAACTCCTCCACGACACTCATGGCCTTCCACAAATCGGCTGCACTCTCGTTTAGGCTGATGATTTTGCTGAAATCGACATTCTCAATGCCTGCCGGAACAATTATGAACTCCCCGCAAACCTCCTGCAGCTCAAATCCTTTCTTGATTCTCATGATTATTCTATTTAGTTATCTTAGTTATCCTAGCCACCCTACATCCTCCTGAATATGGCGAGCAGTATGCGCCTGAACGGTTTTAGTATTTGCCAAACAGACGAATAAATACGCCATTTGCGCCCGTCTGTCATCACTCGCCGTCCTTTTCTTATGAACCCGTCGGCCACGCCTACAATCTTCTCCTCGGTGAATCTCTCCTTCATGCGCTTGGGGTTGCCGTCGCCCTGCATGGTGTAGATGCCGTCCTTAATTGCAATGACCCTGTGAAGGGCATAGCGTCTCTCGGCTATCTCTGCAAGAACGACATCTCCTATCTTTGGCGTGCGGGGCGGGGCGAGTATGACCTTGTCGCGGCCATGCTCAAGAAAGGGGTGCATGCTGAACCCGCGCACAATGAATGTGACGCTTTTCTTGCCCTCCTGGTTGAACAGCCTGCGTATCTCCTGCATGAACTGATGGTTGTTCACCCTCTTCTGTACCGGTGTTCCTATCATCTTTCTATAGTGTGCTGTGCGACAACTCTGCTGCTTCCTTGTCGGGGCGGCACTGCAATGTGTGTACAGCTACTTTTTCGAGTACGCCCGTGATTGTTCTGCATATGTTCATATGTACAACTTTGTCGAACTTTAGTGTGGAACATGAACTCAACAGTATGCCGAATGCCATGGGGATAGGCTCCTTACGTATGCTGTTCTCTTTCTTCTGCTCAATGGCCGCCATGCCGGCAATGGGGTAGTGCACGTTCCTGTATATAGGGCGCTTGCCACTCCATGGCGATCCATATATATAAGGAGTGCCGTCATCGGCTATGCGCAGTACTGGGTTGTCGTCGTTGATGAGGGTGCTGCCTTCGATGTGGTTTACCCATAGGTCGCTGTGGGTGCTCTTCCCTTGTCCGCTTACCCCAAGAAACATGTATGCCTTGTTGCCGTTCTCTACAACTGACGAGTGCATGAGCAGTGTCTTGTGCGGGGCAGTGCATAGGGTATATATCACCATGAGGGCGTTGTTGAGGCCGAATGTGCGGCATCCTCTGTTGCCTCGTGTGGCTATGGTAAAGTGGCGGTAAGCTTCATCACTCTGCAGGAATGCGCATGGGATATTGCTCTCGTCAAGCACCAGTATCTGGTATGCTCCGTTGTCCATCCTGTACACTTCGAACTTTGCCGATGGGCATGGGAAATGTCCGACACGCTCGCCGCGCCATGTGGGCTGTATGTTGTTGTCGACGGTTATGCTGAACAGATCGTCTCCTGTAGTTTCGGTCCTGAATGGCTCCAATGATGGGAGCAACGTCTCTATCTCTTCTTCTGCCATTTCGATGGTGAACCTGTGTCCTGCAACAATGAAGCTTATTTTTTGCATTTTATATTTTATTGTATTGTATTGTATTGGTATCGCTAATTGGTGTTGTGTTGCGAATTTACTAAAAAATCTCCAATTCATGGAAACTGTTTGGGTTTTATTTGTAACTTTGAATTCAAATGCGATAGTTCATGGAATCCTGTTGTACGATAAATGTTAGGGGCCGTCTGCTTCCTCTTGATGAGCCGGTCGTCATGGGTATACTCAATGTTACGCCTGACTCGTTTTATAGCTGCTCGCGCGTAGCGGGTGATTCGCTTGTTGAACGTGCCCGCGAAATGATTGATGCCGGAGCGGCTATCATTGATGTGGGGGCTTGCTCTACGCGCCCCGGTGCTGGCTTCGTGTCACAGGATGAGGAACTGCGGCGTCTGCACTCGGCATTGGAACTCCTTGATAAGGAATTGCCCGATGCGGTGGTCTCGGTCGACACTTTCAGGGGAAAGGTCGCGTTGGAGTGTGTCCGGGAGCATAATGTGGCAATAGTGAATGATGTCTCGGGCTTTGAATGGGACAGCGCGATGTTTGGTGCGGTAGCGGAGCTGCGTGTGCCGTATGTGCTTACTCACTCAGCGGCAGAACCTGGCGGGCTTGTGGAGTACGAAGAGTTCGTTCCGGATGTCATAAAGCATCTTGCGCAGAAGATGTGGCGGTTGAGGCAGGAGGGAGTGGCCGACATAATAGTTGACCCTGGTTTCGGGTTCGGTAAGAGCCTTGGACAGAACTATGAGCTGTTTGCTGCCATGGAGCATTTTTCGCTTCTTGACGCTCCGTTGCTTGTAGGCATCTCACGCAAGTCGATGGTGACAAAGCTGCTGGGTGTGGATGCATGTGGGGCCTTGACGGGGACTGTAGCCCTTAACATGGCAGCGCTGGAGCGTGGTGCAAGGATTCTGCGTGTGCACGATGTGCCCGAGGCTGTGCAGGTTATTGATATATGGAAAGCCATAAAATATAGCAATAATATAGATGTTGACCCAGCAATGTCATCCCGACAGAGCAAAGCGACGAGGGATCTCTAGCAACAATATACGAGATATCTCACGTTCGTTCGATATGACATCAACGCGTTTTTAGTATGTGGGTCAACTGCTATA
>JAFYQH010000059.1 GCA_017547205.1 Bacteroidaceae bacterium | reverse complement strand
GGCTGTGCATGCACAGCCCCTGTAAACGTATATATTCTATTCAAATATATTCCCGGGCACATAATGGCACACTGAATACATACCGAACAAAGCTGTATATTCTTCCCGCCGGGCAGGCACAACGCATAGACACAAAAAAGAACCGCACCCACACAACATGCGGAATACGGTTCCTGATATCAAAAAAAGTGTTTATTCAGCTTTAGGTTTTCTACCGCACTTTCTCTTTGGTTTCTCCTCTGCTACAGATTCTTCAGCTGCCTCTTCTTTCTTGGCAGCCTTCTTTGTCTTAGCAGCGAGCTTTGCCTTCAACTGCTCAACCTCAGCTTCGAGCTGAACGATTTCAACCTCCTGGTTATCTATCATCTGCTGTAATGAACCAAGTTCCTCGTTATCCATATCAGGGTACTGGGCGCGCACGCGAGCAAGGAAGTCACCAAGAATATTCATATAGTTAGTGAATGCATCATACGGAGACTCATATATGCAACGCTCTGTGATGATACCGTTCTGCTTTGTTGTCATGAAACGCAGGTTCTCGGCAGCCTGAAGGTAGTCGAAATCCTGCTTCAACTTCTTGTCATCGGTGAGCATTATACGCTCTGCCACACTATAGAGTTTGTTGAAAGCCTCGCGCTGCAAGGTGTTACCCAACCATGAGCTGGCATCGCGCTCCTCATCCATCCATGATAGCGGATATGGAACCTCAAGCGGACCCACAGACTTGTGGTTGTCGATAACCTCAGATGGTGTAGAGAATGTGATGCCCTTGGCAGCTGCACAAGCGGGCAATGCCTTCATAAAGTCGAGGATGTGCGACTCCAATGGCTGTGCCATACCGATGGCAGAGAGGTTCATGAAGATATTAATTACCTTTTCTTCCTCTGGGAATTGTGCAATCCAATCGATATATGTCTCGGCGAACAATGGGTACTCGCTCCAGTCGGGGTTAGAGAAACGCAATGATATATCGTCGGAGAGCTTATAGTCACGGAGCAGGAGCTTGAGGTTAGAAGCCAACGCGCAGTTGTAGACGAAGTGCGGGCTCTTCCATGCGAGGATGTGCTTTGCACCCTCGGAGAGCATACCCTTAAAGCCCATCTGCGATGCCATCTCACCAATCTCGTCAGAATAGATTAGGCCTGAGTTACGCAGCACTTTCGGTTTCTTGCCGAAAAGTTCTTTAATCTTGCGGTTCTGGCGCATAACCTCCTCCATGAACACCTCTTTCGATGCCAATGAAGAGAGACCGTGCGAATAGGGCTCGCAAAGGAATTCGCAGCAACCTGTCTTGTTTATCTCATGCAAGAGTTCAATAACCTGAGGTGCATACAGCTCAAGCATCTCAAGACCTGTTCCTGAAACAGAAAGGGCAACCTTGAACGCGCCGTTGCTCTCGCGTATCATCTCTAGCAGAGCCTGCAATGCAGGTACATAGGATTTCTCCGCAAGTTCTATCGTCATGCTCTCGTTTGCATAATCGTCATAGTAGTAGTGGTCACTACCAATGTCGAAGAAACGGTAACGTTTCAACTGTCTGATCTGATGCAACTCAAAATAGAAACAAATTGTTTTCATATATAGTCAATTTTAATTATTACCAACCCAGTACTTTCTCATACATCTTGCGCAGTCTCAACGCCACATCCTCCCATGTAATGCTGTCGACCTCCTTACGTCCCTCAACTTTGAGGTACTCATAGAGAGATTCGTTGTTACATATAGAATATATTGCATCGGCCATCGCGTTTATATCCCAATAATCGGTCTTTATACACTTGTCAAGTATCTCGGCACATCCCGACTGCTTTGAGATAATCGTAGGCACATCACACTGCATAGCCTCGAGGGGAGAGATACCAAAGGGCTCACTCACCGAAGGCATTATATACACATCACTGGCCTTCAGGCACTCATATACCTGACGCCCGCGCATAAAGCCCGGGAAATGGAAACGGTCCGAGATGCCACGCTGAGCAACCAGTCGTATCATGTCGTTCATCATATCGCCGCTACCCGCCATACAGAAACGTATGTTTCGTGTCTTCTTTAAAACCTGCGCAGCAGCCTCAACGAAATATTCAGGTCCCTTCTGCATGGTTATACGTCCAAGGAAAGTAACCACCTTCTCATTTGGAATCTTCTTTGGAACAATATCAAGGATATCCTGTGAAAGGGGTGTAACGGCATTGTGAAGTGTAGAAACCTTATCGGGATGCTGGTGGTACTTATGTATTACGGTCTGGCGTGTAAGCTCGCTCACGCAAAAGATGTGGTCGGCATTGTCCATACCGTTCTTCTCTATTGCATACACCGTAGGATTCACGTTACCACGACTACGGTCAAAGTCTGTAGCATGAACGTGTATCACGAGTTTCTTACCCGACACCTGCTTTGCATGAATTCCGGCCGGGTATGTCAACCAGTCGTGTGAGTGGATTATATCGAACTCTTCGGTACGTGCCACAACTCCCGCAATGATAGAATAGTTATTTATCTCATCGTGGAGGTTTTCAGGATAACCGCCGGCAAATTCCATACAGCCCAAATCATTTGTATGCATATAGCTGAAATCGCTGTAAATGTGCTCCCTGTAACGGTAGTACTCATCCGGAGTCATCACATTACCGATACGCGAATTCACATAGTCATGGTTGACATCCTTCCACACGATGGGTACAGAGTTCATCGCAACAATCCTGAGGAAGCTATTGTCCTCATCACCATATGGCTTGGGGATACAGAACTTGATTTCCACGTCACCCTGCTGAACGAAGCCTTTGGTAAGTCCGTAACTTGCAGTACCGAGTCCGCCCGAGATATGAGGGGGGAACTCCCATCCGAACATTAACACTTTCATATCTATTATCCCTCCATTTTAGATTCATATTGTTTTAGTATCTGGCTAGTCCTGAGGATTGCAGCCACATTCATTGCAAAGGCTACAGCTCCACGTCCCTTGAAAGGCGGGTTACCATCGAAGACCTCAGGTATTGAACCGATACAGTGCTGCACTATCTCGTCCTCAAAGCCAATCATCTGACGCTGTACAAAAGATACACCGCTCAACTTATATATCTTAAGGTACGCCTCATAATAGAAGCCACCGAGCCACGGCCATGCAGTACCCTGATGATAAGCATAGTCGCGTTGTATCTGCGGACCGACATAATTTGGATTATAACCGACGCTCTTCGGTGAAAGCGAACGCAATCCACGTGGCGTAAGCAGCTCGCGTGTAACAATGTCGAGAACTTTCTTCTTCTGCCTTGAATCGAGCGGAGAATGATCAAGAGCAACAGCAAAAATCATGTTGGGACGGACACTCCAGTCAACGTAGTCACCATCGACATAATCGTAAAGATATCCATGCTCGTTCAGGAAGACCTCAGTAAAGGCCTTTCCTGCAAGAGGAATAAGACGCGCCAGTGAAGCCTGTATATCCTGATTGTTCATGAGCACTGCCATCTCTTCAAAGAATTTGAGTGCATTGTACCATAGGGCATTTATCTCTACTACATAACCTGTACGTGGCACCACGGGACGACCATTGGCGATGGAGTTCATCCATGTTACAGCCTTGTCACGTCCGTTTGTTGCAAGCAAGCCGTTCTGTGTAACACGCAGATTGCTGTGGTGGTTATTGCGTACGAAATCGTATATCTTCATGAGCAAATCGCCGTACTTGTCACGGCAAGCCTCTATACTGCACTCCTTAGCATACTGCTGCAAAGCCCATACGGCCCAAAGAAGCACGTCGGGATGCTCCATTTCATAGATTTTACATTCACTGGCCTTGCCGTTCATGAAATCCTCGACAGCTATTCTTGAAGTTTTCATCACACGCTCAAACTCATCAACATTTCCCTGCGACAAGGTAAGTCCTGGCAATGAAACAAAGAGGTCGCGCGCACGACACTTGAACCATGGATATCCGGCAAGGATATAGGTATGCTGTCCCTGAACATTGAAGAACTGGTTTCCGGCACACTTCATACAATTCATGAAGTCATCGCGCAAATAACGGATTTCCTCTTCATGTTCGAACGCAGCCTTCATTGTACGGCAAGTCATAGGCGAAACACCACCCGAGAAGACAATACTCTCGCCTGCTTTCATCTTCACTTCGAAGTAACCCGGAACATACAGGTCCTCATTGAAGTCATAGCCACGCTCAAGTTCCTTGACATACTCAATGCCACGATACCAGTCTGGATTGTACACAAACTCATTCTTCTTGTTAAGCTGCATGTAAAGATCGGGGTAATCGGCATACATACGCATGCTTATACCGTTCTCAACTTCCTTATAACTGCGGTCGGCAATATTGTTCTCATGCGTATACTCACGAACACTACGGAAAGCACAGAACGGACGCAGGCGCAATGAAACGGAAGTATTGGCCTTCAACAGAGTATAGCGGATAAGAATTCTGTTCTCGTGATGGACAAAAGCCTTCTCCTTCTTAAGCCACACACCACCCACATTATAGACGGTTGTAGGCACACGCTCCCAGGCGAACTCTCGGATATACTTGTTACCACGCGGACTGAAATTGTCGGCATTGTACTTATGCAGACCCAGGTTGAACTCCGCGCCATGCAACACGACAGTCTCGTCAAGCGATGACAACAACACATGATTCTCATCATCAAGTTCAGGAATTGGGACAACCAGCAAGCCATGATACTTGCGTGTGTTGCAGTCCACGATTGTGGAACAATGATAGGCTCCGGAACGGTTTGTCCTCAAAATTTCCTTTTGCAACGACTCTTCCAAGTTCGTCATCAGCGTTTTTTCGAATCGCAAATAACTCATCTCGTACAAATTATATATTAAACGATATTACTTATCACACCCCCAAATGTAATAATTATAATATACAATAACAAACAAGACGAACCATTTTTTTAAAAAAAGCTAAAAAACACAAATTCCATCAATCGCGGAACAACGAAAACGACACCTCGACCCCTGTTTCATGAAAAGAGGACTTCTCGAACCCGACGAAGAATCCGATATTCACATATGGCGTTTCAACACCATAGCCATATTCGGTATAAGGGATGAGATCCGATATGAAAAGTGCACCGGCATACAAGCCTTCACGTTTTATAAACCCAGCCGAGGGTATAAGTTTTTGAAAGAGTAAGAAAGGTGAGCTATAGCAAAAGTTGGCCCTTACATATTTATTGGCAGAGTTATACCATACCCTGTCAAGAAGGTGGAATTCGCCTTCCAGTTCCGCATCATCGTCAATACGCAGATGATTGTCTTTCAAAAACGTATAACTCACGAAATAAACATCCTTCGTACGGAAATACCCTCCACCGCCCAGACGCATATACATATAGCCGCCCGGAGTCACCCTATACTTGTACTGAAAATCGAGCTCCGCACGAAGATATTTGCTTCCAGCCCCCAACAGTCCTCTTATTCCCCGCTCCATATCGAGTGAAACCCTGGGTCTGTTGGACCCGATATTAATCTTGCGGCCCTCACTTACATAATAATACATTCCTGGATGCCACGTCACACGCAAATGCGGAGCAAGTTGCCTGTATTCTCTTTTAAGCTTGAGACCCTCCACCTCCGAGATTTCCGTACTGCCCTGCATCGTACGCAGATAGAAGTTCACGCCAGTCTGAACCTCAAGACCATTCACAACCTCGAACTGAAAATTCTGTTTCACATGGAAATCGCGGTAATACACCGACGGCAAATCCTTGATACTCACAGAATCGGGCAATGCGTAATCAAGCATGTCACGCATCACACTGCTATAGACACTATTGCCACGCCCCACATCAAATGAATATGAAGCACGCTTCATAGGTGCGAACGAAAGCCCACCACGCACACTCCAGTAGAATTCCTTAAGCTTGAAACTATAGCCAAGAACAGGCCTTATCTGCAACATACAATTCCTGGCAAGCAAGCTACTGAGATTTACAGAGAACTTGTAAGTAACCCCCTTGCTTGAGCTATAGGAAAGGTATGACGGTTTAATCAACGGATAGATACGCAGGTCACTACTGCCCCATCTGAGCGTATGGCTGCTTATGGCACCATCACCAATTTGCCACAAGAAATCCTTCAACCCGTTCTCACGAACATCGTCGTTCCTGTCAACTGTAACATCCTTTGACAAGACTCCCCGCTTGTTATAGAACAATGAATCTTCTTCGGAAAGGCTTATCCTCCGCTTGCTGCGGATATACTCCATCCTATCGCACAGAAGAGAGTCATCAACATTGACATTTTCAGGGGTCACATCGAGTTTTCTTTCAAGTTTCCCGTCCTTTGCCAGCATCTGCACCGAATTATAATCGAATTCGGCTTGAGCATCGATCTTTAGCCTGTTGAAAGCAAATTCATAGTCCACCGCAAGGTCTATGCTCTTCACTAGCGCACGTTCCCGTCTTTCACTGCCCATGTTGCACTCTATGGAAAAACGACATTGTTCATTCCAGCCCTCGGCATATAGAGTTATAGGCATTCCGTCCCTATCATCAACCACAACCCAACCTTTTGACAACAAGTGCATATTGTCGTAACGCGCAACAAAATCCACCTTTGTAAACCCGGCAGGAGCATATGTGGTATCTGTTTCAAACCTGTAAAACCTGACATTACTGGGGGACAGCGGCGAGAAATGCTCTGCCTTGAAAAGAAATTCACTATACACATTAGGCATCATGAACGACAGCAGCAAGTCCATCTCGCCGCTACTGTGCCCGAATGTAGAAAGCGATGCCACACGCCTGAAATCGGGCAAGGAGTTATGCATATAATGCACCTTGTAGAAAAGTTCGGCCAGATAACGGTCCTCCTTCCTGTCAAAGCGCGTCATATCTGGTATTATATTTAGAAGCAGATTCTTTCGATCCGTCTTAACCTTCTCCTTGACATACAAATCTGCAGAAAGGGATTCCACTGTATATTCTCCACTGAACATAGAGTCGTACAAGCGTTCCATGACACTCAAGGCCATAGTATCAACAGACTCAGCCGACAAGACATACTCGGCACGAATCCCCGCCGGCAACATCCCGCACAGCAGCAACAGCAACCATGCCGGCAGAATCTTGTTCAACCTATTATCTCCACCAACCATACGTAAGCCCGTTTCATCCCAAACAAACGACATGCAGACGTTTCATACACGCCTGCCACCGCAATCAGCGTATTGCACACCTCACCTTCAGCAGCCTGTCAAGTAGCCCTTCCAACAAGTCAAGGCGAAGCATATTCGCACCGTCACTCTTAGCTACTGAAGGATTCTCATGTGTCTCAATGAAAAGGCCGTCGGCACCCACTGCTATAGCAGCCTTGGCAATCGTTTCTATCATCTGCGGCACACCGCCTGTCACACCTGCTGTCTGGTTAGGTTGCTGGAGTGAATGCGTTATATCCATGACTACCGGATAACCGAAACTTCTCATTGTAGGTATACTGCGGAAATCGACAACAAGATCCTGATAGCCGAATGTTGTTCCACGTTCAGTGAGCATCACATTGCCGGCACCACCTTCCGAGACAACCTTCTCTGCCGCGAATTTCATCGATTCGGGAGAAAGGAACTGTCCTTTCTTTATATTGACTATGCGTCCAGTCTTTGCTGCAGCCATAAGCAAGTCGGTCTGTCGGCACAGGAAAGCCGGAATCTGCAATATATCTACATACTCGGCAGCCATCTCAGCCTCTTCGGCAGAATGTATGTCAGTAACTACCGGAATATTGAAAGTCTCACGCACTCGGCGCAGCACCCTCAATGCATTCTCGTCACCTATACCCGTGAAAGAATCAAGACGCGAACGGTTTGCCTTGCGGTATGAGCCTTTGAACACATAAGGTATATTCCTTTCCGAAGTCATCGCCATGACACGTTCAGCAATCCTCATAGCCATATCCTCACCCTCGATAACACATGGACCGGCAAGGAGAAAGAAATTATCTCCCGCTGTCAAATCTCTTATTGTCATATCTTTTTACTATTTATTTTCGTTGGTATTATCAAATTCAGTTTCTCAGGTTCAACCGTTATATGCAACGGGCAATCAGCCTTGAAAGGTCTGCCGTCGATACCCATAGGAGCTCCGCCGACCGATTCAATGAGAATCTCCGTCGTACGGAATGGTTCCACTAGTTCAAAGTTCAATATCTTCCTCTTGGCAACCATAAGCAAACCCTCTATTATACCAATAAAGGGCGACATTCTTATTGCTGAGACATCGAGCCATCCGTTATATGGGACTGCACTGGGTGTCATGCCATATCCTAAAGAATTGCCTATACAAAGCATCATAAATTTCTTTTCGACAACCTGGCTGTTAAGTCTGAACTTCATTAAGAAGTTCTGTCTCTTGAACAGGAGATATAGCAAGGCACGCACCCTGTATACAGCCTTTGCGAACATTGTGCTTTTCTTATTGGCAATCTGCACCACATGTGCCGACAGACCAATATTGAGAACATTTATAAAATATCTTTTTTGTCCACCCGCATCGGTATCATATGCACAGCATCCCACATCAACCTTTCGCACTCTATGTGCCATTATGCAATCCACAGCATTTCTATAATCTGCCACAGAAAGTCCCCAATAACGTGCAAAATCATTGGCGATACCATTCGGGACAATGCCAAGTGTGACCGAGTCGCAGTTAGCTGACAACATTATACCGTTAAGTGCATCTTGAAGCGCTCCGTCGCCACCAATAACCACTATTGTACCATATCCGTTATCGGCAAACGTGTGCGCATGACGCTCCACCGACTCATTGTTCTCGGACTGGATATAATCGAACTCCACTCCCTTTGCGGTCATGTAGTCCCTAATCTCCTTCCACCTCCTCATTGGGCGCAAAGAGCCTAACTTGGGGCAATATATAATTCCCCAACGCCTCCTGTTGACATTATTGGAATCAATCATACAGCATAGATTTTATCATACAGACCTGCTCATCCCGTGGCAATAAAGCATCGACCCAAATAATCTCAATCCCCCTCTTTTCCATGCCACGGAACCATGTCATCTGCCGTTTGGCAAACTGATGTATTGCAATCTCAAGCCCTTTCACCATATCATCGAGACTCATGGCACCGGTCAGATACAGTGTCACATATTTATATTCAAGACCATAATATATGAGTTCCTCGGGGGTCAAGCCACGGTCGAGCAACCCCTGAACCTCTTCTATCATTCCGGAGTCCAATCTCTCGCGCAAGCGCCGGCTTATCCTTTCACGTCGCACCTCCCTGTCAACAGCCACACCGATGGTTAACGATCTCAACTTGGGGAAGGAGCGCTCCTCTATAGGGCACTGCAGATAAAACTCCTCTATCTCAATGGCACGTATCGCACGCTTCCTGCTGTCGGTATCGGTATTGTTATGCAATTCCTTGTACTGCGCCAGTATCGCAGTAAGTTCCTCAAGGCTCTTTCGCTCCAGTCTCTCGCGTAATGCAGGGTTCTCGGGCACTGGCAAAAGACGGTAGCCCTTTAGCACCGATTCGGCATACATTCCGCTGCCGCCGCACATTATCGGGAATCCACCACGTGCCTTTATACTGTCGTATGCAGTAAGAAAATCGCGCTGAAACTCAAAAAGGTTATATTTCTCCCCCGCTTCAACAATATCTACAAGGTGTACAGGTATAGTCACTCCGGCACGAGTATATTCCTCAATATCCTTTCCTGTACCTATATCCATACCCCTGTACACCTGACGACTGTCGGCACTTATAACCTCTGCACCGTCAATCGCAAGCGCCAGATCAACAGCCAGCGAAGTCTTTCCGCAAGCCGTTGGCCCCACAACAGAGAGCATATCATATTTTTCCTTACGTTCCTGCATAGCTATATAATTTGCGAAATTAATGCAACTCAACCGCAATAACAAGACAAGACGATTAAATTTTATTAACCGGGAAGCCTAGCAAACAAAACAGCAGCCGGAGCAAAGCTCCGGCTGCTGCAATTACAGCTGAAAGTAAATCACTTCTTTATCTTGAACGAACGTATCACCTTACCCTCCTTGAGGATTGTAACGACATATACACCCTTGTTCATTGTCGCGATAGAAAACTCGCGGAGTTCACCGGCACGAACCTCATATGCCTCATTGGCAACAAGTTTACCGTCGGTTGAGAACACAGCAACCTCAAAGAGTCCATCCTCGGCAAAGAGTACATTGGCCGTACCCTCGAAAGGCTTAGGATAAACCATATAGCCGGCATCACCTGCAACATCATCGATGGATGTAACGACCATATAGTCGGTAATTGTCTTTGTTGCAGAGCCCCAAGAGTTTGTTGCAACAAGAGTAATCGGGAACTTGCCGTCACCACCGTTGTATGTAGCATTTGCAGTAGTCGAAGTGGAAGCATTCAGGCGCGCACCCTCAACCATCCACTTTGAAGATTCGTAGCGAATCGGGAAGCTACCCACAAGCATTGGAACACCAAGAGTTGTTGTCAGTTGGTTCTGCTTGTAATCGGTAGTCTTTCCGTTCTCCTCCTTACCGGTTGTCATGTAACCGCCAGGAACAGCCGATGCATTCTTACCTGTATTCGGGAAGTAGATATAGCCCTCGCTATCGGTCTTTGCCTCCTCGAATGTAAAGTAGCCCTCAAGGTTGGCAGGCGCAGTCTTGTATCCTTTCATTGCCTCCTGCACCTCAGCCGCAGTAAGAGCCTTGCTCCATATCTGCACTTCATCTACCCAACCGGTCAAACTTGCAAGGTTTGTCATAGAACCGCCCACATAGAACTTGGCACCACGCCAGTCCTTTGGACCTGTTCCACGTGATGTTCCGCTTGCAATCTCCTTACCGTTAAGATAAAGTGTCAGATTTCGGCCCGACTTCACGGCACAAACGTGATACCATACACCCGGCATCAAGCTGTAGCCGTCAGAAAGGATATCTACATCGTTGTTATGTTCATAGTTTGGATAACCGGCATACGGAGCATCTGCACAGAGCGACAACTCATTCTCGGCATTGTCACGACCAATATTATTATTCTTGGCATAGCCTGCAGGACGGATAGCAGTCCACATCTCACCCCATACATTCTCGGTCCATGTATTGTTGTAGTTTCGGTTGACCTTTGTCATAAGCAGTGTACCCAAAGACGCGTGCTCGAACTTCTCAACCTTGAACCAGAGCGCAAACGACGTATTCGTGTATTCGCTCATGATAGCAGCATCCACTGTAAACTGATATGGTTCGCTCATATAAAGAGACTGGGAAACTGTACATGGGGCACCGCTGTATTCGGTACCGGTTGCAATATCTGCAGTGAAGTTCACCTCGTTGTCTCCTCTTGTCACCTCAGTCACGTCCGAAGTTATGCTGTTTATCTGCGGCAGACGACCTGTCTCCTCAGGAGTAACAAGAATAAGCGAACGGTTCATCAATGTCTTACCATTTGTAGTAACCTCAACATCATAGCTTCCGATGGCAGGCAGTGAAGTTGTCATGGTAAGGATACCGTTTGCACTTGCCATAAGTTCGTTTGTCAAAGCATTGTATATCTTGATGTCTGCAACCGGATGGTTAGGATCCTCGAAACCGATTGTAAACTCCTCGTTAGGCTTAATAATATCCTTGTCAACTGTCAATGTCTCAATCATTGTCAAAGGCACCTCAATCTTCTGGCTCCACACGATATCACCCATTGCGCGACCGTCCTTTCCTACAGCACGAACACCAATCTGCAACTCATCAACCTTTGGTATGAGAGTAGCATCCACGACATAAGCGGCCCATGAAGTTGTTGTAGTGAGCAGCGTCTCCTGCCCCTCCTGCTTTACATAAATCTCGTAGTACCATGCACCAACCTCCTCGTTGTATACAGGGCATCCCTCATACTCGGCAGGACGTGTAGCCGGTGTAGGCATTGACCACACGAGTTTTATATCGGCACGGTTGTAGTAGCGTTTCATAACCTCGGCATAAGTGATTGTCGGAGTCTGTGGCTGTTCATTGAAGCCTGCAGGGACGAAAGCGAACTCACCCAAAAGGACCTCATAAGAAACATTGGTATCCTTCACAGAGAGACCTACACAACCGATAACATCACCTACAGCAAGACCTGCCTCAGAAGCCTTTATTACAACCTCGTTCCACTCACCAACCTTGATATCACCGGCTACAGGGATATATACAAAGTTGTTCTCGCCATTCACCTTCGCAACCATCAGTTCAAGATTAGTTGCAGCAGTCTTTGGCTTAAAGACAAGTCGGAACTCATCGTCGGCAGACTCAACATTCCACTTTGTTGCGAACAGGCGAACATCGGAGCGCTGTGTAGCGCCGTGAATTTTCAAGCAAGAACCTGCAAACCAAGCATCATCGTAACAGAAATCGAGATTTACAGCATCGGCGGGAACAGTCTTGCCATCACCATTATCAACCCACCAGCGCCATGTAGGAAGCATATCCTGCATACCGTAGTTGTACCACTTGTGGTTCCATGTAGTAACACCCTCCTTGTTGAAGAAACGGCCATTACCCAAGTTGAAGCGTGTCACGAATGGGAGTTCGTCGAGTGTAGAACGCTCAATCACTGCAGTTGCATAACCGTGCCAATCCTTGAGGTCGCTATATGAAGATGTCACATTGGCATCGGTCAACCCAGGCATGTTCAGGACATTGCGGTTACCGCCCGAGAAGAGCATCTCCTGCTTCTTCTGGTACTCGTTCTGCACAGCATAGTCGCTTTGGCCACCTTCGGTAGAGCTCACATAGAGCTGGTTACGGTCATGTGCACCCCAAACAACAATACTCACAGGCTGACGCATCAAAGCAGTCCAACCTGCATTGCCGTTCCTTCCGTAACCACGTCCCTGCATGTCAAAACCTGCATATACATCGTATGTAGAGCGGCCAAGGCTCTGCGCAGTCTCGGCACTTGTTCTAAGACCAGCCTCGGTCCAGTTATAGTTAAGGAAGTAGACATCGGTCACAGGCTGATCTGTCGATTTATGATGGAACCAGTTCTGGCTGTTGGCGTCGAGTTTACAGCCGTTGTCGCTCAGGCTACCGTTATTGGTAACGAAGGCATACCAATCCACATGGAAAGGATGGTTGAGTTCCTTTGCTATCTTGTGACACTCTGCAAGGAAAGGAATGAAACGGTTGTATACCATGTATCCCCAATAACCCTCGGGATTGAAGCAGAGGCCATCGATACCATAGTATTTGAGGAACTGGATAAGCTTACGAGAATACTTGTACTTGTCACCATAGGAATTGCTTCCTGTCGCGGCCAAGTCAAAGAGTGTCTTACCAGGCTCTTCCTGATTGTTGACACTCTGTCCCCAATCGATGAAGTATGTACATCCGGTCTTCACACCGTTCTTGTGCGCAACATCGTTGAAGGCACCCGGCACACGCCAGAAACCGTTTGTCCAGTTGGAGTGAATATCGAGATACTGCCACATGTTGAAGTTATCGCCATCGAAGTTATAACGTGGCAAAGCACCCCACTTCTTTGTCATCTCGCCCGTCGGAGCCATCCAACAAAATTTCTTGTTATTGGAGTCATCAAGTTGGTCATTAGCCTGGTCACCCGGACGGAAACGGTTCTTTAACGGAACGCGAGAAATCCAGAAGTTCTCGTCAACATAGTTAGCATCACCATTCCAGGGCTTGCCCGGCTCCCAGTTGTTAAGAGCCGTAACAATATCAGAAGGCTTGCCATCCTTAACATACATCTCGTGAGTAGGCACACTCTGAGCCATTGCACCTGTTGTCAACAATGCAAGGGCCAATGAAAGTAAATGTTTTTTTCTCATAATATAAAGATTAATATTCTCTATTTCCGGCACATTCCATACCACGTTGCTAATTTAAATATTATTTCTTGAATATTTATGTATTTTAGGCAGAAATTATATAACAGTAAGCCGATGAAATATTGTAGACAATTGTAGCAGGATGCAAATAATCAAATGTTTTTAAGTTAAAAAAGCTAAAAACAAGTTTTACAAAACACTTTTTTGCCAATCCAAAAGTTATAATATAAAAAGAGGAACAGATGTACGAAAACCTTTTATGCCTACCCTATTTCCAGGGGATGAGCAGGAATGACATAACCGCCATACTGGACAAAATAACGTTTGAATTCAAGAAGTTCAGCGACGGCGACACAATTTATTCACATGGCGAGAAGTGCAACCATTTTGCAATACTCACCAAGGGACGTATTGCATGCAGTTGTAAAGCCCCGGACGGCACATTCTCAATAACAGAGGAGCTAGACGCTCCATTCGCAATAGAGCCATATTCCATGTTCGGCTACGACACCACCTACGAACGGAAATACACAGCAATTGGCGAATGCACCCTACTCACAATAGAAAAGAAATACCTGTTCAGCGAGTTCACCAAGCACGACATCTTCACTATAAACTTTCTGAACCTTATAAGCCGCAAGGCACAGAAAACAAGCCATAGCATATGGAACTTCACTCCCACCAGCATCGAGGGACGCATTTCGCATTTCATAGCCATGCGCTGTGAAAGCCAGAACGGGACAAAACGAATTTCCATAAAGATGGAACGTCTTGCCGCCATAATATGCGAAACCCGCCTTAACATATCCAAAGCCCTGAACAATATGCAGGATGCCGGACATTTAGAGCTACGCAGAGGCGAAATCATCATACCGGCATTAGAAAAGCTGCAGACCTACATCAAACAGGAAGAAGAAAAAGAATAACCTGACCAGAGCAAAAAAGAGCAGAATTCCTTTGCACTACCAAAGAAACGTGCTATCTTTGCACCCGTAAATGGGAAACCTTTTACAATAAAGGTCGGTTCCGTAGCTCAGCTGGATAGAGCAACGCCCTTCTAAGGCGTGGGTCAAGCGTTCGAATCGCTTCGGAATCACGAGTAATCGCAACGGAATCACAAAGGGGAAAGTAAGTTTTTTATCTTACTTTCCTTTTTTTATATGCTTAAAACAGGTAATTAAAGGAATATCAATAGTTTATTTGTTAGATAGTCGTAACTTAAATTTATTTTTTGTTTAACTATTGAGCAGACGGAGAAAGACAAAAAAAGACTGAAAAAGACAAAAAATGCAAACCAAGTGCAAACCAACCTGCCCTAAAATGCAAACCAAGTTTGCCAACTTTCACGAAAATTCAGCCATAATCGTAGAGTCAATGCATTTTTAAGAATAATTAACAGTCTCTTTATTGTTTCTCAACTGCTCACAAAAAAAATTACGACTATGGCAACAAATGTAAGAGTGGTCTTTGACCGCAGAAAGAGAGTTCAAGCAACAGGCAAGGGTAATGTTGAAATCATAATTCAACTATCCCGACTTGCGGTAAAGAAAATCATCTTGGACTCAATGACTCCCGAAGAATGGGAAGTTTATAAAGATGCCCCATTCTTGAAAAGGGAAATCACAAACTATCAGAAGATAGTAAGTGCAATGGAACTTCTTGGCGAAGATATGACAGTTGATAATTTCAACAAGCATATCGGAGTAGAGACAAGAACAGCAGAAAAGGTCAAGGAAGAAAAATCCAATAATGGCTCTAACAACAATTTTATAGAGTTCATGCAAAAGGCCATTGAAGTTGAGAAAAGCAGAGAAAGCACAAAACGGCAAAAATATGTTGCCGTAGATGCCCTAAAAAGGTGGGGAGGAATAATTACTATGGCCGACCTCACCGTTAAGAAATTAAAGGAGTTTGATTTGTGGTTGAGAGAAGACGGAACAAGGACAGATGTTGCGGTTTATAACTATCATAAAAGGGTAAAACTATACGTTAGGCTTGCTTATGAAAAAGGACTTATAGATAGAGACCCTTACGACATCGTAAAGTTCCCACGCGGTAAATGCAAAGAGCGCAGACCTCTATCGGAAATGGAACTGAAGAAAATGCGAGAAATTGAACTCCCCCAAAGAGAAGCTCGTGTACGCGACCTATTCATTTTTGCAGCATATACAGGACTTGCTTTCTGTGATACACAGGACTTTGATTTCTTTACAATGACGGAGCAAATAGATGACCTATTTTACATAGACGGCTCCCGACTGAAAACAGGCACTAACTTCTTTACGCCAATACTACCACCGGCAATGGAAGTGTTGAAAAAATATAACTTCAAACTACCGAAGATAAGTAACCAAAAGGCGAATGATAGCCTGCATATGATTGAGGTGCGAATGGGGCTAAACAAACCTGTTACATTCCATGTCGCCCGACACTCATTTGCGACATTGAGTCTGTCGCACGACATACCTATTGAAAAGGTCGCGCGTATGTTGGGACATAAAGATGTAAAGACCACGCAGATATATGCAAAAGTACTGAAATCCACCATAGCCAACCACGCAAACGACCTTTCAAGGGCTATCATTTGACCTTGTAGAATACCCCTTTCAATAACTGCGACATTCCGTTTTCTGTGAATGTTGCAGTTATTTTTTCACACAGATACCGCTGTCCTTTAATATAGAACAAGGCACGAGGATTGGGAATATCATCTGCCAGGAACGAGAAGGTATATTTTACCGTATCGTCAAGCTCATAAAATGGCTTCTTATCCTCTCCGTATGTAAGACGAAGCGACATATCTTTGATATGGAAAGTACGCTCTCCAACCACCGTAACATAGTCAATAATCGGGCAAGGATAGAGATACGCATTAAGAGGATTCCCGTCCCAAAAGCCAAGATATAGCTTATCGAAATATTCCGGCTGTTTCTGTTGTTCACCAACAAGAAGATTATTCACCACACCCAGCTGTTGGCCAGAAGGATTCCAACCGTTATTGTCATTTGTACGCTGATAGTTCTCTTCGCTTGTCGTCGCATCGTACTCAGGCAATTCAAGAAATATACACCAATTATAACCCTCTACATTATCCAACCATACAGGTACACATTTCAGTTCTATCGTCTCGCCATTCTCACTACCGCTTTTTCTCTCTCTAAAAACATTTACCGGCATCACGACATAATCCTGTTGCCACCAAGTAAAGTCGCCGGAGCGTTTACGACAGTAAAAGCACCTCGCTACAAAATATGTATCGACATCCTGCACATAGAAGATATAGTTCATCGCACGCAAACAACCGCTATATTCATACCAATAACCTCCCCTGTCGTCCGAATCATCCATATACTGATAAAGGTAATACTCGAACTCGTCCATATTGGGAAAACTCTTTATATGTCGCTTATTCTCCTCAATGAACCAATCGCAGACATAACTCTTCCAAGCCTGGTGGCTACAGTCCGCGAACCTCAAGCCCACCTGCTCGATGTACTTGCAAGAATTTCCTTGCGAGACATCTGCGGAAAAACTATCAACAACATTGTCGATACATTCGGGGGCAATGCTTTCCTGTTCTTCTCTCACAAAACAGAAAGTTATATCGCGTGTCTTGTGGTCGATGATAAAATCACCACCTATAAGATAGCCCACCTGCTCGAAGAACTCCGTTACAGACCAATGAGGCAATATACTCGCCCAACTATAGTTTTCCCAAGCATACGGCAAGGCATTGCACACTATAAGATACCTGTAAGGCGACTTCTCTATGGCTTTCATATCAATGGTATATCCAAGTTCATTGCAAATAAGCCATATTACATATATAAGGTACGGCTGACACGAAACACCTTGAACATCACTTGCCCACTGCCAATCAGCACCTGTAGAAGCCCTGTAGAGATTGTTCTGCACATTACCGCTGGAGTTATTTACCCACGGAAGAGCAACAAAATCCTGGTCGCGGTCAATACCTCGCCACAAGTCATAAGGAGAACTCGGCCGAGCTGGAGAATACGAGCCTAAATCAAGTTCATTGATGTATATCTCATCAAAGGTGACATCATAGTTCTGC
>JAFYQH010000058.1 GCA_017547205.1 Bacteroidaceae bacterium | reverse complement strand
TCTGTTCGTCAGACCACGAATTCGCTATTGCTTCTTCTCTCCCAAACGTCACCGTTTGAAACTTGCAAGTCGCTAGAGGGTTCGTCGGCAACTACGCCCCGAATGGACTTTCACCACAGATATATGACATGCCCGTCATACCAAAAAAAGAACGACGCACTTTTGTGCGTCGTTCCTATAAAATGAAGGAATATCCTTTATTATTCAGCAGATTCAGCCTCAGCTACAACATTGTACGCAATGTTCACTGAAACCTCCTTGTGAAGCTTCACGGTTGCTGTATATGAACCAACCTCCTTCGCTGCAGCAACAGAGATAATCTTGCGGTCAATCTCAAAGCCGAGCTTTGCAAGTTCCTCAGCAATCTGGATTGCACCTACTGAACCATAGATAGCGCCAGTTGCACTCACCTTTGTAGCGATTGTCAAAGATACGCCCTCGAGCTTTGCAGCAAGAGCCTCAGCGTCAGCCTTAATCTTTGCCAACTTATGAGCACGCTGTTTCAAGTTCTCAGCAAGAACCTTCTTTGCAGACTCTGTAGCGATGACAGCCTTACCTGTAGGAATCAAATAATTACGGCCATAACCGTCCTTTACCTTAACGATATCGTCCTTGTAACCCAAATTGATTACATCTTCTTTCAATATAAGCTCCATAATTATTCCTCCTATTATTTCATCATGTCAGTAACAAATGGCAGCAAAGCCAAGTGGCGTGCACGCTTAACGGCCTGAGCAATACGGCGCTGGAACTTCAAAGAAGTACCTGTGATGCGACGTGGCAACAACTTGCCCTGCTCGTTCAGGAATTTCTTCAAGAATTCAGGATCCTTGTAATCGATATACTTGATACCGTTCTTCTTGAAACGGCAATATTTCTTCTTCTTGACATCAACTGTAGGAGGTGTCAAATATCTTATTTCTGAAGGTGTCTGTGCCATAATTAATCCTCCTTATTCTTTAAATTTCTTCTCTTGGCAGCATACTCTGCAGCATACTTGTCCAACTTAACAACCAATGAGCGGATAACGCGCTCGTCACGGCGATACTGCAACTCCAACTTAGAGATTACCTTAGGCTCTGCGTTGAACTCGAACATCACATAAAAGCCTGTAGACTTCTTCTGGATGGGATAAGCCAATTTCTTGAGACCCCAGTTCTCTTCATTGACAATCTCAGCTCCTTCAGCAGTGAGAATGCCCTTGAACTTCTCTACCGCTTCCTTCATCTGAGCATCAGACAAAACGGGAGTTAAAATGAAAACGGTTTCGTATTGATTCATTTTTAATTAATAAATAGGTTAAACATTCGTTTATCTAAACGCGGGTGCAAAGATAAGCATAAAATCCCAATTACAAAAGTTTTATGGCAACCATTTTACGCAAAAAGGCCATTGAAGCCTCGAAAAACCGGATAAAAAAGACCCATTACACCATAAATAATTGTTTTTTCTTGAAAAAAATTTCGTTCTCTAAATTATTATATGTTTCTTTGCATTTGGAATATAATCAAAAAAAAGCAACATATAACTATGGCAAAGAACTTGAAAACATTAGGATTCGTCCTGATTATCCTGGGAGCAATCATCATCATCCTCAGCCACTTTCTGGGCTGGAACAACTACAACTCGGTAAACTTGGGTTCAGTAGCCTTAATGATTGCAGGCTTGATCACTTACATCAAAGCAAGCAAGAAGCTACGCGAGCAGAACAACGCCTGATAGAAAACAAAAAAAACGATGCCTCAGCATCGTTTTTATACAAAAGGATGGCAAGCGCCATCCTTTTGTTATATAGTGCAGACATCATCAAGCCTCAACCTCGGGTGCAATAAGTTTGTATCCCTTGCCATGAATGTTGATGATTTCAATAGAATCATCGGCTTTCAAATGTTTGCGCAGCTTTGTAATGTACACATCCATACTGCGTGCATTGAAATAATTATCATCAGTCCATACAGTCTTCAATGCAAAATCACGCTGCAATATCTCATTCTGATGAGCACAAAGCAGGCTCAGAAGCTCAGACTCCTTCGTTGTCAACTTTGTCTGCTGGTCACCGATAGAAAGAATCTGCTTCTGTGTATCGAATTGGAAACGGCCAATCCTGTACATAGTATTCTCCTTGTTCTTCTTGCCGCACACACGGCGCAGAACAGTCTCTATACGTACAACTAGCACCTCCATACTAAAAGGCTTTGTAATATAGTCATCGGCACCAATCTTGAATCCCTCCAAAATATCCTCATTCAAGGACTTTGCTGTCAAGAATATAATAGGTATCTCCGAATTCACGGCACGAATCTCCTGAGCCAAAGTAAAGCCATCCTTTATTGGCATCATCACATCGAGGACACAAATATCGAACTTACCCTTGAGGAAAGTCTTGTAACCGGCATCACCATCGGGGCACAATTCTGCGTAGTAACCCTTCGCCTGCAGATACTCACGAAGGAGCATACCCAAGTTCTCATCATCCTCGCATAGCAAAATTCTCTGTTTTTCTTCCATAATCTTTTATTTTAAAGGTAATACAATTACAAATGTAGTTCCTGCACCCAGTTCACTCTCGGCCCTTATGGTACCGCGGTGCGCCTGTACAATCTGCTTCACATAGGCTAGGCCAAGACCAAAGCCTTTCACGTCATGTACATTTCCCGTGTGCACTCTATAAAATTTGTCAAATATCTTTTTTAAGTTATCCTTACTTATACCGATACCGTTATCCTTGACAGACAGCATGAATTTGCCGTTCGAATTCCATGTCCTTATCTCAAGCGACATTGGTACATCGGAACGTTTGTATTTCATGGCATTATCCATGAGATTGAAAACGACATTGGTAAAGTGCATCTCATCGACATATATGAACGGATCATCGGCTTCGAGACGGGATGTTATCGCGCCACCATTCTGCTCGACCTTTACGGCGAACGTATTTATGATACCCGAGATAAGTTCGTTGGCATCAAGCTCCTTCATTTTGAGTGCCGCCGTATTCTTGTCATCGAACATGGACATCTGCAACACCTTGTCAACCTGAAAGCGCAACCTCTTCGTCTCACTTGTTATCGCACCCGACAACTTGGTAAACATTTCAGGGGACTTTGCAACAGACTGATCCTGAAGCATCTGAGCTGCCAACGATATCGTCGATATCGGCGTCTTGAACTCATGAGTCATATTATTAATAAAGTCATTCTTCATCTCGGTTATCTTCTTATGCCTTACTGCCATGTACAATGTTATCACAAATGTTATTAACAAAACAAAAGTGAACAACAAAGAAGGAAGCATAAATTTAACCGAACCATAAATATATTTGTTCAAGAACGATGTCGGGAAATTGATTTCCAGCGTAGCTGAGCGTATGGGCGGATCATTCTTGAAAAGCATTTCCCTGTAGACCTTTCCGCTTTCATGCTTCTCATAGTCGGAGCAGCGGTACACCTCACGGCCATTGTTTCCAAGAACTCTAAAATGATAAGGTAAATCTATCCCGTTGTTCTCCAGTTCACTCTTGAGAGTATTGTCGAGGCTTCGGAAATTGATACGGCTCTTGAGCGGTTTTTCACTCGCCTGGTACAACATGTTGTACACCACCTCATCAAGAACGGCGCGTTGATATTTGTATCTCATCCTGAGGACATCAAGCGAAAGGCGCTGCGCCTCCTCCACTGAAAGATTCTTCTTGCTTCCGTGCGTATTCAGACTGCTCTCAAAATGCGGAGGGTTGGAAACTATCGTCTTGAACTCGAACGTAGATATCACATCACCATTCTCCGAGGATGTAACATAACTATGCTCAAGTTTTATGCCCGAGTCGTTCAACTGACCGCTGAGAATATCGCGCTGTATATCCTTTGAAAGATAAAGTCTCATTTCGTCCATCTCCAACGAGTATGAAGCCTGATAGAGACTACGGCGCACACCTTCCTCGAAATGCTGCTTGCGCATCTCGATCATGGCATCAATATATGAGACCTGCAGATACAGCAGAGAAACACAACAGATACCCATAACAAGGCCGACTATCCAGATTGTATTCTTCTTCATGTAACAAATATAAACAGAAGAGAGCAAGACTCATCATATCTGAATATCTTTTATAAAGATTTTTCTTTTAATTAACAATAACAAATACAATACTTGCGATTTTAGCAATTTCAATAAAAGATATTGCCCATATAAGCAAAATACGTAAATATTTTAACTAAATTAGATAAAAAAGGCGGAGAACCATTAAATAGCTCTCCGCCTTACACGATACCAGTTATCAACCCTTCCTGCTACAATAATAGCCATAAGATGCCACAACGATAAAACATATCATCGGCAGCACAAAGGAGAAATTTACGGCCGGAAGACCACAGACAGAACCAAGATCTATTACCGCACCCTGTAAAGGAGGCATTAAAGCACCGCCCACTATCGCCATCACAAGGAATGCCGCACCAAGAGTAGTATCATTATCATCGACATTCTCAAGCGCGATGCCGTATATAGTGGGGAACATGAGCGACATGAAGAAACTTATTGCCACCAGACAATAAAGACCTCCCATGCCTACAATAGCTATAGCACCCAATGTTGCAAACGTTGCACCTACACCAAAAACCGCAAGCAACAACCTTGAATTGAAATACTTCATAAGCAATGTCGTAATGAAACGGCTGCAAAGGAACATCACCATTGCACATATATTGTATGTCTGGGCCGTAGCCTTGTCGAGACCAAGGTTGTCAGCATATTGTATGATGAATGTCCATACCATTATCTGGGCCGCCACATAGAACACCTGTGCAACAACGCCATAACGGTATATACGATTGTTCCACAAACGGAAAAGCGTAGCCTCATTGTCGGTTTTCACTTCAAGATTCTGCGTACGGGGAATCTTTGTGACAGCAATCACAAGCATGACCAGAACTACCACTATACCTATTGCGACGTACGGATTACGTATCAAATCAAGATCGTGCAACCTGATATTTGCCTTTTCGGCCTCGGAAAGCCCATGGAACAGCACTTCACCGGCAGCATCACGTTTGTCGGAGAGCAATTGCGGCAACACCACGAACGATGCAATCGCCATACCCGACAGGGAACCCATAGGATTGAATGCCTGAGCAAGATTAAGACGCTGCGTAGAAGTCTCTTTTGCACCCAATGAAAGAATAAGCGGATTGGCAGTTGTCTCAAGAAACGCCAAACCGAAAGTGAGTATATACAAAGAGACACAGAAGAACGAGAATGCCTGGTAGTGCGCTGCAGGAATAAAGAGGAATGCACCTACGCCATACAGCGCAAGTCCAAGAATGATACCCGCCTTATAGCTGTAACGGCGAATGAACAGCGCCGCAGGCACCGCCATGGTAGCATAACCGCCATAGAAGGCGAACTGCACAAGAGCAGCCTCTGATGCGGGCAGTTCCATCAATGTCTGGAAAGCAGCCACCATAGGGTTCGTTATATCGTTTGCGAATCCCCATAATGCAAACAACGATGTAATCAGTATAAACGGAAGAAGATACTTCTTCTCGACCAATTTTGGCCTTGATGCATTGTCCTTATTATTCATATCATTTATCATACAGGTAGAACATTCTTTCCATCATGCGCCACTTCTCATTCGAAGCACTGCCCGGGGCCGCCTTCTGGAACTCCGACATATAATCCTCCCACTCCTGCTGACGTGGCAAAGTGGAAAGACGGGACATAGCGCTGTCCCAATCAAAATTAACAGGAGCCTCCACAATCATAAAAAGACGTGTATCCAGAATGTATATTTCCATTTCCAGGATACCGACTTCGCGTATTCCCCAAAGAATCTCACTCCAAGCCTCGCCTTCACTATGACGACGGCGGTATTCGGCTATGAGTTCAGGAGAATCCTTGAGATCCAGAGTCTGGCAGAATCTCTTTACCGGCCGGTCATATTCACGCACTTTGTAACCTTCTGTCATTCTTGTATTTTTTGAACATTATTGTTTTGAGTCGCTAAGATAAACATAATTTTTCCAAAAACATTATAAAGAAGCTATTTAAACACAAAAAAAGAGGGTCACATCAAAAGCCCTCATTTATCATATTCTTCTGATATAACATCCTCTGTCACTATACAATTCCACACAACTACGAAAATATACAGCAATATCATTGCCTGCCCATCTGGCCTGGGTTGCATTAACATTGAAGATAGTTTTTTGATAACAGCCTCTCTAATTATAGAGTTCTACTCTGCCGTTTGTCTTAGTAATGACAATCCTTGTATGAGTTTTATCAATATCGGCATAAACAGCGTTGCTGACGAGAATTGTCCTCTGACAACAACCTCTTTCATCATAGAGTTCCACTTTACCATTTGTATTTTAACGATATACATAGCTTTTAAAATTATTCGGGGATTATTTAATTATACTCTATCAATTATATCACTCACAAAAGCAAGTGAATTCTCAAGATGAGTAAAAACAGAATATTCCTCTGGTTTATGCGCATTGTAATACCCGCAACTTATATTACAACAAGGTACATGCAAGCCACGTTCCTTAAGAGCAACAACATCTGTACGACCACCGTCCACACACATATAACTATATTTTTGAAGTAGGTCGTTAGGAATAAAATCGTTATCACAAAGACGAATATTACCCTTACCAACAGTTACCACCTCATTGTTTACCTTGCGGTCAACGGCAAGTATGTAACGTACATCATCAAAGAAAGCAAGTGAGCAAGCTCTAGAGCCACGACAACCGGGCATTTCCCCATCACGCTCTTCCTGAACAAAAAGTGCAACCTTGAGTACAGGCTTGGAGTGCAGCAGACGGACAATTATCCACAGGCCGTTCTTGTCGTCGGCACCAATGCCGACACGCTCGCCACAGCCATTAACGGCATATATCATATCGCCATCGACAACAATGTTCCTTTCTGTGGGAGAGTGTACTTCATCAAGATGGGCCGTAACACAAGGATAACTGTCGGCAACACCCTTTGTTATAAAGATGTTGCCAAAAGCCTCCTCCTCAACAGAGAGTTCCAACCCCGCAAGCTGCTCCACAAAGAACTCCTTTATCTGCGCCTCGTGCCCCGACTTGCCGTTTATTCCATAAAACCTTTTCAACAGTTCCATAGAGCATCAGTCAACATAGTCCTGCATACCGAAATCCTTACCTTCTACGCGTGATACCATTTCAGGTGGCAGTTGTTTCTCAATCTCGGGTTCCAAAACAGCATTTATACAATCGGCCAAAGACTTGACAACAGCTACACGACGGAAGTCTGACATCCACACGAAACATTCGACACGCAGAGTAAAGACATTGTCAGCCTTTATCAAATGCGCAATATTGTTTTTTGCAACTGCATAGTAGATATTCCTATCACTGTTATAGTCATATTTCTGTTTCAATTCAGAAGAAACATGGTCAAAGAGTTTCCTGAACAGATCAAAATCAGTCACACGGCTTTCTGGGTTGCCGAAAGATTCATCTTTCTTATTAGGATTATAGCAGAAATGGAACTGATGAGGGCGTGAGCGAGGGCCCGACGCTGCCAAAATGGGAATTGCCCAACTTCCTGGACGCGAAGTCAAACGATTGAGGTCTTCAAGGAAAAGAGAGAAATTCGGACACTTGCAATCGGCTGTAACATTATAGTATGACGTTGGATTGTCCGGGTCGATTTCAACATCTTTAGCAATATAGTTGAAACCACCTAATTTAGCTATATGATAGGCAAACCATCCCGTACATGCCTCGGTATAGCCCGATGTAAAGACTATTGTCACTTTTGAGCCACGGTCAATGCAACAGCCATACGGGGTGTTACGTTTGTAGTTCATCACCACAATCCTGTCTTCGGGATTATCTTCGGCATTAGAAGCGTTTGCCATATTATAAAGATGCAGACAGTCCGATGCCTCGACAGCCCTGACGATATCCTCTACAGTAAGGAAGCGGCGTGTAAGAATTGTATTCAACTCCTTATAACGTGGCACCACGAATAATTGTGTAAAGTGCTGGTCCTTCTCAAATTTAAACGAATGAATAATGCTATCAATATTCTTCTTTATTATTGCATCGTTTTTCTCCTCCTCCATTGCCTCGGAGAATCCCGAACCAATGAGACCGGCAGGCACCGCAAAAAGCGCAATACCAAGCAAACCTATGACACATGCAATGAGCCTGCCCACAAATGTTATTGGCGGAGTATCGGCAAAACCACCCGGGTCGCCAACATATTGTGCAAAAGCCCATACAACCGACTTAAAACCGTTGTCATACACATCAGGCTGTGCATTGTGCTCATAAAAGAATAGCACAAACGATAGCATCAATGTCACAATTGCCAGGAACTGGAATGACACCCACATCTCCTTAGACTTAGAAGAGATTGCTGTCTGCAACAGACGGAAAGAGTGCATGTAGCGGAACACCCTGATAAGGCGTAGTACGCGCAACGCCTTGAGCATAGAGTATGGAAGCGGAATGAACATCTGCAAATAAAAAGTATAGGTCGACAGGATATCAATGAGACCATAAAAGGTAAAGCAATACTTTACCCTGCCCCAAAAGCCTTTGTACTTCTCATCCAGTTCATCTGCTGCCCAGATGCGCAATGTAACCTCTATGGTAAAAGCAATCACCGTTACAATGTCAATCACCGAGAGAACCTTCTCGCACAACGGGCTAACATTGAACGTAGATATAAAAACAGAAAGGGTACTCAACACTATGAGTCCAATGATTGCATAATCGGGGTAGTTCTCCCACTGTTTTGTGCGCAAGTCGTTATCGAATATGCGCGCAAGCTGTTTCTTGAATTTTTCAAATGCGGCCATTTTATCACTAATTTATTTTGATATTTTAAAATCGTATTAAAGAGGTCAATCGACATTACTATTCTCGAGCACCGATTGATAATTGCTGAGAATGGCACCCGTAACAAGATTCAATAGTAGAAATGCGGCCAACACCTCCCATGATATATGGTAAATGTTTATAACTGCTGTATTGACCTTAAGCAAACCATACTCCGAAGCCTTTACATGATTATATCTTATGTCTGTCCATGCATCACCAGTCAATTCCCTGAAGAGTGTAAACATTGCCTCGCCCAATGTCCCGAAGGGGTCGGGAGCAATTGCTGTCGGCGCCTCATTGGCAAACATCTCATAATGCACCTTTTCCTCAGCAGTCAAAATCTCCGGACTGGGCAATTTAAACAAGCCAACACCTATTATCGCATAGAGATATATAAAAACGATAAACAAAATAACATTATAGAACATTGCACTGAACGAGCGAATGAGTACAGTGATGATTATTTTCAACTCCTTTGCAGCGCGTAGCAACCTTAGCACACGGAAGACCCTTAAAATTCTAATACCCATCATCATTGAAGCATTAGGAATCATAGTCTCAGGAATATAACCTATCAACACCAGAAATAAGTCAAACACATTCCATCCGTCTTTTAAAAAACACCTTATACTGCCAGCGGCAATAAAACGCAGAATTATCTCAATTGTAAAAACACCCAGGTTAATTTGCTGAATAAGCCTTACAAACTCGCTGTTGTTGTATGTCTCAACACCAATAAGAATTGAATTCAAAATAATAACAGCAATTATAACAATTTCAAAGACCTTGTTATTTGTTATTGCAAGACAAATCCTTTTAATATTTTTCATAGTTTCAGATTAAAAATTTCCACCTTTGGTTCAGCTGCCTTATCAAAAATCCAAAAGGTTTATAATATTGTATTTCTTTTACATTATCTGCATCTTCTGCATATGCAGGTTGTTATGATTCCAACAGCCTTCACCATATCATCAAGCGGCATTGTAGGCTGTCCATCTGTTGCCGACAGCTGCCCATCATAAAAGGGTAAATGAACGAATAACGCCTTCATCCCAGGCCTTTCACAGCAAAGCCGCAACGCCTCGTAATATGTTCGATTACACACATAAAGCCCCGCACTGTTCGACACCTTGGCCGGAATCCCCTGTTCTTCAACCGCCTTGCGCAGTTTCTTAATATCTACATTAGTAAAGAGTGCAGCATCACCATCGGCACATATCTGTTCCTCATCGGGCATATATCCATCATTGTCGAGGATGGTTGCATCCATCATATTTATGGCAATGCGTTCCAACTTGATATAATCGGCACCGGCACACTGCCCAAGCATAATTATAACATGAGGACGACACTTATCCACCGCCTTGCGCAAGGCGGTACCAACACCCGCAAAACTCACAGGCAAACGCATTGCCATGAGCTCAGCACCAACAACACCACAGGCAGCTACCTTTTCGGTAACTGCCCATGATGAGTTCTCACTGTATTTTCCAAACGGCTCAAAGCCTGTAAGCAGAATCTTCACTTTTCCTTATTGAAAGATTGTAGCGCAAGCAATCTTTTCGATCACTTGATTTTCTTTAGTTTCAGAATCTCTCTCTTTTCTCAGCTTAATCTGATTCTTCCATAGAGCTATCTTGGTCTCAGACTCAGCAATCATACAATCAAACTGTGCCAAATCAAGCATCAGGCTATAATCATCCGATGCCACTCTCCCCCTGGAGCCACCTCTTCTGCTTTTCTTTTTCTCCTTGTATGAATCAAGGATTATCTTCTCAACGTCAATATCCTTCTTCATCTTGTTGATTTCATCGTTATATTGCTGAATCAACAGTTTTGCTTCTTCCTTGTTTTTCATAATAACTGTAATACTTATTATCTAATCCTTTTATCTATGGGCTGAAATCATCAACTATGGATTACCCTTTAACCACTTATCTTACCGAATACTTTGTGGTATAGTAAACCGTTTCGGGCAGAACAGCCTCAACCTCAACCCACAGATAATTGGTATATCTCATGCGTTCGTTCTCAAAGGCCAAATAAATAGTCTTTGCTCCATTCACAGGTATGCGTCCGTTGCATGACTGCGTGCCAAGTGTCGAATAATCCACATCATAATCCAACCCCGCAGCCGTCTTTGTACCATCCTGGAACTTCTTCGCCTGCGTTTTGTTGCGGAACACATACATATTGCAATATGCATCCTCCTCACGTATCGGGCGATTATCGTCAAGCAGAGTATTCAGCAGGCCATTGCTAGAACTCTTTTCATAAAGAGGCAATCCCAGGAATTTTATACGTTTGTAAGAGCGTGTCAGGTTATCATGGAACTGACCATCATCGGAACGGTCCTGTTCACTTGTTGCAATGCGCATAGAGTAAAGAATATCGGTTGCGCCTGCCGGTACAGTCACAGCCACCAGCGCTTGTGCATTGCCCGAGAAAGCAGCTTTTATCTGCCCTCGCAAAGTAAACTTACGCGGTTCCTCAAAGCATTTACGCATTGCAATACCGGGAACAGCAACCGCCCCCACATTACCCTTGTTACACTCCACCTGCTCGGTTCTTATGGAAGGACGGCCGTTGAGCGATGCCGCGTCGGCACATCTATAGCTCAACGAAGTGCTCACATACGTCTTTCCCTGCGGTACAATCTCCAACAGGTAGACTGCAGAATTTGAGATGGAAAGCGAATCGGACACATTACGTCCTTTGTACGATTTCATCAATTTCTCGGTATCAGCATTATACAGTTTCACGGTCACAGGTTCCGAAGCCTCGACAGTGCAGAAGAACTTCTCGCCTTTCTTCAAATAGACCGGATAATATTCGTTGTTCTCCAGCAACTGCTCTGTCACATCCACTGCAACAATTTTCCCAACAGTAACGACCCTATTCTCTGTAAACGACACTGCCATCCGCTTGCAGTCATCTATACGCATTTTCAGTGAGTCGCAGCGCATCATTGTCTCCACCCCCATCCCGGTGTCGTCATAATTATACTCCAACTTCTTTGCCTCGGTCAGCAGCTCCAGTATCCCCTCTTGTGTTGGAGTGGCATCCATCTTCTCCAACAAAGCCTCAACCCTCTCAACAGCGGCCACCGCCCTGTCATAGCGATAAGCCTCGCGCTCCGACAATACCATGCCGTTTCTCTCCACTCGTGGAGTACATGCTACTGTTGCCACAGCCAACAGCAGCAGAAAAAAGTTCTTCACAATAGTTCTTAATATATCAAACTGTAATACACTTGGTCAAGTTTACCGCACATAACGGAGAACGAACAGGCGGGGTACTTATCTCCCCACTCATTGTTGTCCACATTGTTAAGGAACCACACACGTTTCTGCATCATAAACCTGCGTGCCTCGTCATACTGTCCGCGAGCACACATATGAACAATAACATCGCTCATATACGAGAAATAGTCGGGTGCATTCCCCGGATATGCCTCGGTTTCATAACTCAACGGGTGGAAGTTCCAACACTCCTCATAACGTTCCTCATCAAGCAACGCGTTGTAAATCTTCTTTGCATTCTCCTGTGTATACGCAGCCGTTGAATAGAGGCTGCTGTATTTTATCTCATACATTGAACAATGCGGCGTCAAGTAGTTGAACACATAGATAGCCTTGTCCACATTCCCTATCGCCAGATACTCATCAATCAGGCGTGAAGCGTATCCATACTTCTCACTTCCCGAGATATCGGACAGCAGAGTCTCGGCATTGCTCAGCTCGCCATAGCTCAAGGCAGCCTCCATTTTGTCGGTTGCCGATTCACAGGAGAGAAAAAGCACCACCAAGCACAGAAATAAAAGTTTTCTCATAGCCCTATCTCTTTTTACCGGTAAAAGTCTTCACTATCGCACCGCCAATCTTGCGCTCCACCCCCTGCTTTGTGAGCGGAATGCCGGTCTTACGGGCAATTTTCTGTTTTACAGCAGTTACACCCAAAGCTCTCTTAAGCGAGAAAGACAATCCTGGAATTTTCATAGTTTTCTAATTAAATGTAATACTACCATATTTATGCAGCATTGGCTAAAACCGATATCATATATATTGCACAAGGCCACATTGCCAAGCTACCGGCATATCCCAAGACTGTTGTTACAGAAAAACTAAACAAAGAGTTCGCCGACTTCGACCAGAACCAACGTGGTGGAATATCATATCCATAAGCAAATATTCCAAGCACAAAGCCTACTACCGCCATAATACCGGATATTACAAGCACGTAGAAATCATCATATATTATGCAAGCACACAGTCCCAATACACCCACAAAGTTTACGATTGGAGCAAGCAGATTTATAATATATAATAATACAAGCATAGGAGTATCACGAATTTATTTACAACGTTTAAGACTATCCTTTGCGCTATCAATCTGCCGTTTCAGGTACTCAATCTGGCGGTCGTGGCGTGCAGCCGCGTCAATCTTGCTCTTTCGGTAACTTGCCTTTGTAGATGGCGAAGAAGCGTTCTTTATGTAACGTGAATAGTTCTCATTATCACGTTTCTTGGCCTCTTTCTCCTTTGCTATATCAGCACGCAGGTCAATAATTCTTTTCTTGTAATACTCTTTGCTCATAGTTATCTTTTTTAGCGGTTAAAACCTGCTATTTTATTCCCAGAATCCAATTCTGTCAAGCCACTCACCAAATGCTGGGATTTTTTCACCCAATATCGCCATCAATATTATAAAGGCAATCACGCCAATAATAAATCTGCCAAACCCAGAAGTTAAAAAAGCCCACGTTTGAGCCACTTGTTTAGCCTGTTTACCTTCTTTAGTTCTTCCATCAAGTTTTCCGTCTTTTCTTGCCATAGCCATTAGTTTTAATAATTCACTCACTGTAATTCCGTCAATGTCACATTTACAACAGTAAATCCAAAAGCCTTCAAGGTCTTTACCTTCATGCGGCCATCCAACTTAAATTCTGCCATAATTGTAAAATTTTAAATGGTTAATATAAATTTCTCTTAAATGATAATATTAAATTCCTATAACAAATCCTTTATTCTCCTGAAGAATGTCTCCTGCATCTCGTGATAGAGATAGCCGTTCACATTGTCGTGGGTGTGACGGTACATGGCCTCGTAGAATGCCACAAAGTTGCTGTCGCCGGCAAACTCACTGCGCTTTTCCGTCAGGTACTCATATACATCGGCATAAGTGACAATGGTATACAGTTCCCTCATCTCGGCATCCTCAATCACCGGTATGTTATATTTTGGAGTGAGAATGAAGAAACGTGGCACCTTGCCATAGTCAGCACACTCCTTGTTCTTTGAGAGCCACACCGCGTAGTTGTAATAGCGGCGCAACTGTTTTCCCTCGCAGTCCTCGTCAATGCTGTTGATGTCCGATTTTATCTTGTTCTCAATGACCACCAGTTCGTTTGCGGTGCGTATCATAAGGTCTATGCGGCCGCCGCTGGGGTACTTCTTGTGGTTATATTTGCTATCCTCAATCTTCGACATCTCCTCGCGTGCCACAGTAAAGCCCTCGGCAAGCGAGACACCATATCGGGCAAAGAAACCTTGCCACAAAGCGGGATACTGCTGCATAAAATATGCAAGCGCATTGGAGAACTTGTTCTCATCGTTCTGTATCCGGCAAATGTCGAACAACGACACCTTGCGCTCATTCACACTCTCCAGTTCCTCGGCATCGACACGGTTATTGCTCTCCTGCCATAACGTGGCATCATTGATAAGCGTGTTGAAGATTCTGCTATAATCCTCGCGCTTGGCCTCCACGTTCTGTTTTGCCAGGTCACCGGCATATGTACCCTCGGGGTATATGTATTGCTTCAGCGATGCCTTTGCCTGTTGGTATCCGGTGAGTGCAACAACAACATCACCCTCGTCGTGAGCGGGGTATCTGCTTGCATCGGCCATATGAAAGCGTATGAACAGCCTCTTATCCTTCTGGGGCACATACACCTTGCCGGCCTTGTAGGTTATGAATACGCTCTGTTGCCCGGCCTCGCCAAAGATGTCAAAGATGGAAACACCACCATAGGATACTCCACCCTCGTCATTAACGAACTGTTGCTGCCTGGCAAAGATTTCCTTGTTCACACCTTTGTACTTGTCGGCAAACTGCCTGTCGGCACAGTAGACATCGTTCAGCCCAGTTGCCATGCCAATGACCTCAACCTCACCAATGCCATGGTACTTGACAAAGAGCATATATCCAACCTTGCCCCGGTGAGCCTTAACGAAATCACCGGTTGAATTGAGGTAGATATAATTTCCGCCATTGTCGGCCTGGAACAGGTTTATTATCTCGTGTCCCAGGTTGGACGCGAGATAATCACCCACATACATTCTGTTAAGTACAATTGTGTTTTTCATGGTACAGCAACCATTGGAAATAATGGCCAATTAATGTGATATGTGGGACACCCAAGCCCCACATACCTGAATTCTGTTGTACAGGATTACTTGCCTGCTGCAACAAGAGTGATGTCGTTGTCGGCGAGCTTGCTGTCGTCAGCGTTAGCGACCTGAACACCGATACCGTAGAGCTCGGCAATCTTCTTCTCGAAGTTACCTACGCGAAGGTTGCCACCAACGGTGAGTTCGCCACCCTTCTTGCCCTCGGCACGGAGTGATGCCAATGTAGCGTCATCATCGGCAAAAGCGCCCTTGCAGCTCTCGCTCTTGTAAACACGGAGTGTTGAACCAAACTCTTTCTTGAAATTAGCCTTCAAGGTCTTTACCTTCATACGGCCATCCAACTTAAATTCTGCCATAGTTGTAAAATTTAAAATGGTTAATAATAATGTTTATTGTATCTGTATCAGAATATTTCCTCTCCAAAAGTATGTTATTCCCCAATCAATGCCTAAACATATTTTGAGGCTCATCTTTTAATACTCACCGCGTGCTGCCTGACCAATGGTTATGCCGTTGGGTACAAGCTTTGTACCTTTGATATCCTTGATCTGCACAGTAACGCCGAAATTAGTATCGAAAAGTTTCTCGGCATCACCCACCTTCATGCTGGCTTTTATTTTAAGACCATCAGCATTTGCTTTGACATCCTTTGTGGTCTTTTTGTTGAGGGCGGCAAGTGTCAAATCGCCATCGGCAATCGCTGCACCTTTGTAAAAGACCAATGTAAGTTCAAAAGCCTTCTTGAAATCGGCCGAAATTGTCTTGAGTTTCTTTTGTGGGGCAACAGTGAATTCAGCGTTCTTGAAGCGGTCCATCAAATTATTCAAAAGTCCCATAGTAATATATTTAAAAACTGTGCCCCAGGGAAGAAACACCCTTCCCTGGGGCTATGTGAATGTAATTAAAGTACTACCTCCAGTTCAGGTTCATCCTTTACAAGGTCGGCAAGCATAAGCACTGCGCGTGATTCATCGATTCCAAGAGCCGAAGCAATTGAAAGGATGTTCTCTACCTCTTCATCGCCCAGGATGCCATCGACAATAACCACCTGAAGAACAGCCTGCAACAACATATCGGCTTCTTCGTCATCCACCTCGGCCGAGTGTTCAAGGATATAGGCATTTACCTCGTCCTCGTTCATTGGCTCAATAACTGCAAGTTCAGCCTCAACAGCTGCTGCAAACTCGTCGGCATTCAACTCAAAAGCATCGGCAATCTCAGCAACAACAATTTTCTCAGCGGCATCATATTCGCCATCGGCCCAGATTGATGTTGCCACCAATGCTGCAATATGTCTGATATCTGTTTTCATATTCCAAAAATGTAATCTTTACTTAAACAATCTTTTAATTCTGTTCTTGAGGCTGTTCTTCTCGGCACGCGCCTTTGCCATACGTTCAGCGATAGCCTTACCCTCTTTTGTGCGTTTGTCAACAGTACCATCTTTGGTCTTTTTGACTGTAGTTTTTTTTACTGCCATAATCTTTATTTTTAAAGGTCATTAATCCAAAATTATAAATTCGGTACGGCGGTTAGCTTCTGGGTTGTTCATATCGATAAGTTCACTAGATCCCTTTCCCTCTGCTTCAAGACGATTTGCATCAACGCCACGGCTCACAATAAAGTCTACAGCTGCTTGAGCACGTGCCTGAGAAAGTTTTTGGTTGAATGCAGGGTCACCTTCGGCCGACGTGTGACCAACTATGCGAAGTTTTACCTCGGGAAACTTCTGCATCTCTTTTGCCAAGTCGTGAAGAACAAACTTCGCATCCTCTGAGAGCTCAGTCTTCCCCTTCTCAAACTTTGCAGTATTAAAATTCTTCTCAATCTCTTCAATTCTGTCGACATAGACAAGTTTTTCTACCTCGACAATTTTCTCAACCTCAACGACCTTCTCAACCTCTACCACCTGGGGCTTACGTAATGCGAAGAATGCGATGATGCCCACAAGTAAAAGGATAATGAGAATCCACAACCACAAGAGAGATTTTTTCTTTCCTGGTACCGGTGGAACGTAACCGTTAAGATACTCAAGACGGAAACCGCCCTTCTTGGCACCACCATCGGCCTTCTCAAAATCGGCAACAAGAATGCCATACTGTTTTGCGTGAGATACAATGCGTTCAAAGTTAGGCTTTGTCCACATCATTACAAACGCAACTTTGTGACCGTCGCCTGTTGTGAGCAACTCATCCTCACCCTTGAAATAGTTGTTCCAATTGCCTGTTGCGCCCTTTTCCTCGGCATAGATAAAAATTTCATCACTGCCTTTATCCGGGTTTATTGCATTGGGAAATGCCTTGCGCAAATCCTCCAATGTAGCCTGTGGGTACATTACCATATATGCGTGTACAATACCCAATGCTGTACGGTTCTGCGCTTTGCCATATACTCTTACACGCGCACTTGCAAGTTCTGCAGCAGAAGCCTCTACCTTAGGCGTAGCATCGGCTGCAGCCGGGGTTTCGATGATATGTCCGTGTCCACTCTCGGCCGATGCTGTTGTGGCAGCACCCATAAGCGTCGCCGCGTCATCGGCAAACTCGGTATCGTCGGCATTTGCCACCTGGACACCGATACCGTATAGTTCGGCAACTTTTTTTTCAAAAGAACTCACCTTCATGTTTCCCTTGACCGAAAACTCACCACCAGAGTATCCCTCGGCACGGATAGATGCAAGTGTAGCTTCGTCATTGGCTTGCTCTCCTTCACAAGCAATATTTGTGTACACACGAAGAGTAGCACCAAAGTTCGCCTTAAACTCTGCTTTAAAGGTCTTTACCTTTGTACGGCCATCCAAAATAAAATCTGCCATAGTCTTTTTGTTTTACATTATTAATGTTTAAGTTTATATTGCAAAATCAAAAATTAAATATCGATTTGTTACCCATAACCCCATAATACGCAATAAGCATCAACACGCCTCCAATCAACGACATTATAACGAAGAGTATAGCTGCTCCAGGTGCTTTCTTGAAGAGGGTATATATTACCAAAAAAAGGCCGGTCAAGAACAATAAAGCCCCTATATCAAAAAGTACCATAATTATATCATTTGTAGCATTATAATACTTGTGAGAGTGTATCAATCGGCATTTGTTCTTCTACCGCAGGCACAAGCTCTACAGCCGGAACCAGTTCCACGGCAGACCCATTCTCACCCTGCACTGTAGTGAGCGGCTCTGCTGGAGCCTGTTCGCGTACAGGAACATCGGAGAGTGTCACATTGACCACCCTGAATCCCATAGCAGTGAACAGCGCAACAATACGCTCCTTACCAATGGTATTTGCCTTCTGAAGGATATTCTGGTTGTGAGCATTATTCAGGGTCTTTTTCTTACCCTCGACCTGCATGGCAACAATCTCTTCGTGCTCCCAGTCACCCGATTCCTCGAATATCTTATAGTCTGACGGATTGCTTATCACGTCGAAAACCTTTGGAACAGGCAATTTGATGCTTACAGAATCACCCACTACAACCAAGTCATTTTCACCAAGTTCAGAGAGGTCAAAACCGGCACGCACCTTGCACTTCACAGTGAGCACGATGGTCTCTACAACATCATCGGTCTTAACACCGAACCACTCCTTACCCTCGGCGACCTTCTCGCCCTTGAGCACCGACTCCTCGTAGTAACATGCAGTTGTGAATTCAGAGATTTTCTTTACCTCCAGCACAACATTCTCTGTCTTTTCAATCTCGGGACCACCAAAGAGCGAAAGATTCCAACCAAAAGGATTAAAAGCAAATAAAGAGACTACAAACAGAATAGCAATAATGCCGCCCACCAAAGGCAAATTACTAGAAATAAAGGTAACAACTTTTGCAAAACCGGTAACAGTCTTAACTGTACCTTTCACAGCCGTACCGGTAGCCTTTGCAACATTCTTTGCAGCATTCAGTGCCTCAGCGGCAGCAGAAACGCTGTTATCCTTTGGAGTATTCTGGCTGTTTGAATTCTCCTGATTATCATTATTAACAGCATTGACAGTCTTTGCAATACCTTTCACCACCGAGCCGGTAGCATTTGCTACATTCTTTGCAGCATTCAGTGCCTCAGCGGCAACAGAAACGCTGTTATTCTTTGGAGTATTCTGGCTGTTTAAATTCTCCTGATTATCATTATTATTTGTATCCATAGTTTTTAAATCTATCTTTTAAAAATCAGTTCTTGGACTCATCACCCTTAAAACATATATTTACATCCTTATATCCACACTGCGCAAGAAGTGTTGTAAAGAACTCCACTGCATTATCCTTGGCATCGTTGTATATACCCAAATTTGGAGCATCGTCAAGGATGGCCTTCTCGCCCTGTTTCAAAAGATCGTTGCGTTCATCGGTATTAAAACCGGTACGTATACCGCTTATTTTAGCAAACTCAAGTTTTATATCCTCGGCCGACATGTTGAACGAAAGGATTTTTGGCTGCGGCAATGTCACATTAACACTCTTGCCATCCTTTGAAGGTACCACATCTTCCTTGTTGAAATCCTTCAAGTCAATACCAGCCTTCATTGTTGTGCGGCACGAAAAGATAATCTTTCTGTCACCAAATTTGTAGAAAGCATCATCATTGGCAACAATAAGTTTAGTGATTGTGTACTCAACAGTACCAAGTTCTGCACATGAGACCGCTTTAGATAGAGCTTCGTCGAGTTTTTCGTCTTGGCCTGTACAAGAACCAAAGAGCAGCCCTGCACCCAAGAGTAAAAAAATGAACTTTTTTTTCATAGTATTTAAATTGTATTAATTGGCCAACACTATACTACGCTCCAAAGTACATATAAAAAAGAAGCGCAGACTAATTACTTAATCTCCGCTGATAGGTCCTAGGAAAACCCTGAAAAAGAGAAAAGCAACAGCCTACGCCAATAGCCATCAAACATAACATATACATCACGTATATGTATGCATGACACATTGCGACAGGGTTTGAATTCTCTTTCCGTTAATGAATTTCCTAGGTTCATCAGCGAGAATGCCAAACACTCGCGTGTTTTATTTGTATTTCAACAATGCAATATTACTAAAATAAATTAACAAAACACAAGAGTCTGTTGCTTTTTTTAACTGTATGCAAATATAAAGGATTAAATTTTATTATCCTTTGTCAGTTTTTGTCAGTTTGCAAGAAAAACAAAAAAAGGAATTTAGAAGCAGTTTAGACCTTATTTTATATTATAAGGAACAAATGGTATACGACAAGAAAACAGGCTGTCATAATAGATAACGGCAGCAACGGGCAAATCGCTTTTATAGAACGACGGTAACAGGTTTGCCTTTTCCCACAATTGCTCTTGAGCACTGACAAGCAACTGCATATATCGGTCAGTGACAACCGACGAGATGTCCGGGTCAGTAATAGCAAGAATCTTCTCCTCATTATACTCATCCATTATTTCATAGAAAGAGATGATGTTATTGGTGGCAAATTCATAATAAGGTGCCGAGGAGATAGAATCGGCCACACATTGGTATATTGCGGTCACATCCTTTTCAACCTGCGCAAGCAACGAGCCACGCACGGCAACCTTTTGCACCACAGTTGTTTGCCGGGCATCTATTTTACGGGTGTTCTCTACACTTGCAAAATAGCCGGTAAGCGACAGCAGCAATAACGGCAACACTGCCAAAACAGACACAAGTAGCATCGCAGGGCGGTTGCGGTGTTTGAAGGCGGCAAGCAGCTGCTCGACATTGGCATAGCGTTTCTCCTTTTGTGCACACAGGCATCGCCCTGCTATGCACAAATGGCGGTTGCCGAAAAGTTCCCTCATTATTACTCCCAACGAGTAGATGTCACTGCGCGCATCAATATTCTTCTCCTGCATCAGCAATTCGGGCGAGGCATATGCCGGGGTGCAACCAAGTGTGCGTGCAAGGTAATTGGCATCGTCGTCGGCAAGACCAAAGTCAATGAGGCGCACATCGTTGTCGGCACGCGTTATAAGTATATTTTCGGGTTTTATATCATTATGCACAATGCCACTGCGGTGTATGTAAGCCACTGCCTGCAACAGTTGCTCAAATACCCTGCAGCGAATAGCCGTCGATGGATTCTCTGCAAGAAAAGAGCTCAATGTACGCCCGTCGACATACTCCATAACAATGCCCGGCCCCACAACTGTTGCCTCCTCGTATGTAAAGATGTTCACTACATTGGGATGCTGGCGGCCGATGGAAAGTTCATACTCGCGACGCAACATTGCAAGCGACTGCCCCGAAGTATCTTTTGGTGTCTTTATTATGAAATATTTACCGGCTTTGCGCACACGGTAGAGCACAGCCAGGGAAGTTGTTGCAAAGAGCTCGGGCATAGAGTAGCCTGCAGAAGTGTCGACTCCTGCACTCGATGGTTTAAACATTCCACTGTTACCGTTCATAACTGACAAATAATGACAAAGTCCGATAATTTTTTTTTCAAATATAAGCACTATTTTTGTGACAGCAATCAGAACAGGATAAAATATGAGCATAGACATCGATTCACCGCAGATTGCGGCACTGCGAGAAGAGATTGAGGAGTTGGTCGGAAAGATGTACTCCCACTCGAATTTTACTCACCTCTCGGGGCTCATCGGATACAAGTGCAAGGAGTATATCTCGGTGACCACGCTTGAACGCATCTGGGGCTACTCGACCCGCAACGCAAGCAAGATTTCCGTAAGGACACTTGATGTAATTGCAAGATTTGTGGACTGTTCCAATTGGGAAAGCTATTGCAAACGGCTAAACGAGATGCAGCAAAGGAGTTCCGATGTATTCCAAACAGCCGGTGCCATAAACAACTGTGACCTTGCCATAGGCACAAGGGTGCGCATTGCTTGGCAGCCCGACAGGGTTTGCGTGGTGGAATACCTTGGTGGCAACCGCTATGTTGCCGTGGAATGCGACAACTCAAGAATGAGACCCGGTGACACATTCACCTGCCTGACAATGCAGAAGGGGCGCGAACTTTATATGGACAATTTTACACGCTGTGGCGAAGAGTCTGCCGGAGAATGCTATGTTGTGGGACAGATTAGCGGCCTCACAGCCGCAGAAATTATCAAAGATTAGCCATATATATCAACAATCCTGTCAAGTATCTCCATCAGTTCCTCTACCTTCTCGGCGCGCAGCATTTCGATGCGCAGGGGCGGCGAACTCCCTCCCAGCTAAAGTTTAGTGCTGAAGCACACTCCTCGTGGGAACTAAAGCTTAGTGCTAAAGCACTCTCCTTTGGGGAGCTAAAGCTCCCGTCGTCGCAAACAATGCTAATTTCGCATTGTCGTCGCAAACGGTGCTATGGTTTCGCACCGCCCCTCTTTAAAAAGCGGGAGAGCCTTCATGGAACAGTATAAGAAAAATTTCAAATCAGTAACACCTCTGAGTTGCGCTCTGAACGCTTTGATTTTAGCATTAAGACTTTCAGCATTTTTTTTGACTAAAAGGAAAACCTAACCGATAAAGCAAAAAAAATAGAGAGGCCGGAGCAAAAATACTTTTGACCCGGCCTCTCCCAATATATCAAGGAGTTCCAATCTGCAAGGTTATTCTTACTTGTTGTAGAGCAACCATGCCTTCTGGAAATCACTGTTCTGCGGATGGTCAGCCTTGAACTGTGCACGCGCCTCTGCGGCAGCAGCCTTGTTGTCGAAAGAAGCACACACTACACGGTACATTCCTGTATCCGGGTTCTGTACAACAATTGCACTATAGCCCTCATCAATCAAGGATGCACGCAGATTGTCCGCATTGCTCTTTGAAGAGAAACTGCCACACACGACGCTGAAAGCCTTTAACGAACCTTCGGCACCAGAAGAAAGAACAACCTTCTCGGTACGGTATGACTCGTCAACCTTTACAGTCTCCTTTTTTGTGGAAGAAGCTACGGGCGCAATTTCCTCAGGTACACTCTGCTGGGTCTGCCCCCCTGCAAGTTCTTCCTGACGAGCCTGGTCGTAAGCAGCCTTATATGCACTCTCCTTGGTTGTCTTACAAGATGTGAATGCAGCGATAGAACACAATGCAATTGCAAAAACGAATAATTTTCTCATGATGCTTATTAATGTTTAATACAGTTCTTGATAAATATCTGCAAAAATAGGAATAATGCACAAGAACATCAACATTTATACACTTTTTTTAGCTCACTGTTCCCAAAAAGAGGATAGAAGGAATATTTGCACTATCTTTGCGGTATAAATTAAACGAGCCACAATGCAAAACAAATTCTTCCTATCAATTGTAACATCTTTGGCACTAATATACGGGACAGGAGCCAATGCGCAAGAAACAGTATCAAAGCCACTATTCGACGACTATTTCAAGAACAACACCATGCGTTTCGATTTCCACCATGCAGGAAACAGCACGGACGAACGATATTATTTCGACAGAGTCATACGCGAAGGAGAATGGGCCGGTTCAGCGAAATCACTTATCAACCCGTTCGACTATGGCGAACAACAGTTCAGAATCATAGACACAGCGACCGGTACTATCATCTACAAGAACAATTACTGCACACTGTTCAATGAGTGGCAGACCACACAGGAAGCAATATTAACAGAGCGTTCATTCCCTGAAAGCGTGATATTCCCAGAGCCAAAGTCCGATTTCACCATTGAGTTCCATGCCCGTAACAAAAGCAGCAAGGAATGGGAAAAGAAATACACCCAGAAGATAAAGATTGCCGACTACAATATACACCCATGTAAAAAACAATACGAAAGCATTGACATACATATCGGTGGGAACATCGCCAACAGTCTTGACATCGTTCTGCTGCCCGACGGTTTCACTGCGGAAGAAAAGGATAAGTTCATCGCATCGTGCCACATGTGGAGCGACGCGCTCTTCTCATATGCACCGTTCACCCAGAACAGGCGCCGCATAAACATACGAGCCGTGTGGGCCCCCTCCGTAGAAAGCGGAATAAGCATCCCAGGGCAGAACGATTGGAAAGAGACTCTGTTGGGAACACGGTTCTACACATTCGGCAGCGAACGTTACCAGATGACCGAAGAATTCCAGAAGGTAAGGGACATTGCTGCCAACGCCCCATATGAAAGCATATTCATACTTACCAACACCGACAAGTATGGCGGGGGAGGAATCTACAACTTCTACGGCCTTGGGTCGGCTGGAAAAACCGGTCGTACAGGCGAGGTTTATGTACATGAATTCGGTCACTCGCTAATGGGACTGGGCGACGAATACATTGAGATTGGAAACACCGTAAGTGCCCTCTACCCCGAGGGCAAGGAACCTTGGGAAGCAAACCTGACACGATTTGTCAACTTCAACGGAAAATGGGAAAACAGGATTGAAGAAGGAACACCTGTTCCAACAGTCATCACCCCGGGAAGCACCGAAAAGGAGTGGAAGATTGGTGCATACGAAGGTGGAGGATATCTTGAAAAAGGCATCTACCGCGGATGGCCCGAGTGCATGATGAAGGCGCTTACCGACTTCTGTCCGATTTGTCAGGAAGCAATAAGCAGATACCTTGAGTACATTTGTGAATAAGGCCACAGGAACAACAGGAGAGAGAACCCGGGGTTCTCTCTCCTGTTGTTTCATCATATTAATCAGTCAATATATGTTATCTCTGTCCTGCGCCCGTCGGGAGCTGTGTATAAAACCGGGCAGTCACGGGAATCAAGTTCCCAAGTACCATATTCATTACCATTTTCATCTTTGACAGACAATGGCAGATACGAACTTATGGCACCAAGCATACCGAATGCAGCCAACTGATACGAAGCATAGTACGGCAGGCGATTAGCATAGATACCGGTTTCTACTCCCCAATAGCCGAAATAGCCTGAGAAGTCAAAATTGCTTTTATTCCTTATTCTTGAGTAACCATACTTTCCGGAGCAGTCATCTTTCTCACCATTATTTTCATTCTCACGAACATATCCGGTAACATTACCGCTGTTATCACGTGAAACGTTATACTTTATACCGCCATCAAAATATGCACCCCTGAGCGATGTGCCAGAATACTCGAAATCGGCCGAATAAAACCGCACTAGCACGCCTGCGCTGTTGAATAGTCCACGATCGGTTCCGCTGTCCGTAGAGTTCTTGATGGAAAGGTCATTCGGATATGTACGCTTTAGGTTATACGCCACTTCAAGTTCGTTACCCCGGTAATAATAGAAAGCATCTGAATATATCTTGCACAACACATAATCTCCCGCGCGTGCCTCGTAATGCTGCATTTCGGACTTTATCTCCATTATGCGCCCTGAAGCATCGTAAGTAAACTTATGCTCCCACCAATAGTCTCGTCCATCTATCGTATTCGTTGTTTTCAGTGAAGCGACCTTGCGGCCGGGAAGTGGCTTATACGGTGTTTCAGCCGTATTGGGATCATAGCCACCATCGTCATTACTGTCGCTGCAAGCCACGAATGTTGAGCCCAATGCCAACATGAGAATAAAAAGAATGTTCTTCATATATAGTATCAATTGATTCGTTTACAGCCGCGAATATAGTTCTTTTGACCGATACAAGCCAAAAAAAGGCCCCAATAAATAATACTTTAAATATTATTGGCAATCGCTCCGAATTGCGGAACATCTCCCGCCAGTTGTTTGTTTATACGAAAAAACATCATGGCATTCATTGACTATTACAAAGTGCTTGGCATAGAGAAGAACGCCACACAGGAAGATATAAGAAAAGCCTACCGCAGACTTGCGAAAAAATATCACCCAGACCTGAACAGGGATAATCCCAATGCAAAAGAAAGGTTCCAGGAGATCAACGAGGCAAACGAAGTGCTCGGCGACCCTGAAAAACGCAAGAAGTACGACGATTATGGCGAAAACTGGCGACAGGCAGAAGAGTTCGGGGCAAAGCACCGCCAATACGGTAACTCAGCTCAAGAGTCGTATGGTTTCGGCAGCTTTGGTCACACTTATGAAAACGCCAGCGGTTTCAGCGACTTTTTCGATCAACTGTTCGGGAAAGGAACATTCGGGAATAGTTACAAGAGACGTGGAGACGACTTGCAAGCCACCCTTACACTGACACTTCGCGAAGCCTCGGCCACACACCGGCAGACATTCGACATCAATGGCGAAAAGATACGCGTAACCATACCTGCCGGCATTGCCGACGGACAGAAGATAAGAATCAGAGGGCGTGGAGCAGAAGGAACAGAAGACGGCCCAAAAGGCGACCTATACATAACATTCCGCATAGAGCCCGACCCACAATTGACACGCAAAGGAGATGACCTTTTCACCACCGTCACCGCAGACATCTACACACTTGTTCTTGGTGGAGAGATTGTCGTACCTACCCTAAGCGGCAGCATTAGAGTCCGCGTCAAGCCAGGAACACAACCCGACAGCAAGTTGCGTATAAAAGGAAAAGGGTTCCCCGTGTACAGGCACGAGGGCGAAAGCGGAGACCTCATCGTCACGCTCAGACTTCAGTTGCCACAACTGAACGAGAAACAGAAAACGCTGCTTAAAGAGATGAAGGATGCGGCATCCAATCAAGCATGATCAATTATAAATGACAATATATGTATTAAGGAACATTGCGAACATCAGCCACAGCAGATACGGGATATTCAGACAAGCGGACACCCTATTCTGCGTATAACACCCTGCCACATATAGTAGCACTGCTGCAAAAAGTACTATCAGCACCACCAGTCCGGACAGCGGCGACTGCATCCCGAAGAAAAATAAACTCCATGCCATGTTCAGCAGAATCTGCACGACAAACAAGACTGTCAGCAGCCACGAATAGAGCGAATGCATGCTCCATATTATACCGGCCGATATACCCATAAGAAGATACAGCACTCCCCACACTAGCGAGAACACATGCCCTGGTGGTGTCAGTGAGGACTTCACAAGCATCGGGTACCAATCTTCCATAGAAGTTCCCTGCAACAGTCTTGAAATATAACCGGCAATGAACGAAAGCACAACAAACAACAGTATCGGGAGCAACCTCTTCATATAGTCATAATTATTAAAATAAGCGACCTTGATAGGATCGCTTATATAACATTACGGCAACAGTATTTGTTCCCTGGGCTCAATTCAACAGCAAGTTCCACACCTCAACGAAAATCATGACCATAAGTATTATGCTGTATGTCATTTTCATTCCGGTAGTCAGTATGAATGCCACAAAGTTGATGCATGCAACCTTGAACGCCTTCTCCTTTGGGGTATCAGAAAGCAGTTCCCCTATAAGAGCACCAAGAAACGGCCCCACTATAACACCCAATATTCCCATGAACAGACCTATGATGAGACCTATCGTTGCCCCCCATACGCCGGCTCTTGATCCCCCGGCCTTCTTGGTAAACCAAACAGGTGCCACATAGTCGATTACAGTCACTACAGCAGCCATGACACCGGCTACGAGCAATGACGTCGTGGTTATCTCGTTCTTGTCACAGAAAGCAAGCATAATTAGCCCCACATAACTTATTGGAGGACCGGGCAATGCCGGTACAATAGCACCTATGAGACCTATTATTGCCGACAGGCATGCGAAAAACATCAATAAGTAATCCATATTTTACTGAAAAGCAAATAACGTATTCCGTGTCACGCGTTCGCTTCATTCTCCTTTTCGGCAGCCTTACCGCTCATTACAGTATTCATCTGCGAGTCGGAATAATAAGGAACCTTGCCCGACGGCACATACTTGCTCGAAGAAGAGAGGTGCGTATCCTGGTCATCAAAGAAGATATGTGCACCGAAGGCCTTGAGCAGTTCATCCTTGCGCAGACCGCCGAGGAAATATGCCTCATCGACATACACACCCCACTTGCGAAGCGTCTTGATAACGCGGAAGTGCGACGGCAGACTGCGCGATGTCACAATGGCTAGACGCAAAGGAGAGAGTTCGATTGATGTGGGCAGTGACTCCTGTATCTGCGACAGTTTCTTCAGCAGATTGGCAAACGGCCCCTCCTTCAAAGGAACATCGGCATTCTCTTTCTCGTACTTGTAGAACGCATCGAAACCCTCACGCTTGAAACGGCACTCCGACTCATCGGAGAAAATCACGGCATCGGCATCGAAGGCAATCTTGACGCGGCTCTCCTCGGGATCGAAATCAGTTGGCGGGGCATAGATGAGAGCAGAAGCACAGATACCCGAATCCATCACCCGCTGCACGTCACCCTCATCCTTCGACAGGAAAAGGTCTATCGAGAATGCTTTAAGATATTTCGAAAGCGACTCCCCGCCCGACAGTGCCACACGTGTAATGTCAAGCCCGTACATATCAAGAGACTTCAGCATGCGCATTCCAGTCTCGGGGCTGTTGCGCGACATAACAACCACCTCCACAATAGGGCGGTTTGCCTGCTTGTTCAGCTCAAGCAAACTCTTTACAAGATAGAATGCAGTACCGCGCTCAAGAGGGTCATCCTCATGTTCCTCCTGATACTTACGGTATTTTGCAATACCATATTTCTCGAATATCTCATTCTCTTTCTCAAGGTCAAACAGCGCACGCGAAGAGACACCTATGACCAGACGTCCGTCCAAATTCTCCATTACGAATAAATGTACTTTTGATTTATAGTTTGCGAAACCAGCAAATCGGTATGCAAAAATAGTTCATTAATGCACATTTATCAATAAAATGGGATAAAATATTCATAACGGGCAGTTAGTCTGCGCCCATTCGGGCAAAAATCATTATCTTAGCCACATAAACCGCATAGACAGCATGATAAAGGATATTGTATTTGATTTTGGAGGTGTACTCACCACTATCGACACTGGGAATGCATTGCAGAAGTTCCGCGAATTGGGCATGCAGAACCCCGAGGAATACATCAATTCATATTGCCAGAAAGGCCCTTTTTATGAACTTGAGAACGGTGACATCACTGCCGATGAATTCTGCCGCAAGTTAGGAGAGATATGCAATAGGGAGATAACATTTGAGGAGGCAAGAGAAGCATGGCTCGGATTCCTTGTAGAGATACACACCAACCTGCTGGAATATCTCCAGACACTTCGCGGCAAATACCGTCTTTCCGTCCTCAGCAACACCAACCCGTTCATCCAGAGTTGGGCACTCACACCCGGGTTCACGCCATGCGGCAAATCACTTGCCGACTACTTTGACATGCTTTTCTTCAGCTACCGCATGAACTGTTCCAAGCCAAACAGCACCATCTACCGCAGGATGCTTGAACAAGGAAACATGAAAGCCGAAGAGACCCTATTCCTCGACGACGGCAAGAAAAACATAGAAGCAGCCGCGAAAGAAGGTATTAAAACACTGCTCGTGGCCAATGGAGAAGACTGGCGTGCAGAACTCGAGAAAAAACTTGCAGCCACAAGTTAGGGATAAAGGAGAGAATTAAAGGCCGTACACCGGGTTACTGTTTCTTGCGGTTCTTGTCAATATAGATAAGGCCGCACAAAATAAGCACGGCCCCCACCAGGGCCAGCCAGGTCACACGCTCGCCAAGAAAGAGCGCCGACGTCGTTATGGCTACAACCGGATTGAGATACAGGAAGTTCGTGGCCCTGACCGTACCAATCCTCTCCAGGCACCAGTTCCATCCCAAGAAGCAGAACATGGAAGCCACACACCCGAGAAAAAGCAAGTTGCCCCACACCACAACTCCCCCTGTCAGCAATATATCGCAGTTCACCCCACGCAGCCACAGCCATGGAACTATTGTAAGCAGTCCATACCCGAACACCTTCCGCGTTATGAGCATATTGCTGTACTTACCCTGCAGTCTCTTTATCACAAGTGAGTAGAGAGCCCAGCAAAGACATGCTCCGAATGCAAGCACATCGCCCAAAGGCGACAGTTTAAGAATGAAGTTTCCGTTGAACACCACCATAGCCATACCGACGAAAGCAACGAGCGAACCCACCATGCCGCCCTTGCCGATGCGTTCACCGGGATAGAAGAACCCCACGACAATCGCTGTTATAAGAGGAGTAAGGCACACTATCAACGCCACGTTCGAACAATATCCATAGGCCAGGGCATAGTTCTCGGTAAGGAAATACAGCGAACCGCCCGAGAGCCCCAGCGACAAGGCAAGCGCCTCATCCTTCCAGCAGTCCATAAAAAGCCTCCTGCCGGCCAAAGGCAATATAAGCAGGTAGGCAAGTACAAAGCGGAAAAGGAATATCTCGTCCGGGCGCAAACCCGCATTAATCAGCAATTTAGTCTGCACGAACGTACAGCCCCATATCACTATTATTACAAAAGCTGTGATATAGACCAGAATCTTTGATGTCCTGCCGTTTCCTTCCATTTTTAACACATACGGGGCTGCGCCGGGTTTACCCGGGCGCAGCCCCTTTCCATACTAGTATAAATTACTTTGCCATTCCGACAACAGCCGAAACCTCAGCGGCGCGCTTGAGCGCGAGGTGAATATTGTTACACACATTCTCCTTGCCCACAAGGTCTACAATACCGGCCTTCACAAGAGCCTTCTCTACATTGTCGTGGACACCCGAAAGGATAACTACCCTGCCCTCCTTCTCCGAAGCCTTAATGAAAATCTCAAGGTTGTGGAGTCCGGTAGCATCGATGAACGTAACCTTGCGCATACGTATCACACGTATCGGCATAGCATCGGTATCGCGTGTAAGTTCATCGAACTTGTTGGCAATGCCGAAGAAGAAAGGACCCTCAATCTCGAACACCTCGGTCTTTGCTGGAATCGTAAGAACCTCGTCCTTCTCACCATCATGGTGTACCTCCATCTCGTCACGTACTACAGAAATGTGCGCACTCTCCATTGCACGCTTCATGAACAGCACGATAGCCATCACAAGACCAACCTCAATGGCAAGAGTAAGATCGAAGAATACAGTAAGCAGCAAAGTCACAAAGAGCACACTGGTACCCGACATTGAGCTCTTGCACATAGAGAGTATTGTTCTCCATCCGCTCATATTGTACGACACCATCACCAGCACACCCGCAAGACATGGCATAGGAATAAGCTTCACAAGGTCGCCAAGGAACAGCAACACAAGCAACAACACAAGCGTGTGTACCACACCGGCAACAGGAGTCCTGCCGCCATTGTTTATATTGGCCATTGTACGTGCTATGGCACCAGTAGCGGGTATACCACCGAAGAAAGGAACCACGATGTTGGCCACACCCTGTCCAATAAGTTCTGTATTCGAATTATGGCGGTCACCAATCACACCATCGGCAACCATTGCCGACAGCAGCGACTCTATCGCACCCAGCATAGCTATTGTAAAGGCCACAGGAGCCAAGTTCTGAATCGTAGCAAAGAGTGTTGAATCGTCACTTATTGAAGGCATGACGAACGACGGCAGACCCGAAGGCAAAGTATACAGGTCACCAATGGTCTTTATCGACGTCACACCGGCATATTCACGCAACAGGAATGCAGCAAGCGTCATCACTATGATGGCAAGCAACGAACCCGGAACTTTCTTCGAGAACTTTGGCGTAACGGCAATGAGAGCCACGCTCAGCACACCCATCACGGCACTCCAAACATCTATGCTCGAAAGATGACTGAAGTAGCACACCCATTTGTCCACGAAGTTTGCCGGAACATCGGATATGCCCATGCCGAAGAGGTCGTTTATCTGTGTCGAGAAGATTGTAATCGCTATACCTCCCGTAAATCCAATAATAATGGGATAAGGCATAAACTTGATTACCGTACCCATGCGGCACAGACCCATTATGACAAGTATAATACCCGCCATTATCGTAGCAATAGCAAGACCGCCCAGGCCATACTGCTGTATCACGCCATAGATAATGATGATGAAGGCACCTGTAGGGCCACCTATCTGCACCTTAGAGCCACCCAGCACCGAGATGAGGAAACCTGCGAGAATTGCAGTTATCAGGCCCTCGGCCGGACCTACACCGCTTGCTATACCGAATGCAATGGCAAGAGGTATGGCAACGATTCCGACAATGATTCCTGCCATCACGTCTGCGGTGAATTTCTCACGGGAATAGTTTTTCATCTCATCGATGAACTTAGGATGAAAATCAACAAGTTTTTTTGCGTCCATGTTTATGTTTATTTATCTACATCATTTTCAGCAGTGCCCCGGGAGAAGGCAAATACACCATCCCGAAAAAGCGGTGCAAAGTTACAAAAATTATCCTTTTTCAAATATAAATCCGACAACGAATATTACAAGAAAAACGGGGTGGCCCATTTACTTCATGGCCACCCGCGTTGGTATTTGAATATAATAATCTGGCATCATTCTCTGTTCACATTCACGGTAAGTGTCTGATACGGGAAGTTCAGCCCACGCTTGGGGAAAGTCTCATATACCTTCCTGTTCATGTCGAAAAGAATGCCCCGGTAATCCTCCTGCCTGCACCACACACGCACCGTCACATCAATGGAACTTGCCGCCAGAGACGACAGCCCTATGAAAGGCTCCGCAGGCTTGTCAAGCACCCTGCCGTCCTCGGCTATCAGTTCAAGCAACACCTTCCTGGCCTTCTCAAAGTCATCGCCATAGGCTATTGAATAGGTCAGCTCCACTCGGCGCACCTCCTCGCGTGAATAGTTGTTTATTATACCGGTAGAAACAGGGCCGTTAGGCAACAATATCACCTTGTTGTCGGGAGTATTCACAACAGTATTGAATATCTGAATCTCCTTCACACACCCTGTCACACCCTGTGCCTCAATGACATCCCCCACCTTGAAGGGACGGAACAGAAGAATCATGACACCGCCGGCAAAGTTCTGCAAAGTACCGCTAAGGGCCATACCAATAGCGACACCCGCTGAAGCGAACAACGCGATGAACGAAGAGGTATCAATGCCTATCACACCAATTATCATCACAATGAGTATTATCATTGCGACAACATCGACCAGGCTCGACACAAATGTACGTACCGACAGGTTCACATTACGTTTCTCCATCAGTATCCTTATCACATTAACCACACGGCGTGTTATCCAGCGGCCCAAGAACCATATAACCAGCAGTTTCACAAGTTTCCAAGCCACCGACACGGCCAGAGCCGCAACGGCATGCATCAGTTCATCGGGACTCATGCCCGACAACCTCTCGAGAATGCCGGCCGGAGCCGTAGCAGCCACATCTGCAGCCGTCAAGAATGTAAATATATCAGGAATCATACATATCATTTATTACAAGCCGACTCCAGCACCTGCCTTGCGGCATTCTTTGTATCGACCTTTGTTATAATCCTTTCAACCGCGCCCCCGGCATCAATCACGAATGTAGTGCGTATTATGCCCATATATGTGCGGCCGGCCATTTTCTTCTCTCCCCATGCCCCGAAAGCCTCGATGGTTTTCTTCTCCACATCGGCTACAAGCGGAAAGTTCAGCCCTTGCTTTGCCTTGAAACGCGCATGCGAAGCAGCACTGTCGGCACTCACGCCCACCACAGCAAAACCTGCAGCAACCAGTTCGTCCATACCGTCACGCAAGGAGCAAGCCTCGGCTGTACAGCCCGGAGTACTGTCCTTCGGGTAGAAATATACCACCAGACGGCGTCCCTTGTAGTCACTTACTCTTATTTCGTTACCACACTCATCCAGTCCCAGAAAATCGGGAGCCATATCACCAACATTCAACATATGTTATCTTTTCAAAAGTTCAACATTCAATATTCTAACATCCTTCAACGGGCGGTCATTCCTGTCACACTCACTATTCTGTATCCTGTCGACCACCTCAAGGCCATTCACCACCTCGCCGAAAACAGTGTACCAGCCGTCGAGGTGAGGAGTACCACCGATGGTCGTATAAACCTCATACTGCTCGGGAGTAATATTCATCTTCCTCTTCATCCTCTCCTCGTAACGCGCCTTGTACTTTTCTAGTTGTTCAGGAGTAAACACCTGTCCCCAAACAATATAGAACTGGCTTGCCGACGAGCGCTGCTCGGGATTCACATCATCACCCTCACGTGCCGCAGCAAGCACGCCGCGACGATGGAAATGCTTCTCGGGCATGAATTCAGGCTCAATCGTGTACCCCAGGTCGCCGCCACCCAGCAACTTGCCGGGAGCGGCATTCCTTGAATCGGGATCACCTCCCTGTATCATGAAATCCTTTATCACCCTATGGAACAGAAGCGAGTCAAGCGTGTGTTCCTTCACAAGCTTCACAAAATTGTCACGGTGCTTCGGTGTCTCGTTATACAGTTTCAAGTCCATGACACCCTCTGTCGTATGCATCCTCACAACATACTCCCTCTTCGAGGTGCATGAAACGAGCAAAGCAAGAAGCAGCAACAGGACATACAATTTTCTCATAACAACATTCATTTTCGTGGCCAGGCCACATTACAGATATTAAACAAAGGAAGAGCAACCTGCGATTACCCTTCCTTATTATATTCGATTCAAAAGTCAACGCGCGTAAATCAGTCTCTCAAGCGGAAACCCATAGCCTTGGCAATTATCTTTGCCTCCTGACGGCGCGTCATCACAAATGCCAGCGCATTGGCAGCAAGTGCGGCAAGCGGCAGGAACATACCCTTACACATATCCACGGCAGCCTCATCAACAAGGATGAAAGAATACACGAGGAGAAGGATATAATATCCGGCCAACAGCAGCATAGAAAGCACAAGACACCTCTTCTGCAACCCGAAGTTGCTGAACAGCGACACGAAAAGCGCAAAAGCATTGACAACGATACCAACTACAAGCACTACACCCAAGGCAATCACAGCCCCCGACTGTGAACCGTCGGGCATGGTATAATTGAAGTTGTCGAGTAGCGATGTCGAGCCGTCTTTTCCTATAAAGAAAGCGACATCACTCATTGTAGCCACAACCAGCAGTGCTATAGCAGCAACATACAGCAACTGATACAAGCGGAATTTCATAACAATAGCCCTAAGAGATAGTCATTACTCCTCGTCGTCCTGCTCCTTTGAAGGATCGCGGAAATAAATCTTGTCATCGAGGAACTCCTGCGCAGCAATCAATGTCGGCTTCGGAAGTCTCTCGTAGTAGCGTGAAATCTCTATCTGCTCGTGGTTCTCGAACTGCTCCTCCAGATTGTCGGTAGACGAAGAGAACTCATTGAGTTTCTTCAGCAGCTCTTCCTTCATCTCGGCAGCTATCTGGTTCGAGCGCTTGCCAATGATTGCAACCGATTCGTAAACATTGCCAGTTTCATTTACAAAATCTGCCATATTGCGTGTGACAGTGTTTGTAGGAGCATTAGTCTTCTTGTAATCCATTTTTCTATATTTAATTATTCTTTGTTATCGTCCTTGTTGTCGCCGACAAACTTCGTAGCCTCCTTGTAGAACTTCTCGGCCTCTTTCAGGTGCTTGCTCTCGGGGAACTCGGTCTTGAATGCATAATACTCATCAATAGTATTGCGGTAACGCTCAACCTGCTTTTCCTTTACACTATTGTGCGCCATCTTATACCTGGCCTTGAGAATGAGCATCGACAAATCCTCGCGCAACGAAGTGAATGGAAAATCCTTCAAAGTATTCTGCGCTGTAATTATGCAAGCCTCGTAGTTGTTGCCCATGTAAGCCATGTAATCACCCAAGTCGTAGTACAATTTTGCTGCAAGATATCCCTTCAACACCAACACATCCTGCATCTTCAAAATGAGATCATGCGCCTCGTCAATATACTTGCTCTGCGGGAAGTACTCCATGAACAGCTGCAATTCGTTTATCGCCACATAGGTCCCGGACTGGTCCAACTCGGGCTCAGTAATATCCATGAAGAGAGACTTTCCCGAATGGAAACGCGAGAACTCGGCATATTCGCCGCGCGGATAGTTCGTATAATGCAGTTTGAAGTACTGCGATGCAGTCTCGTAGTCCCCCGAGTTATAGTAGCACATAGCTAGAATCATAAGCGATTCCTCGGCCTTGTCGCCACCCTTGAGCATGGTAATCATGGTCTCCAGCAACTGGGAAGCTTTGTTGTAATCACCATCAAGATAGTAAGCCTTGGCAGCCTCGTATCTGTAATCCATATTGGTATTCTTGTACTCACGGTCGAACGAACTGCAAGAAACCAACAGAATGGCTACAGACAGAAGTATATAAGATAAATTTCTCATAATCAACTTAAAACGTTGTTCAATTAGGCCGGAGCAAGCATCAAAAGGCGTGAAATCCAGAAAAAGAAGCCCATTGAAAAAGGTCGCTCCCCTGCGCCACAGAAAGCCTATTCCAGCAATTTCAGACTGCAAAGATAGTGCTTTCCAACCGAAAATACAACGAAAAGTCAACCATTCTTAATTTATAAAAAAGCAAATTATGTTAAAGCACAACACAAAAGCCATGCCCCGCCCCGGAAAACACATCAGTAAAGCCCGGCACAAACTGGCTGAACCGTGCTGTCCGAAGGCCAGTGCTGCATGTGCAGCAACGGACACGGCCCCATCCCCAGGCTCTCCCAGTCGATACTGCGCACAGCAGCGAAATCGGGTGCACCGAACGCAAACGAACGTCCGTAGAGCAGCACACACCCACGGGCGGCATCATATTCCCAAAGCCCACCGCCATAGGGGCAACTGTCCCCCCACTCAAGCAGCTCGCGGTGCTGATAGACAGTGCCGAAGCGAAGCACCCCATCCTGGTTTATTATGAATTTCTGATACATTGCTAAAACACCTTTACAATCCAATACCCCAATGCCACCATAGCCACGCCGGCCAACACACTGGCGAGCACATACACGGCAAAAGCCCACAAGTTACCATCCTGCAACATTGCCAGACCCTCATTTGCAAACGCCGAGAATGTCGTGAAGCCGCCACAGAAACCGGTCGTTAGCAACAAACACAAAGCATGTGAGGTGGAAACATTACGGGAGAAAAGCCCGTACACCACACCCATCAACAGACACCCGGCAAGGTTGATCGCAAGCGTTGCCCAGGGGAACGACGTTCCGCATGCCCCCTTCATCAGCTGCGAGACAAGATACCTCAACGCTCCTCCCGCAAAACTGCCGGCCCCAACAATCAAAAGAGACTTCAACATATCAAAATCATTGAAATACAACAACAGCTTCTAAAAAGCTGTTTAAATTTATTTCGCGATTGTTTGAGAATTGTTTTTGAACAGATTTTACTACGGTAAACGCAGGGAATAGCGGGCTATTTTCAAATTTAGCGGAGTAAAAAATGACAAAAACAAACTTAAACAAGCCGAAACACCGACTCTTGCAGCTTTTAAATGCTTATATAATAAATTAAACAGCTTCTAAATTCCCAGCATATGCCTTATGGCAGCTACAGGCTCATAGAACAGCATGCGCGGCCCGGCCCAACGCATCACAGCGCGTATCTTCGCGCGCATTTCGGGCTTGTAGCAATGTATCGGACACTTCTTGCACGCAGGCTTCCCGGCACCGAAACGACACCTCCCCAGCCGTGCATAGGCATACTCCACAAGCTCGCGGTATTCATCGTTCATACCGTCGAGCCCCAGTTTGTGACGGCAGTACAGTTCCACCATCCTGGCCACCACACGTTTCTCGCGTTCAATACGTCCCATAACACACATGTCCGGGGCAAAGCTACAACAATATTTCCACAGCCACAAGCACCGTAGCATGGCACAATCCACGCAAACCGCACAAAATAAATGAGCCGCCTTTTTTGTCAAGTCATTATTTAAGTATAGCTTTGCAGAAGCCAGCATGCCCCGCAGCATAGACGCGCCGGAGCTGCGAAGGCGACACCCATAACAAACAGCCGGTCATAGACGCACGGCATCAATTCCAGGAAATGAAAGAACTTAAATGCCCAAAATGCGGAAGCATATTCCAGGTCGACGAAGCCGAATATGCATCCATCGTAAACCAGATAAAGAACACCGAGTTCGAGAGTGAAATCGCACGCCGCATGGCCGAGATCGAAGCCCGCCACAGGACCGAGCAGGAACTGGCCAACACACGGAGCGAGAAAGCCTTCCAGACAGAACTCAACAGAAGAGAAACCCTCATAAGCGCAAAGGATGCCGAGATTGAGCGTCTCAAGAACCAGCTGTCGCAAATCGAGACACTTAAGGAGAACGAGAAGAGCGCCGCACTGGCCGAGAGAGACAAAACCATAGCACAGCTCAACTCCACCATAGCCCAGAGCGACAACATGCTCAAGATAGCTGTCATGGAAGAGCGCAGCAAGGCACAGCAGGCAGCCCAAGCCAAGGAAAACGAAATAATGCAGCTACGTTCAGCGGCCGAGCTCGAGAAGCGCGAGGCGCAGATAAACGAAGCAGCCATAAAGAAACAGCACGAGGAGCAGATACGCATATTCCAGGAGCAAGTCAACTACTACAAGGACCTTAAAGCCAGGATGTCGACCAAGATGGTCGGCGAAACCCTCGAACAGCACTGCAGCATCGAGTTCGAGCAATACATACGCCCCATGATGCCCAACGCCTACTTCGAGAAGGACAACGACGCCACCTGCGGCACAAAGGGCGACTTCATATTCCGCGACAGCGAGGACGGCACCGAGTACATATCCATAATGTTCGAGATGAAAAACGAGATGGACACCACATCCACCAAACACAAGAACGACGACTTCCTGAAGAAACTCGACGACGACCGCAGGAAGAAAGGATGCGAATTCGCCGTGCTCGTGAGCCTTCTCGAAGCCGACAACGACCTCTACAACAACGGCATCGTCAACAAGTCACACCTCTACCCCAAGATGTACGTCATACGCCCCCAGTTCTTCGTACCATTCATCAACCTGCTCGTGCAGACCTCGAAGAAGAGCCTCGAGTACCGGAAACAGCTCATCCTTGCCCAGAGCAAGGAGGTCGACGTAACCAACTTCGAGACCAAGATCGAGGAGTTCAAGAAGAAGTTCGGCCGTCACTACGACCTCGCATCAAGGAAATTCGAAGAAGCCATAAAGCAAATCGACGACACCATCGCCAAGCTCACCAAAGTAAAGGAGAACCTCATCGGCTCCGAGAACAATCTGCGCCTTGCCCAGCAGGACACCGAGGACCTCACCATAAAGAAGCTCACCTACAAGAACCCCACCATGAAGGCCAAGTTCGAAGAGGCGCGAGGCGCTAACAGAGAGTAATAAAATAGCAAATAAATGAACCGGTCAACTATACGCAAGCCCGAACCCACAGAGACTGAAGCCATCATCAGAATCTGGCTCGAGGGCAACACGCAGGCCCACCCCTTCATTGAGCCAGACTATTGGGCAAGCCATATAGGATATATGCGCGAAATCCTACCGTCGGCCGACGTCTACGTCTATGAACACGACGGAGATATTCTAGGCTTCGTCGGGCTCAACGGCTACCACATCGCAGGGCTGTTCATCGACCCGCGCCACCAGTCGCAAGGCATAGGAACAAGCCTCATCGAGTTCATCAAGCAAAAACATTTCACCCTGACACTGGCCGTGTACAAGAAAAACGAAAAAGCCCGGCAGTTCTATCGTAGGCACAATTTCATCGTAATGGAAGAACGCACTGACGTGAACACTAATGAAAAAGAGGTGCTGATGAGGTGGAACAGAGCCTGCCCCATTTAAAATTAAAAAGAGGCCTACCCAAAAGTGATTTTACAAAGAGAACACCCCTTGTCAAATACACTTTGGCAGGGGGTGCTTGTTCCAGGAATGGATATTGAGTCCCTCTCCTGTAGATGAAGGGATGAGCCACCCACCGGATAAATTCATCCCAAGAATCTTTTAACATTACATAAAGGACGAAACTACCCTCTTCAGGTCGCCCAGCTGCAGAGCCCCACTCTGGCGCCACACAATCTCACCACTACGGAACAGAATCATAGTAGGTACAGACTGTATGCGATAATTCTCGGAAAGTTTTTCGTTCTTATCGACATCCACCTTTATAATCCTTATACTCTCACCCATCTCATCCTTGAGCTGTTCCAGAACTGAATGCATCATCTTGCATGGCCCACACCATGTAGCAAAAAAATCAACCAAAGTCAGCTGACCGCCATTTATTATTTCATTGAATTTTTCCATATCGTTATAGTTTTTCAGTTGTTTAATATCACGAAGATAACACTTTTGCTATAGACAAACAAACAACAACATCTATTTATACATAGACAAAACCACAAAAATAGAAACAAGTGAAGCAAAACATGATATAGATATAAAAATTAGCAACATCTTTGCATTATAAATTACTGCGCCCGATAAGCAAAAGGCTAATATAATTACTAAGTTAACACGTAGTATAATATAGCATGACCGATTATTAAAAAAGATGACAGGAAGGTATTACTCAATGTTTTTTGTTGGAAATTCCATAAATGTGTGATTTTAGTTTTTCTTTTGGTGAAGTATTATAAATCATCGTACGCGATAAGTAAACAACGTTATTGCCCGTTAAATTAACGCAAACGATAAGTTAATATGACTGTATACTTTAATCTATGACTCCTGAAAAAATCATAGAATAGAGTTGTTCTTCCATTTAAAAGCAATAATTATATTAAAAAATACATTCGTAAAGCTTTTATATTAAAGCATTATTCGCATATTTGCGTCGTAATGCTTACAAATGCAATCATTATGGAAGATATTTATATTCTATCAGATGCTCAGATTCAAAAGAAGATTGGTGAAAAAATCAAGGCAACCAGACTAAAGCAAAATATAACGCAAGATAGTTTGGCTGAATCGGCATCCATATCACGTTCATCGGTCCAAAAGGTGGAGTCTGGAGAGATAAAATCGTTTGACACGTTTCTTCGTGTTTTAAGAACGCTCGGAATGCTCAATGAACTCCATCATTTATGCGAAGAAGAGCAATTAAGTCCTAGCGAATATTATGATATGGTAAACTCGATTAAGAAGAACAGAAGAAAACGCGCAAGATAACTTATTGCCATTAATTTATGAAAATCGAAGAAGC
>JAFYQH010000057.1 GCA_017547205.1 Bacteroidaceae bacterium | reverse complement strand
GTTTTAATGCCAAAATCAAAGCATTCAGAGCACAACTCAGAGGTGTTACTGATTTGAAATTTTTCTTCTATAGATTGACTAAACTTTTTGCATAGCCCCCCAACTTTTGCAGGTGAGCCCTTACTTTTATTACCTTGCTGAAGGACAGGGGATTATTATTTGAAGGCAAGGAACAAAAAGCAGCAACATATCTAAAGAATATTGGATATTACCGTTTGAGTGCTTATTTCTATCCTCTATTGCAAACACCTAAGGAGCAACATATTTTCAAGCAGGGTTCATCATTTAGAAATGTGATGAATATGTACCGTTTTGATAGAAGATTTAGGGTGCTTATCTTTAATGAGATAGAAAAGATTGAAGTTGCCTTCAGAAGCTGTATTACCAATATGGCAAGTGAGGCTTTTAATGATATTTTTTGGATGACCGACCCTCAGTATTTTGCAGATACAGAAAAGTTCAATAGTTCTATGGCTGCAATAAACAGTGAGTTGGATAAAACAAAAGAGGATTTTATCAAGCATTTCAAAACATCTTATTCCGACCCATATCCGCCATCGTGGATGATTGCAGAGATTTTGCCTTTCGGAAATTTAAGATACATATATGATAATCTGAAGAGTTCGTCGCTAAAAAAGCAGATTGCACAATATTTCGGTTTACAACCAAAGGTGTTCTTCTCTTGGCTAATCGTGCTTGGTGGTTTGAGAAATATCTGTTGTCATCACTCGAGAGCGTGGAACCGTATTTTACCTGTGATTACACAGAACCCACAGAAAACATCTTTTGGTTGGATTGATATTACCCAAACGGATAATAGGAGAATGTATTATCGTCTATGTATGATTAAGTATTTGTTGTTTACTATATCCCCTAACAATACATTCAAATATAAGTTGAAAGACCTAATTGCCGCATATCCTACTATTGACATCAAGGCTATGGGTTTCCCGGAGAATTGGGATAATGAACCTGTTTGGCGATAATTTTATTCTGTCTTTTACCGCACCTTATATGCTCCATAATTTTGCTGAAAACAAAGCAAGATTATGGAGTTTCTTAATTTAAGCAGTGTAGAACTTTTACCCAATGCAAAGGCAAGTGCTGCCTTTACGGTGGATAGTAGCAAGGTTTTCTTCGAACATATTCTTTGGAAACGCGAGTGTTACTCTTTTGTAAACATAACGGTTGGTGCTGACACACACTCCTTTGGAAAGCTAAAGCTTCCGTCGTCGCAAACAATGCTTGTTTCGCATTGTTGTTGCAAGCAACGTTTTTTTTCGCGTTGTCGCTTTGAAAAACATTGAAGCTAGTTTCATGTTTTTGCTGGCGCGAAGTTCTGCTTCGCTCGTTGCGTGTGAAAATGGATTTTCACTCACTCGCTCATTGAACATTCGCTCGTTTGTGCTATCTCTGCGGTAAACCGCGAAGATATTCTGCACTTGCTTTGAAAAACATCGAAGCGAGCTTCATGTTTTTGCTGGCGCGAAGTTCTGCTTCGCTCGTTGCGTGTGAAAATGGATTTTCACTCACTCGCTCATTGAACATTCGCTCGTTTGTGCTATCTTTGCAGTAATAATTATAAAATTAGGAATAATATAAACTATATAATAGATTTATGGCAACAGTTGACGACAAGAAAATCATCTTTTCGATGGTGGGCTTGAGCAAGACAATCAAGCAGACAAACAAACAGGTGTTGAAGAATATTTACCTCTCTTTCTTCTATGGTGCAAAGATTGGTATCGTGGGTATGAACGGTGCGGGTAAATCAACTCTTATGAAGATTATTGCAGGTCTTGACAATGACTATCAGGGTAATGTGGTATGGTCACCCGGTTATTCTGTGGGCTACCTTCCGCAGGATCCCAAACTTCAGGACGGAAAGACAGTAATGGATTGTGTAAAAGAGGGTGTACAGGCTACTGTAGATGCTCTTGCAGAATACGAGGAGATTAACCAGAAGTTCGGCTTGCCCGAATACTACGAGGACGAGGAGAAGATGAACCAGCTCTTCGCACGCCAGGCCGAACTGCAGGATATCATCGACGCTACAGATGCATGGAACCTTGAAAGCAAACTCGAGCGTGCTATGGCTGCCCTCCGTTGCCCGGCTCCCGACGAACTCGTTGACCACCTGTCGGGTGGTGAGCGCCGCCGTGTTGCTCTCTGTCGTCTTTTGCTTTCAAAGCCCGATGTGCTTCTCCTCGACGAGCCTACCAACCACCTCGACGCCGAGAGTATCGACTGGTTGGAGCAACACTTGAACCAGTACGAGGGTACAGTAATTGCTGTTACTCACGACCGTTACTTCCTTGATGACGTTGCGGGCTGGATTCTTGAACTCGACCGCGGCGAGGGTATCCCCTGGCAGGGTAACTACTCATCTTGGCTCGACCAGAAGACAAAACGTATGGAGCAGGAGGAGAAGAGCGCAAGCAAGCGCCGCAAGACTCTTGAGCGCGAGCTCGAGTGGGTGCGCATGTCACCAAAGGCTCGCCAGGCAAAGGGTAAGGCGCGTCTTAACTCATACGAGCGTATGCTTAACGAGGACCAGAAGGAGCGCGAGGAGAAACTCGAAATCTTCATCCCCAACGGTCCGCGTCTCGGAAACAAGGTCATCAACGCCGAGAACATAGGAAAATCATTCGGCAGCAAGCACCTCTTCAGCAACCTCAATTTCATGCTTCCGCCTAACGGCATCGTAGGCGTTATTGGCCCCAACGGTGCGGGTAAGACAACTCTGTTCCGCATGATTATGGGTCTCGAAACCGCCGATGAGGGAACATTCGAGGTTGGCGAAACAGTTAAGATTGCATATGTAGACCAGAACCACAAGGATATTGTTGCCGACAAGAGCGTTTACGAGGTAATGAGCCAGGGTAACGAGCTCATGCGCCTTGGTGGCAAGGAAATCAATGTACGCGCATACCTTTCACGTTTCAATTTCTCGGGTGCCGACCAGGAGAAGAAGTGTGGTGTGCTTTCCGGCGGTGAGCGTAACCGTCTGCACCTTGCAATGGCACTGAAAGAGGGTGGTAACGTACTTCTGCTTGACGAGCCTACCAATGACATCGATGTGAACACACTGCGTGCGCTTGAGGAGGGTCTTGAGAACTTTGCCGGTTGTGCCGTTGTCATCAGCCACGACCGTTGGTTCCTCGACCGTATCTGTACACACATCATCGCATTCGAGGGCGACGGCAACGTATTCAGTTTCGAGGGTTCATACTCCGACTACGAAGAGAACAAGATGCGTCGTCTTGGAATTGAGGAGCCGAAGAAGGCACGTTATCGTAAATTGATGGAGGACTAAGTCGATGTAGTTCAAAACCGTTATTACTGCGTTACGCAGTATTGTAAAACATCCTCATTTAGGTTTACTAAACTCCGGTGTTTTCCAACACTGCAAGCCTTGTACTAACGGCTTTGAATAACATCTTGAATTGTCTGTATTAAAGGTCACTGACTGCGTTACGCTTGTTTCTGCAGTTGGTCATTTAGATTCACTAAACTCCCGACTGCAGAAACTTCGCAGGCCTTGTCATTGAACCTTTTATACAACAAAGATGATGCTGGTATTGACTGCGTTACGCAGTATTGTAAAATATCCTCATTTAGGTTCACTAAACTCCGGTATTTTCCAACACTGCAAGCCTTGTACTAACGGGTTTTGAACTGCATTTTGCTTTGTTGTTAAAATGAGGCTGTTGGCTGCATTACACTTGTAACACTAAATCTCATGTCCATTATTGCACCTGAAATAATAGATTCTATTGTCAAGGAGTTTGAGATAGATGATATACGCAGCGCGTCCATCAGGCAGATAGGTGCCGTGGTGCGCGCTGCCGAGGCGCGCACCGGCACGGAATTCATACACTTTGAGATGGGCGTGCCGGGGTTGCCACCTTCGGCTGTGGGGGTGAAGGCTGAATGCGAGGCCCTGCAAAGGGGTGTTGCATCGGTATATCCCATAATAGACGGAATTCCGGAGGTGAAGGAACAGGCTTCGCGTTTCATGAAAGCCTTTGTCAATACCGATATAGCCCCGCAGGGATGCATCCCTACAGTAGGCTCAATGCAGGCTTCGTTTGCATCGCTGATGCTTGCCTCGCAGCTTGACCCGGCGCGTGATACAGTGCTATATATAGACCCCGGATTCCCGGTACAGAAGATGCAGGCACAGGTGATAGGCGTAAAAATAGCCTCGTTCGACATTGCCGGTTATCGCGGGAAGGCTCTCGAGGGGCAGTTGGAAACGTTCCTTGCGAAAGGGAACATATGCGCCATACTTTATTCAAGCCCCAACAACCCAACATGGATGTGTCTCAATGACGAGGAACTTGAAATAATAGGACGTCTGGCAACAAAGCATGATGTTCTGGTTATTGAGGATATGGCCTATATGACGATGGACTTCCGTCGCGACATGAGCCGTCCTTTCGAGCCGCCTTACCAATCGAGTGTGTCGCATTATACCGATAACTACATCATTCTGATGAGCGCGTCGAAGATATTCAGCTATGCGGGACAACGTATAGCCATGGCATGTATAGGCGACAAACTCTACGAACGTCATTACAGTGCCCTGAAAGAGCGTTACAGCATTGCACGCTTCGGCGCTGCGTTCGCATATGTATTCCTATATTCATTCTCGTCGGGTGTTTCACATTCGGCACAATGTGCTATGGCAGCGATGCTGAAGGCTGCATGCGACGGCGAATATGACTTTGTGGGCGACATAAGGGAGTATGCGCTGCGCACCGCAAGGATAAAGGAGATTCTGCTGCAGAACGGGTTCCATATAGTATACGACAAGGATGATGAAGAACCTGTGAGTGACGGTTTCTTCTTCACAGTGGGCTATAAGGAGATGGATGGCGGCGAGCTGCTCAAGGAACTGCTCTATTATGGTGTAAGTGGTATTGATCTTGCAACGACAGGAGGCACGCGTAAGGGTATCAGGGCATGCTCGTCAAACATAAAGCCACACCATTATGCAATGCTTGAAGAGAGATTGCGTTTGTTTAATGAGAATCATTGATTTATACATATGAAAAAACTGTTATTTGCTTTGCTTTGTATCTTCGCGTTATCATTGAATGCGCAGGAGATTTCCATCATTCCCAAACCTGCCGAAATGCAGATAGAAGAGGGTGAGTTTTCTTTCAATGGGAAGGTCGTACTGTGTTATCCCAAAATAAAGGATGGCGGCATTGATGCTGTCGTGGACAATTTTGTCAGGGAGATAAAGAAAACAACCGGTGTAAAGCTTGTCAAAGATAGGCTGAAGGATGGTCTGTTCCTTGGTTGGGATGTGCAAGAAGCCGCAAAGAAGGGAGATGCGCACATTGTGTTGTATGTCGATGAATATATGCTCAATGAGGCTTATAGGCTATCTGTTACCCCGAAAATAATAAACATCGCAGCATCAACACCAGCCGGCTTCTTCTATGCGTTCCAGACACTAAAGCAGCTTATGCCGCGCAATGTGATGGCCGGAGTGCCTGATGATAGTGTTGAGGAGTGGAGAGTCCCTTGTGTCTTTATTGTTGATGAACCACGTTTCTCTTGGCGTGGATTCATGCTCGACGAGGGTCGTCACTTCTATGGCAAGGAGGAAATTAAGAAAATCATAGATGTGATGGCTGCCTACAAGATGAACCGTTTCCACTGGCATTTGACCGAGGACCAGGGCTGGCGCATCGAGATAAAGAAATATCCCAAACTTACCGAGGTGGGTGCATGGCGCGACAGCAAGGTGCTCGGATGGGGCGAGGTGAAGCCCGACGGCAAGCGTTACGGCGGCTACTACACACACAAGGATATAAAGGAAGTTGTGGCGTATGCAAAGGAACGTTTCATTGAGATTGTACCCGAGGTTGACATACCGGGACACTCACAGGCAGCAGTGGCGTCTTATCCCGAATTTCTTGCATGTGACCCTGAGAACAAGCACGATGTGTGGTTGTGGCAGGGTGTATCGGCCGACGTCATAAACGTGGCTAACCCTTTGGCAGTGCAGTTTGCAAAGGATGTTATTGATGAACTCACAGAACTGTTCCCGTTCGGTTACATACACCTTGGAGGTGACGAGTGCCCGACACACAAATGGGAACACAACAGCGACTGCCAGGTATTGCTTAAGGAGATTGGCTCTACAAACTACCGCGACTTGCAGATACACTTCTACAAACAGCTGAAGGAGCATATTGCACAGAAGCCTGCCGACAAGCAGCGCAAACTTATTTTCTGGAACGAGGTGCTGCACGGCAACACTGCGCCTCTCGGTGACGACATTACAATCATGGCATGGATTGGTGCCGACAATGCTGCCGTTGACGCTGCAAAGCGCGGCATGAACACCATTCTGTCGCCGCAGATTCCATACTACATCAATCGTCGTCAGTCAAAATTGGAGACAGAGCCACGTTCTCAGGGACATGGTGATGAGACAGTAGAGCGTGTATATAACTACAAGCCAATGAACGGCGTTGCAGAAGAGTTGCAGCCTAAATACATGGGTGTTCAGGCAAACTTCTGGACCGAATGGGTAGAGGAGGCCGACATAGTGCAATATCTTATGTTCCCGCGTCTTGTGGCTGTTGCCGAAGCCGGTTGGACTCCTGCTGACAAGCGCGACTACAATGATTTCCTGAAACGCCTGCAAGGCGAAGCGAAATATTACCTGTTGAAAGGTGTGAATTACGGCAAGCACGTATTCAAGTGAAAACAAAGTAATATTAATTTACAAACAGGGGTAAAGTGTACAAACTTTGCTCCTGTTTGTTTTTTTTGTTGCAGTCGGTTGTATGCTAACTTTATCAAACGGCCATACATTCGTTGAGTAGAAATGCATTACATATATTCTGTAATTAAAATAGATTTAGCTCGTTCTGTTGAACTGTATCAAAAGCACATCATGCATAAAGGCTGATTTACCAACATTTATTTATTGAAAAATATATACATATTTCAGAAATTATCTAAGAGAGAGTCTGCTCTTGTCGGGATTCCTCGTGACGACAAATGTTAAAATATCATTTCTTGTTATTATATATATATAATTTTTTGTTGTATCTTTGCATGTTAAACGAAGAAACATGCCGTCCTGGAACGGCTTTCCAAGCAGAAAAGTATAGAACAAAGATATGGAGAAAATAAGGAATTTTTGCATTATTGCCCACATTGACCATGGCAAGTCTACACTGGCCGACCGCCTTCTTGAGACAACAAAGACCATCAACATTACCGAGGGTCAGATGCTGGACAATATGGATTTGGAGAAAGAGCGCGGCATCACAATCAAGAGCCATGCGATACAGATGGAGTACATGTACAAGGGCGAGAAATATATACTCAACCTAATTGACACTCCGGGACATGTCGACTTCTCGTACGAGGTTTCGCGCTCAATAGCTGCATGCGAGGGTGCGCTACTCGTAGTGGACGCGACACAGGGCGTACAGGCACAAACAATATCAAACCTCTACATGGCAGTTGACCAGGGACTGGAGATTATCCCTGTCATCAACAAGTGCGACATGATAAACGCAATGCCCGAGGAGGTAAAGGACGAGATAATAGACCTCATAGGCTGCGACCGCGAGGATATAATAGAGGCATCGGGAAAAACCGGCATGGGTGTGGAAGAGATTCTGCAGGCTGTAGTAGAGCGCATTCCGGCACCTGTGGGTGACGAGGAAGCTCCGTTGCAGGCACTTATTTTCGACTCCGTATTCAACTCGTTCCGCGGAATCATTGCATATTTCAAGATTACGAACGGTGTGCTGCGCAAGGGCGACAAGGTAAAGTTCTTCAATACCGGCAAGGAGTACGACGCCGACGAGATTGGAGTACTTAAGATGGAGTTGTCACCGCGTCAGGAACTGCGCACTGGAGATGTAGGTTATATTATATCGGGAATCAAGACTTCGCGTGAGGTGAAGGTGGGTGATACAATTACACACATTGCACGTCCATGCAGTGCCGCCATATCGGGTTTCGAGGAGGTTAAGCCGATGGTCTTCGCCGGTGTGTATCCGATAGAGGCCGAGGATTACGAGGACCTGCGCGCTTCGCTCGAGAAGCTGCAGCTCAACGATGCCTCACTGACATTTACCCCCGAGTCATCGGCTGCACTCGGTTTCGGTTTCCGCTGCGGATTCCTCGGATTGCTACACATGGAGATTGTACAGGAGCGTCTCGACCGCGAGTTCGACATGAGCGTAATAACTACAGTACCCAACGTTTCGTACATGGTGTACGACAAGCAGGGTGAGGCCAAGGAGGTGCACAATCCGGGCGGAATGCCCGAACCTACGCTCATCGACCACATCGAGGAGCCGTACATAAACGCAAGCATTATTACACGCGCCGACTACATAGGCCCCATAATGACACTCTGCCTGTCAAAGCGCGGTGAGCTGCAAAAACAGGAGTTCATCACAGGAAACCGCGTTGATATACGATTCCTGTTGCCTCTTGGCGAGATTGTCATCGACTTCTACGACAAACTCAAGAGCATTTCTAAGGGATACGCATCGTTCGACTACCACCCGGCCGGGTTCAGGACATCAAAGCTCATAAAGCTCGACATACTGCTGAACGGAGAGCCGGTAGATGCACTATCGACACTGACACACGTCGACAATGCTTATGGCCTTGGCCGACAGATGTGCGAGAAATTGCGCGACCTTATCCCAAGACAGCAGTTCGACATTGCGCTGCAGGCTGCAATAGGCACCAAAATCATTGCACGCGAAACTATCAAGCAGGTGCGCAAGGATGTGACTGCAAAATGTTACGGCGGTGACGTGTCGCGTAAGCGCAAGCTGCTCGAGAAACAGAAGAAGGGTAAGAAGCGCATGAAGCAGATCGGTAATGTCGAGGTTCCACAGAAGGCATTCCTCGCGGTACTTAAACTTGACTAAACATTCAAACAACAGAAAAACTAAAACATCGGGAATATGGGAATATTCAGTTTTTTCAGCAGAGAGAAGAAGGAGGTCCTGGACCAGGGCCTATCAAAGACAAAGGAGAGCGTGTTCGGAAAGATTGCGCGCGCCATTGCAGGCAAGAGCGAGATTGACGACGAGGTACTCGACAACCTCGAGGAGGTGCTTGTGACATCGGATGTAGGCGTGGAGACAACGCTAAAGATAATTGACCGTGTGCAGAAACGCGCGGCACGCGACAAGTTCATGAACACAAAGGAACTGAACAAGTTGCTGAAGGATGAGATAGCACAGCTGCTCATGGAGAACAACACTAAGGACGGTGACTCGTTCGACATACCCACAACACCGGGACAACCATACGTGATAATGGTTGTAGGCGTGAACGGCGTAGGAAAGACAACAACGATAGGCAAGCTCGCAGCTCAGTTCAAGAAGGCGGGAAAGAAGGTTTACCTGGGTGCAGCCGATACATTCCGCGCTGCGGCTGTGGAACAGCTCGTGGAGTGGGGACACCGTGCCGACGTGCCGGTAATAAAACAGGGGATGGGTTCGGACCCTGCATCAGTGGCATTCGACACTTTGTCGTCGGCCGTAGCAAATAATGCCGATATAGTAATCATAGACACTGCCGGCCGTCTGCACAACAAGGTGGGCCTGATGAACGAGCTTACAAAGATAAAGAACGTGATGAAGAAGGTTGTACCTACTGCGCCCAACGATGTGATGCTTGTACTTGACGGCTCTACAGGACAGAATGCATTCGAGCAGGCAAAGCAGTTCACCAAGGCTACCGAGGTGACATCTCTTGCGATAACAAAGCTCGACGGTACAGCAAAGGGCGGTGTAGTGATAGGCATCAGCGACCAGTTCAAGATTCCTGTGAAGTACATCGGACTGGGCGAGGGTATTGACCACCTGCAGATATTCAACCGCGAGGAGTTTGTAGATTCACTCTTTGGATAAACGATGAAGAAGAACCGCGTTGACATAATAACAATGGGATGTTCCAAGAATCTTGTAGATTCGGAGCATCTGATGCGTCAGCTCCAGGAGTGCGGCTACGAGGTTGTACACGATAGCGAGGAGCCATGCGGAGAAATCGCAGTGATAAACACCTGCGGTTTCATCGGTGATGCGAAGCAGGAATCGATAAACATGATTCTCGAGTTCTGCCAGCGCAAGGAGCAGGGCGACCTCAACAGACTGTATGTCATGGGATGCCTCTCGGAGCGCTATCTCAACGAACTGAGCGAGGAGATAACACAGGTCGACAAGTTCTATGGCAAGTTCAACTGGACCGAACTGGTTAATGACCTGAAGCACGAATATCGTGAGGATATCGCACAGGAAAGGGTACTGACGACCCCGGGACATTATGCCTACCTGAAGATTTCGGAAGGATGCAACCGCCGTTGCGCATATTGTGCAATCCCAATTATAACGGGTGCACACAAGTCGCGCCCGATTGAGGAGATACTCGACGAGGTGCGCTATCTTGTATCGCAGGGTGTGAAGGAGTTCCAGATAATTGCCCAGGAACTTACATTCTACGGAGTTGACATTTACAAGAAGCAGAGCATAGCCGAACTGGTAGGGAAGATTTCGGATATCGAAGGGGTAGAGTGGATAAGACTACACTATGCCTACCCGTCGAACTTCCCTTATGACCTGTTGCGCGTGATGCGCGAGAGAAAGAACGTATGCAAGTACCTTGACATCGCACTGCAGCACGTGAGCACGAAGATACTAAAGAAGATGCTCCGTCATGTTACCAAGGAAGATACATATGCCCTTGTCGAAAGGATGCGCAACGAGGTGCCGGGAATATGCCTGCGTACTACGATGATGGTGGGTTTCCCTGGCGAGACCGATAAGGAGTTCGAGGAACTTGTGGAATTCGTAAAGTGGGCGAAGTTCGACCGCATGGGTGCATTCGCATACTGCGAGGAGGACGGAACATACGCTGCGGAGAACTACAGGGACAGCATTTCAAAAAAGAAGAAGCAGGAACGCCTTGACCGCCTGATGGAGATTCAGCAGCGAATATCGACAAAGCTCAACGAAGCCAGAGTCGGCAAGGCATACAGGAGCATAATCGACAGGGTCGAGGGCGACTATTACATAGGACGCACCGAGTTCGATTCACCCGAGGTGGATATGGAGGTTCTGGTACCTGTAAAGAATGGAAAACTCGAGATCGGCAGGTTCTACAATGTACGCATCACCGATGCTACGGAGTTTGACCTTATGGGAGTTGTAGAAGAATAATCCCGGGAACCGGGAATAAAACTGAGACAAGATGAACAACAAGGAATTTATCGCTAAACTGGCCAGGAAATGCGGCATTACACCGGCCGAAGCTGCAGCGAACGTGGAGATGTTCGTTGGGGTGGTTACTGAGCGTCTTAAGGAGAACGACCAGCTCAATATTTCCGGTTTCGGAGTACTCGAGGTAAAGATGCGAAAGGAGAGACTGTCGGTAAACCCTAAGACAGGACAACGTTTCCTGGTTCCGCCGAAGATTGTTCCGGCATTCCGCCCGAGCAACAAGCTGAAGGATAAATTCAAGTAAGAAAGGGGGTAAGGTCATGGATGCAAAACTTAATCATTCCGATTTGAGCGCACTGCTCGCAAAGGCGGCAGATATCTCCGGAGCAAAGGCTGAACTGTTTACAAAGGCGATGTTCGACATCATTATCGAGGGTCTTGAGAAGGATGGCCTTGTAAAGATAAACGGACTGGGTACATTCAAGGTTGCCGAAGTGGCAAGCCGCAGCAGTGTAAACGTGAACACCGGTGAAAAGTTCGAGATAAAAGGGCACAGGAAACTCACGTTCACCCCTGCAGACACGTTGAAGGACGATGTGAACCAGCCGTTCGCCATGTTCGAGCCTGTAGAGGTTGACGAGACATACAAGGAAGAAGAGGAAACTGAAATACCAGAAACAGATGCCGATGCAGAGGAGGATGCTGCAACAGTCGCGGAAACTGCCGCAAGCATCTCTTCTGTAGAGCCCGAGGTTACAGAAGAGCCATCAGGGAACGTCGTACCAGAAGAAGAGGCAGAAGCAGAGGAAATTGCTGCAACAATAGAGACAGAGCCCGATTTCGTGCTTCCCGATGAGGAGGAGATTCCGGCTGATGAACCTGCAGTTGCAGAACATGCGGCTACAGGTATAGTAGAAGAGGAACAGCCTTTGGAAGAGGAGCCTGCTCCCGTTACCGTTGTACATACTACTGAAGAGGAAAAACAACCGGAACCAGTAGCCGAGGAGACTGCTGCCGTGGAGACGGAGGAGAGTGCTTATGTAAAGATTGAGAAAGAAATAGCACCTGGGCCTGCCGAAGAAGCTATTGCTATAGAACCCGAAAACACAGGAGCACAAGCTAATATGGGAAATATTGCACAGGACAAGCAGGAAGCCGCAATACAGGCAGAATCTGCCCCAACAAGCGAAACGCCAAAGAAAAAGAAAGGCTCTACGGCATGGATATACGCAGTGCTCATGCTTGTTGTACTTGCCGGTGGTGCATCTATCCTGATGCTTGACGGCAAGAAGGAGAGTGAACCTGTAAGGGTTGAGACAAAGAAAACAGCTTCTGTTACTGAACAGGTTGCAGAACCTGTTGCTGAAATTGTTCCGGCTGTAAATGACAGCATTCCTGCAATTGGCAACGACACTGTGCCGGCTGTTGCCGATATAGTTCCCCAACCCGAGGAGGAATACCGCTTTGTACTGTGTGAGGAACTCGCTTCAAAGAGCATCAAGAGCATAAGCATGGCCGACACTACATTGTATGTAGCTGATGGTGACATTACGGTACATAAGGTTACAGACGGCGACCGACTTACACGCATTGCGATGAAGTATTACGGTGACAAGAAATTGTGGCCCTACATAGTGAAACACAACAGGCTGGCGGACCCGAACGGGCTTTGCAAAGGTATGGAACTTGCTATTCCCAAGCTCAAGGCAAGGAATTGAGACAACTCTGAGTTAAAGTAGTTTAAATAAAACATAGGTTAAACCTCTTTTGGGATTATTAACACGAGAGGAGTTCCAAAAGATGTAATTTTAGACCCGACAAAAACAAAAAGATACAGATATATAATTATGAGTGCAACTATTGACATTCGGGAATTGAATGAGATGATTGAGAAGCAGAGCGGTTTCGTGACCAACCTGCAGGCTGGTATGGACCAGGTTATCGTTGGACAGAAACATTTGGTTGAATCGCTGCTCATTGGCCTGTTGGCCGACGGACACATACTGCTCGAGGGTCTTCCGGGATTGGCGAAGACTTTGGCTATAAAGACATTGTCGGAACTTATCGATGCCGACTTCAGCCGCATACAGTTCACTCCGGATCTCTTGCCTGCCGACGTTGTGGGTACAATGGTATACAGCCAGAAGAGCGAGGAGTTCAAGGTAAAGCGCGGTCCCGTATTCGCGAACTTCGTTCTTGCCGATGAGATTAACCGTGCTCCGGCAAAGGTACAGAGCGCATTGCTCGAGGCCATGCAGGAGCGTCAGGTAACCATAGGCAAGGAGACATTCAGAATGCCGCAGCCATTCCTCGTACTCGCAACACAGAACCCTATTGAACAGGAGGGAACATATCCGTTGCCCGAAGCACAGGTAGACCGTTTCATGCTAAAGGTAATCATTGGCTACCCCGAGCTGCAGGAGGAAAAGAGAATTATACGCCAGAATATTACAGGCGAGAAGATTGAGGTGAAGCCTGTTCTGAAGCCCGAGGAGATAATCGAGGCACGCAAGGTAGTACGTCAGGTATATATCGACGAGAAGATAGAGCAGTATATTGCCGACATTGTATTCGCTACACGTTTCCCCGACAAGTACGGCATGAAGGAGATGAAGGAGATGATTTCGTTCGGTGCATCGCCACGTGCATCAATAAACCTGGCACTTGCAGCCCGCGCATATGCATTCATCAAGCGCAGAGGATATGTTGTTCCCGAGGACGTGCGTGCCGTTGCACATGACGTACTGCGTCACCGCATAGGCCTGAGCTACGAGGCCGAGGCAAGCAACATGAGTGCCGATGAGATTGTAAGCCAGATTCTGAACAGGGTAGAGGTGCCTTAATGATTCGTTATGGAGACAACGGAGCTCATTAAAAAAGTTCGCAAGATTGAGATAAAGACGCGCGGTCTGTCCCACAATATCTTTGCGGGACAGTACCACTCGGCCTTCAAAGGACGTGGTATGTCGTTCAGCGAGGTACGCGAGTACCAGTATGGCGATGATGTGCGCGACATTGACTGGAACGTGACGGCACGTTTCAACAAGCCTTTCGTGAAAGTTTTTGAGGAGGAGCGCGAATTGACAGTGATGCTTATTGTTGACCTGTCGGACAGCCTTGACTTCGGTACCATAAAGCAGACAAAGCGCGACATGGTGACCGAGATAGCTGCAACGATAGCCTTTGCCGCAATCCAGAACAATGACAAGATTGGTGTGATATTCTTTACCGACAGGGTTGAGAAGTTCATTCCGCCACAGAAGGGAAGAAAGCATATCCTTTATATAATAAGGGAGCTCATAAACTTTGAGCCCGGGAGCAAGAAAACCGACATACGCGTTCCTCTTGAATTCCTCACCAATGCAATCAAGAAACGCTGCACGGCGTTCCTGCTGAGCGACTTTGTCGACAGCAACGACTATAGGAATGCCATGACCATCGCCAACCGCAAGCACGACCTTGTGGCAATACAGGTGTATGACCGCCGTCTGGCCGAACTGCCACGGATTGGCCTTGTGAAGATGCTTGATGCCGAGAACGGTGAGGAGATGTATGTCGACACCTCATCGTCAAAGGTGCAGGAGGCACAGCTCAGATGGTGGAGAAACCATTGCGAGAAGCTCGACACGACACTGAAGAAGAGCCGCGTCGATTCAGTCTCGGTGCGCACGGACCAGGATTATGTAAAGGCTCTGCTCAATCTCTTTGCACAACGCAGTTGACGCAATACAATCCCAACATTAAAAGTATATAATGAAAAAAGGATATATATATATAATATCTGCCCTGCTTGTCATGTGCTTTACAGGGGCACATGCACAGAATGTTGTCCTGAATGCCGAGATTGACACATTCCAGATGCTTATCGGCGAACAGACTACAATAAGGCTTGAACTGAGTGTCGATGCCGGGAACAGGGTGAAGATGCCCGAGTTCAAGACAGGCAGCGTCAACGGATTGGAGGTCCTTGACACTAAAGCCGATGTCAGGAGCATAAACGAAGGCAAGAGAGAGGTATATACCAACGAGTACCTTATCACCACATTCGACAGCACATTGTACTCGATACCCCCATTTGAGGTGCTTGTCAATGACAGTGCATTCCGTTCCAACCCTCTCGCATTGGCCGTATATTCAGTGCCCATCGATACGGCGAACCTGCAGAACATATGCGGCCCGAAGGCAATACAGGATGTGGAACTCACATGGGAGGAGTACCGCGACTCGGTATACCTCGGAGTGATTCTGGCTATTCTTGGTGCTGTCCTTGCCTGGGTTGTGACAAGATTGGTAAAGAATAAGCCCATCATAAGAATCATCAAGATAAAGCCGAAACTCCCGTCCCACATCACGGCTTTGAACAGGATAGAGGAGATAAAGGGTGACAAGTCATTGAGGCTCGAGGGGAATACCAAGGAGTATTATACACAGCTCACCGATACACTGCGCGAATACATGCGTGACAGATACGGGTTCAATGCCACCGAGATGACAACATCCGAAATTGTCGGGCATCTTCTGAAGATACAGGACAAGGAAAGTATCAAGGACCTCAAGGAGATACTTCAAGTTGCCGACCTCGTGAAGTTTGCCAAGCTGCATCCGTCAATCAACGAGAACGACCGCAACATGGCGAATGCCATAGAGTTCGTGAACGAAACAAAGAACATCGAGGAAGAGAAGGTGCAGCAGCCTACCGAGAAGAGAATCGTTAACCAGCGTTCACTCTTCGAGAAGCGCATGCTGATTGTCTCCATATCGGTAATCGCATGTGTACTTGTAGTCATTGCGGCGCTTTTGGCAATTGATATGTATAACCTCTTCAGTTAACCGATAAACAAGATGATATTCGCTAACGTTATAAGTCTTCTGCTCTTTATCCCGCTCATCGCGTATGTAGTGTGGTTTGTACTGAAAGGGAGAAAGATGGAGCCTTCGATGAAGGTTTCATCAACATTGCCGTTTACAAAGGAGACAAGAAGTTTCAGGAACAGAATAGTGCATGCGCCGTTTATTCTGAGAGTGATTACATTGTCTATGGTCATCATTGTCCTTGCACGTCCGCAATCGACCGACAACTGGGAGGAAAGCAGCATTGAGGGTATAGACATCATGCTGGCAACTGACGTTTCGACAAGTATGCTTGCCATGGACCTGCGCCCGAACCGCATAGAAGCGGCCAAGGAGGTTGCGGCCAACTTTGTCAACAGCCGCAAGAACGACAATATAGGACTCACCATATTTGCCGGGGAAAGCTTTACGCAATGTCCGTTGACTATAGACCATGCTGTTGTGCTCAACATGCTGAACTCAGTCAAGTGCGACATCGCGATGAACGGTGTCATTGAGGACGGAACTGCCATAGGCATGGGTATTGCCAACGCTGTGTCACGTCTTAAGGAAAGCAAGGCCAAGTCGAAGGTGATAATACTGTTGACTGACGGTTCGAACAACAGCGGTGAGATTTCGCCCGAAGCGGCTGCCGAGATTGCCAAGGAATTCGGCGTAAGGATATACACCATCGGTGTCGGCACGAACAATGAGACAGCACCGTTCCCGTACGGAGGTGAAATAATAAACGTGCCGGTTGAGATTGACGAGGCGACATTGATGAACATTGCCAAGATAACCAATGGACGATATTTCCGCGCAACAAGCAAGGAAAGCCTTGGTGAGGTATACAGTGAGATTGACAAGCTGGAACGCACGATACTTCATGCCAAGCAGTTCAATGCATACAACGAGGAATACCACATATTCGCACTCATTGCATTGCTGACCATGATACTTGAAGTAGTGTTGCGCAACACGCTATTGAGAAAGATTCCATAAAAGAGAACAAGATGAGATTCGCTAATCCTGAATATTTATATCTTCTTATACTGCTGCCAATTGCGGTGTTGTTGTTCATCTACTCCAATTACCGCAGGAACATTGATCTCAAGAGCTATGGCGACCCTCAGTTGCTGAAAGCTCTGATACCATCATTCTCCTCACTGCGTGGGAAACTCACATTCTGGTTCCTGCTTGCAGCGATGACACTGACGGTGTTGGTACTCGCACGTCCCCAGTTCGGGGCAAACAAGGAGACTATAACGACACGGGGTGTCGAAGTTGTAGTGGCACTTGACATCTCCAACTCTATGCTTGCCGATGACATTACCCCCAACAGGCTCGAAAAGGCAAAGAGGCTCATTTCGAGAATCATAAACAAATCGGATGAGAATAAAGTGGCCTTGATTGTGTTTGCCGGTGATGCATTCGTGCAGCTACCCATAACAAACGATTTCATATCGGCGAAGATGTTCCTCGAGAGCATATCGCCAAAACTCATTGAAAGGCAGGGTACAGACATTGGAGCGGCAATAAACCTTGCTGCAAAGAGTTTCACGCCGAACGAGAAAGTCGGCAAGGCCATCATCATAATAACTGACGGCGAGAACCATGAGGGCGGTGCCGAAGAGGCTGCACGTCTTGCAGCAGAAAAGGGGATGAATGTCTTTGTCCTGGGTGTTGGAACCGAAAAGGGTGGAAGAATACCGGTTTCGGGCAATGAGTACCTGCGCGACAGCGACGGCTATGTTGTAGTTACAAAGCTCAATGAGGAGATGGCACGCAGCATTGCAGAGGCCGGCAAGGGAGTATATATAACGGTCGACAACACCAATAACGCCCAGACCATTATAGACAACGAGCTCGACAAACTTGCAAAGGATGACATAAAGACCGAGGTATACACCAAGTACAGGGAACAGTTCATGGCTATTGCAGCCATCGTGTTCATTCTGCTTGTATGTGAAATCGTGCTGAACGTGATACTGGAAGCAGTATCCATATCAAGAAGGAAAAAGAACAGAAGTTAATATGGAAAAGTTGAAGAACAAATACATATTCATAGCACTTGGCGCGTTGGGAGCTTTATTGCTTCTCTATTCAACATACGCCCTCATTACAGACGGTTCGCCTACTGTAAAGAGCATACGCGAGCACCTCAACCAAGCCAACGGGTACCACAAGGACAGCCTGTTCGACAAGGCTATTGAGCCATACCAGCGCGCTCTGGAGAGCGACAGGTCGAGCGGTGTTGCCAATTATAACAGCGGGACAAATCTCCTTTTGAAGAACTACAAGGATCTGAAGGCTGGGACTGGTGACCCGGAAACCGTAAAGGGTGTCTATTCCGATGCTCTGGCCCAGTTGCAGAGTGCGGCATCAAATGCTACTGACAAGAAACTGATAGCATCATCAAAACACAACGAGGCTCTTGTACACCACTTGACCGACTCCTTGGAGAAAGCGGCCGGAGCATACAAGGAATCATTGCGCAAGAATCCTGCCGACCATGAAACCAGATACAACCTTGCCGTAGTGCTCTACCAGCTGAAGAACCAGCAGGACCAGAATCAGCAACAGCAGCAGGAGCAGAATCAGCAGCAACAGCAGCAACAACAGCAGGAGCAGAATCAGCAGCAAGAACAGCAACAACAGGAACAACAGCAGCAGAACCAGGATCAGCAGGATAAAGAACAGCAACAGCAGCAGGCACAGGCTTCACAGAGTGAAGATGACATGTCAAAAGAGAATGCCGAACGCTTGCTTGAGGCTGCCATGCAGGACGAAAAGGCAGTGCTCGAAAAAGTGAAGCGCGAAAAAAACAGGTCTGGCAAGCAGAAACTGCAGAAGAACTGGTAAAGGCACAGACGCTTTTTTACATTCAGGACATTGGACAAATATTGTTAAGACAGAACATTAAATGAAAAGGTTTTTTTTAACAGCAGTACTATTTATTACGATAATCGGGACAGCTTTTGCAGATGTCGTATCATTCGTGACGTCGGCTCCCCGCTCGGTCGTCGTTGACCAACAATTCAGGATATCATATAAGGTTAACCGCGTGAAGGTAGGTGAACCTACAATACCGGAGATAGACGGATTCAGAATCCTGACAGGCCCGCACCGTTCGACACAACGCAGCATGCAGATGATAAACGGCGAGACCACCACATCGGAATCGGTGACCTTCACTTATACGCTTCTCGCCGAGAAGGAAGGTGAATTCACTATACCTGCAGCCTCGATAATAGTCGACGGCGAGAAGGTGACATCGAACGAGGCGAAGATAAGGGTATTGCCGGCCGACCAGGCAGGACAGTCCTCACAACAGGGTCGGAGCAATGGAGGTGGTATACAGCGCAACACGACGTCAACGAACATCTCCAACGATGACCTTTTTATAAAGGCGTCACTCAACAAGACCAAAGTATATGAACAGGAGGCTGTATTGCTGACATACAAGGTATATTCGGCCGTAAACCTGACGAACCTCGATTTCCCGACACCGGAACTAAAGGGATTCCACATACAGGAAGTTGAACTGCCAAAGGAAAAACAGTTTGAGTTGGACCGTTACAACGGCAGGAATTACCAGTCGCTTGTATGGCGCCAGTTTGTACTCTTCCCGCAACAGAGCGGCAAGATCGAGATTCCATCATTGACATTTGAGGGAGTTGTAGCCGTGCAGACGCGCCGCAGCATGGACCCGTTCGAGATGATGTTCAACGGCGGTCCATCATATGTGGAAGTGAAGAAGAGCATCAGGACCAACAGCCTTACACTCAATGTGGAAAAACTGCCCGCAGGCAAGCCGGCAGGATTTTCGGGCGGTGTAGGAAAATTCTCGATAAGCAGCTCGATAAGCAATAATAATCTCAAGACAAATGAGGAGGTCACTCTCAAGGTTATTGTCAAGGGTGTAGGTAACATGAAACTTCTTGGTGACCCGCAGATTGATTTCCCGAGCGAGTTCGAAGTATACGACCCCATCATAAACAATAATTTCAGCCTGCGTAGCAGCGGATTCACGGGTGAGAAAGTTTACGAATACGTGATTACCCCACGCTCAAGCGGAACATATACCATACCGGCCGCAAAATTCTCGTATTTCGACACATCGAGCAACAGCTACCGCACAATAGAGAGCGAGAGCTACACTCTTGACGTGGAAAAAGGCAAGGATGCACCGGCAGCTACTGCCAACTTATACATAGGCAAGGAGAGGGGCAGGGTACTTGCAACAGACATACGCCACATCAAACTTGACGAAGGGGAGACTAAAAAAGAGCATACTACTCTGTTCGGCTCAACGACATATGTGCTGCTGTACATAATCCCGTTGCTGCTGTTCATCGCATATATAATCGTCTACCGCAGAAAGATGGCAGAGAATGCAAACCTCACACTGGTACGTACAAAGAAGGCAAACAAGGTAGCTGTCAAACGTCTGAAGATTGCCAACCGTCTTCTCAAGGAAAACAGGAAAAACGAGTTCTATGACGAGATACTCAAAACCATGTGGGGCTACATGAGCGACAAACTGAGCATACCTGTCTCACAGCTCTCGAAGGAGAACATCGCTGCAGAACTTGCAGGAAAGGGAGTGGACGCATCATTGATAGACGATATGCAGGATGTCCTCAACGAGGGCGAATTCGCGCGTTATGCACCCGGTGATGCCGGCGCAACCATGGACAAGGTCTATTCAAGAGCGATGGACGTCATAAGCAAGATGGAGAATTCTATTAAGAAATAATAAAGGCTATATGAAAAGGATTATATATATACTATTGTTGCTTGCAGCGCCATTCTGCATGGCGGCGCAGGATAACGGAACGACAACAGCCGCGGCATACACCAAGGCGATGGGCGACAGTGCCTACTCTGCAGCCAATTATGAAAAGGCAATAGAAACATATGAGGCGATAATTGCCGATGAAGGCAGTTCGTTGCAACTGTACTATAACCTTGGCAATGCATATTTCCGCAACAACATGATTGGCAAGTCCATCCTCAACTACGAAAGGGCATTGCGTATTGACCCTACCGATGATGATACAAAGGCGAACCTGGAATTCGCGCAGAGCAGGATGAAGGACGAACTTGCGGAGCAGTACGAGATATTCTTCGTAACATGGTTCAAGGCCATTGTGAACCTTCTCGGCATAACAGCATGGGCTGTACTTGGTGTAGTTGCGTTCGTAATTCTTCTGCTGACGGCACTCGTTGTCCTGTTCAACAAAAACAACAGGATTCGTAAAATTTCCCTTTCAATTGCCATCGTTTCTCTTTTTGTGACTATATTTGCAAATATATCGGCCTATAACCTCAGTTCAGCGATGCAGGATAACAGCCATGCAATAATAATGAAAGAGGAGGTATCGCTCAAGAGCACGCCGAACAATTCGGGCACCGTGCTTATAAAGGTGCACGAGGGTCGCAAGGTAAGGATTACTGATGACACGATGTCCGATTGGAAGGAGATCGGGCTTGAGGACGGGACTGTAGGATGGGTTCCTTCATCCGCTCTTGAACGTATTTGATAACAGAAAAATGCAATAGGGTATATATATGGACTTCGGCTCACTGCTCGACATAGACAAGTATATGCTGCTATCGATGAATGGCAGCAACTCGCTCTACTGGGACGGGTGCATGTCGCTGTACACGACAACCATAATATGGATGCCGCTCCTATTCATACTCATATATGTCCTCATTAAGAACAACAATATCAAGGATTTCTTCTTTCTCCTTGTAATGCTTGTCCTGGTATTCCTGACAACAAATTTTATATCGTCGGGAATTTGCAAGCCTCTGTTCGCACGCCTACGCCCGACATACGACCCTGAACTCATGTACATTGTCGATGTAGTCAACAACATACGCAGTCATGACTACTCGTTCACATCGAGCCACGCAGCCAACTCGTTCGGCATAGCAACATTCGTGATGCTTCTCATAAAGAACAGGGCATTGACATTCTCGCTCATTCTTTGGGCTGCGATGAATGCATTCACACGCATATATCTTGGAGTGCATTACCCGGCCGACATAATTGCCGGAACATTAATAGGTGTTACGACCGGCATTGTCATGTACAGGCTGTACATGTTCATAAAGAAACGGCAGCAACGCAGCAAGCACCGCGACTGGATATCATCGCACTACACAAAGAGCGGTTACCAGGTATCCGATGTCTACCTGCTGCTGACGACAATGTACGCAACATTCGCACTGATACCGGTAATATCGTTCATGATATTCGAATACTGAAAAAAGAGCCGCAAGGCTCTTTTTTCAGTATATCATCAATACATCTCTATGAATTCGTATGTGTTGCCGACCTCTTTGAGGTAGCGCATGAATGTCTCCTGTGAGATGACAACCGTCGCATGATTGTCATTGGGATGGAAACTCAGTGAGTTTTCGTTCCTGAGGTTCTCGTCAAGGAATAGATGGACATGGTTGTCGGTGTCGTTTATAAGGCCGAACGGTGATACCGAACCGGGCTGAAGGCCGAGATACCTTTCCATTCTTTGCGGAGATGCAAATGAGAGTTTGCCCTGGTGGAGCCTCTTTTCAAGGTCGTGTATATCAAGGTCACGCTCACAGTCGAGCACGACAAGATAATGGCGGTTGCCTTTGTGGTTGCGGAAGAAGAGATTTTTGCAATGTTTTGAGCCATCATTCTGCCAATATTGTCGCGCAATCTCTATCGTGGGGGCCTCGGGATGGGTATACCATGTGTGCTCAAGGCCGTGTGCCGTCAAATATTCAAGCACTCTATCTATCCTGCTGTTTTCCATACTTGTATTCTTAAAGCAGTTCATCAATATCCTTGCACAGAGCATCGACATTTTCGCTCCGTGTCGCCCAGCTTGTACAGAAGCGTACCACATCGCGCCCGTTATCGTATCTGCCCCATAATTCGGGAACATATTTCTTGCCCAGAATCTCCTGCTGTTCCTTTGTGAGTATCGGGAACTGCATGTTCGTTGTCGAAGGAATCCACATAGGAATTCCCTTTGCCTCAAATGCCTTGCGTATTCGGCCAGCCTGTTCGTTGGCATGACGTGCAAGCCTGAAGTACAGGCAGTCGTCGCCCCCCTTCAGCAACTGCTCGAATTGTATTCCCAGCAGGCGTCCCTTGGCAAGCATGCCGCCATGCTGTTTTATTGCGTAGCGGAAACTGCGGTGCATCTCCTCGTCCTTGAATACGACGGCTTCGCCGAACAGTGCTCCTACTTTTGTACCCCCGATGTAGAACACATCGCAAAGACGCGCAAGATCGGCCAGTGTGAAATCACAATCGCCGGCCATGAGACCGTAGCCCAGACGTGCACCGTCGACAAAAAGGTACAATCCATGGGCATGACAGAACTCGGATATAGCCTCAAGTTCACCCTTGGTGTATATGAGCCCGTTCTCTGCCGGACAGGAAATGTATACCATTCCCGGCTGCACCGTATGTTCATGCGAAAGGTCGTTCCAGTGGTTATGGTAGCATTCCGCGATCTGTTCCACCGTAAGACGTCCGTCGGACGAGGGTAGAGCAATGACCTTGTGTCCAGTGGCTTCGGGAGCCCCGGTCTCATGTACATTTATGTGCCCGCTGTCGGCCGATATTACACCCTGATAGCTGCGCAGGTATGCATCGATTACAGTCACATTGGCCTGGGTACCGCCTACAAGGAACTGCACTCCCAATGTGTTGTCCCTGCAGTGTTCCCTTATTATGTCACGCGCGCGGTCGCAGTAGCTGTCGCAACCGTAGCCTATGTGCTGTTCGAAATTGCTCTCGGAAAGAGCTGAAAGTATAGTCGGGTGTGCACCCTCAATGTAATCGGAATCGAATCGTATCATTTTGTTGAAATTATTTTTTGCGAAGATAGTCATAAAATGAATATCTGTAATGAATAAGCGATACTCTTTTGCCTTTTATAGTTCAAGTTGTAAAAGTATGTTAAATACCAAACGAATTTGTGTTTATGAAGTGCGGTATCGCCAATATCGGCTATATCTTTGAAATAAAAAAACATGTCTGCAATGTCATCATCAAAAGAACCTTGGAAACTTTCTTCTTACAGTCCGTTCAACGACAAGAGTACAAGGGCTGCATGGTTCAGAAACAAACAGGAAAAATTGCATACGAAAGCAAAACAACTGTCGGACCTTGACCCGAACGTGAAGGGTAACCATGAAAGGATGAGGGAACTCTTCCTGGAGGTCGTTTCCCTCTACAACAGCCTATGCAGGAGTGAAGATTACCGCAAGGAATATGCAAAGGAAAAAGACGCACTCTGTTTTGCCGAAGCCATGCGACTGCTTGAGGCAGAACCATGCATTGGCCTGCCGGCTGTCATCAAGGCCGACCTTTACCGCAGGGCAGGGGTAATGGAGAAATGCAATGCAGTAATGGCCGATAATGGTGGCTGCATTACGGAAAGCCGTCTAATGGAACATGTCCGTGAATTGGCTTTAAAAGGAGAAACGGCAGCAATTCCTCCAGGTGAAATACTGCACATGTACGAATATTCATCCATTGATAAGGATATTGACCGTTATTTTTACCACGATAACATTTTATAATTCATATAACAGCCCATAGTTGTTCCTTTTTGTTTAAATTTGCACAATTGTAAGCATATTTTTAAATAAAAGGGAATAATTATGAAAAGATTGTTGAAACCGGTTCTGTTGTTGATACTTGCCATTACAATGGCATTGCCGTCATGGGCACAGAAAAGCGGTAAGCCTCTGCCTGTCGACCCATCGGTCAGGATAGGAAAATTGAAGAACGGACTGACGTATTATATCCGCCAGAACAAGAAACCCGAGAACCTTGTAAACTTCTACATCGCACAGAAGGTGGGATCGATACAGGAAGAGGATCACCAGCGTGGTCTCGCCCACTTTCTTGAGCACATGTGCTTCAACGGAACCAACCACTTCCCCGGAAAGGGACTCATAAACTACCTCGAAGGCATCGGTGTCAAATTCGGTGCCGACCTTAATGCATATACGGCAATTGACGAGACTGTCTACAATATTGACAACGTGCCGGTAAATACAGCCGGTGCAATAGACTCGTGTCTGTGGATACTGCGCGACTGGGCCGACGGACTCACACTCGATTCAGCCGAAATAGACAAAGAGCGCGGTGTAATACATGAGGAGTGGCGAGGACGCAACACGGCCATGATGCGCATGCAGGAGCGCATGCTTGCCGACATTTTCCCTGGCAGCAGATATGGCAAGCGACTGCCCATCGGCATCATGGAGGTTGTTGACAGTTTCCCTCACCAGGCACTGCGTGACTATTATGAGACATGGTACCGCCCCGACCTGCAGGGAATTATCATTGTAGGCGACATCGATGTCAACGAAGTGGAGAAGAAGGTAAAGAAGATTTTCAAAGGAATAAAGAAGCCAAAGAACCCTGCTGAAAGAATCTATTACCCTGTAGAAGATAACAAGGAAATGATATTCTCGCAGCAGATGGACAAGGAGCAGCAGAATTATACCCTGCAGCTCATGTACAAACACGACGTAGCTTCACGCGAAGAGCGCAACACAAGGGACTACATATACGAAAACACCAGGATTTCATTCGCCATGTCAATGCTCAACAGCCGTTTTTCGGAAATCATGAGCAAGGAGAACCCGCCCTATTTGCGTGCAGGAGTAGGCTACAGTGGCTTTGGCGTGACAGAGACGAAAAAGGCATTCTCGGTTATGGTCCAGTGCAAACCCGAACAGATAAGAGAGGCCATCCCCATGGTCTTTACCGAAGTTGAGCGTGCACGCCGCTACGGATTTACCGAGCCGGAACTGAAACGCCTCAAGGAACGCATGCTTGCAAACAACGACACATGGTACAACGAACGCGACAAGCGCACAAGCAGCTACCATGTCGAGAACTGTGTCCGCCACTTCCTTGATGCCGTCAGCATGATGCCTCCCGAAGAGGAGTACGAATTGAGCAAGGAGATAATAAACTCAATTACACTGGATGAGGTGAATTCCGTGATACCGTCACTGCACCGCGAGGACAACCGCATCCTGGTTTCGTATGCACCGCAGAAGGATGGCGCCGTATACCCTAACGACAAGGAAATCGAGAGCTTGCTGAAGATGATTGAAGGTGCCCGCAATATTACTCCATACGAGGACAATGCTGTAGATGCCCCGTTGCTTGCTGTAATTCCGGAAGGTGGCAAGGTCGTGAAGAGCGAAGAGGGTATGTGGGGTTCCACTGTGTGGACTCTCTCCAACGGGATAAAGGTTGTGCTGAAGGTTACGGACTTCAAGGCTGATGCCATTTCAATGAGCGGTTACAGGGTTGGAGGAACAAACCGTTACCCCGATGAAGAGCGCGTTAACATTTCAATGATGTCGGCATTGTCAAGCATTGGAGGTTATGGTGCTTTCGACGCCATGCAGTTGGGTAAAAAGATGTCGGGCAGCACAGCATCGGCAAGTGTGGGCAGTTCGTCATTGTACGACTTTATAAACGGAAGCTGCTCGCCAAAGGATGCCGAAGCAATGTTCCAGTTGATGTACCTCAAGTACACATCCCCACGCAAGGATATGAAGGCATTCGAGTCATACACCACACGTATGCGTAACAGCCTCAAGGACCGCAATCTTAACCCGAATACGGCTCTAAACGATACGTTGGTTTCGGCATTATATATGAACCACCCGCGCGTGATGCCGGTGCTTGCTGCAGACATAGACAAAGTTGACTATGACCGTTGCCTCGAGATTTACAAGGAACGCACAAGCGACGCAACAGGCTTCGTGTTCGTCATCGTGGGAAATATCGACATTGACGGTATAAAGCCTTTGATAGAAAGATACATCGGAGCACTTCCGTGCAGCGGCAAGGTCGAGGAGATTGTAAAGACAACGGTAGAAACACGTACCGGTGTGTACCGCAACAACTTCAAGAACAAAATGGAGAACCCGACCGGTACCGAGAACATCATATATGCAGGCAAAATAGACCCCAGTTTCAAGAACAGAATTACGATGAGTTTCCTCAAACAGATACTCGATATCGTATATACCGAGGAGGTTCGCGAAAAGGAGGGCGGCACATACGGTGTAAGCGTAGGAGGTAACATCACCGTGAAGCCCGAGGGCAAGTACTCGCTTATGGTTTCATTCAAGATGGCACCCGAGCGCCGTGAGGAACTCGCAGCAATAATAGTACGCGAGTTTGAAAAGATAGCCGCAAATGGCCCCGTCGCCGAACATATTGAGAAAGTACGCAGCCACATGCTCAAGTCATTCGAGGAGACAAAGAAGAACAACTCGGCATGGATGAGCTGGTTGTCGGGTTACTACTTCGATGACGAAGATAAATATAGCGGATATGAGGCATTGGTGAACGGAATTTCGGCAGAAGATATCCGCCTGCTTGCAAAGTACATACTCGACCAGGGCAACTTCATTGAAGTGAGCATGACACCTGCCGAGTAACAGATAAATATGCAACATAAATGAGGGTGACCCAAAGTATTAAGGGACACCCTCGTTTGTGAGAAGTTAAATAAAAAGAGCTATTTTTAGGCTTGCGAAGCCCGAAAAAGCGCAGTTTACTAAGTGTAAATGAGCATTTTGAGGGCGAGTGCAACAACAAAATAGCCTTTTTAGTCAGCTTCATTTATATCAGAACGAGACACCTATCCTTAATCCGAAGTTACTCAAAGAACTCTGCGAATAGGACATCGTGTTGCATTTGTTCGTCGCAAAGCTGTAATACAACGCGGCATGGAAACCTATACTGTTCGGCCATGGATACCAGTTGAAACCGACCTCGGGCGACATATAGAAACCCCACTTGTTCTGCTCGGTGACATATATGTAATAATAATCATTGAACTCGGAATAGCATAATCCCAGTTTCATTCCTACATAAGGCTGGAAGTCGGCTTCAACAAAACGGTAACGTACCAGTGCACCAAAGGGGAGTGTGAACATCTGGTGCTGCTGATCGGTAGTCAGCGAAAGAGTCTTGTCCAGTGCCAATGTACGGCGCGAAAAGTATTCGTTGTTCGTATGGAAATTGAGGAACGCACCAACAGCAATATTGTCGGTTACATAATATCCGCCCTCGAAATTCATTCCCCAGCCGCTTATTCCATCGGCAAACTTGTTCCCAACAGGCATGTTCACCTGCCAATCTATATTGAAATAACTGTTGAGTGACAACTGAGCCTTGCTGCCCGACGGGGCACATGCAAGCAATATCACCAACACTGCACACAATGAAATTCGTATTCGTTTCATATCGTAAGGATTTTAAAGGTTCTACTTGTTCGTGAGGTAAGGCGACTGCTTGAACGCCTGGGAAATTGCCTCCATGGTACGTGAAAGACTAAGGTTGTTGCCGGCAAGCAGGCCGCATATATATGAGTTCCATACCACCGTAAGCTTGTCATTCTGTGGTGTAGGCGCGTTGGTGTCGACAAGTTCACCTATTATGGAACCGGTACTGTAAGTGTATGCGAAACTGTAAGGATAGTACCATCCCCAGCCTCCCCAGTTCCAATAGCCCGGATAACTGTTCCACCATGGACCGGGGCCATAGCTCCCCATGTAGTATGTTGTACTTATATAGCTCAATTGCAGCACTATGTCAGCATCATCGATACCTGCGGCTGGTATATAACCGGCAGCTGCAAGCTGGTCGCCGAACGCGGTGACAATCTTCTGCGAGTTCTCGTTGTTCCAGTATTCGGCCTTTTCGCTGTTGCCTATTATGAATATGCTGTCGATGACATAATAGGTATTGAAAGTTTTGAAATCGGTTCCCGAATCGTAATTGGTGTAAACAAGATAATTATTCTCGAGTTTGTCCATGTCGGGATCCTTCTCGCATGACGCAAGCAAAGCCACTGCAAGCAAAGGGAATAATAACAGCTTTTTCATATCTTAAATTTTTAAGGGTTACTATTTCTTCATATTCAGTTTGTGGGCCGGGTTGTTGCTGATGGGGGCACCGTTCCTGTTTACTCTCACCAATGAGCTGTCGCCCTGCATCAGGAAGTTCACCGGCGGCATGTTGTTGGCCGACACAAGCTCAATTATTGTAGCTGTGCTGTCATTGGCCGTGCCCATGATGATGACCGCATCGCCATTGTCGGTCTGTGTTGCCAGCCCCTCATCGATGTAGTCGGTAGTAATGGTGTAAGTACCGTCCTGGTTCAGGCTTATAGTCCTGAATGCAAGCACAACCTCGGCCGGGGCATTGTTGGCCATGGGCGCAAGGCCCTCGAACACGAATGTCTGCGCATCGGCAATGGTAGAATCATTGAGCATGTATATGCTGTCTGTCTCCATTTCCATTACCATTGCATCACTTTTGTTGCCGTTGCAGGAGTTGCAGGCATGCAGCAGCAACACAGCCGAGGCTGCCGCAAAAAATACAATCTTTTTCATTCCAATAGTTTTTAGGTTACTCATTGGAATAACACTCGTTGCAAGCCCCGGGTTTTGTATTTTTTGTTTATTAATTGAAAAAAAGGTTATAAAGATAGAGGGTGGCCGCGCAGTATGATGCGATGGGCCACCCTCGTTGTATGAGATTTAATAAAAAAGATGGAATCCGGTTCCCGCTTGCTGTTATTCAGGCAGCATGCCGTTCACTATAAGATACATGATATTGTACAGAATATGCTCCTGTTCACTTCCCAACGGGTGCACTTTGAACGGATTGGCAAGCTCATCCATAGCACAATCGGCCTTTACTCCTGATGAAGGAATCTCCTTTCCCGCGACATCGAGCATTATTGAGACCACCGGGTTTATCGTGAAACCATACGGTGCCTGTATGGCAACAGTCATCATTCCGCCACCATCAGTCCTTGCTCCAAGAGTTATTACACCCGATGTGCCAAGAGTGCTCTTGAGGGAACTTGCCAACAGCTCGGCGACACCATGTGTGCGACTACCGAGTATCACGTAAAGATTCTTGTCGCTGAGGTTGGCCACCTGAGCCGAATAGTTGTAAACAGTATCCACAGCCTCACCTTTGCCTACAAGTGAACAGAATGGGGTACCGAATGCCGTCGAGGGGACAAAACTACTTGCCAAAGATGTTGCATTCGGCAATGTACCTCCGTTGCAATAACGGAGATCGAGAGCAACATCCGTCACATCAGCGCCCGCAAAGCCAAGCAGTATATCCTGAGTGTTGTCAATAAAGCCGTCACCGGTCATGTTGTCGAGTACTAGATAGCCGACTTTCCTGTCGCGTACATTGATGGTAGAGTAGTGTGCTACCGAATTGACCGGGTAATCGTAAGAGGCTGGCATCGACAGCGTGTCACCATTCGCCCAGAAATACTCTCCTGTTTCGTCATCATAGTCGATATATTCAGTAACTACTTCAACCGCGTCGCCCGAAGTGAGCATTGCATTGCTCGATGTCGACAGGGCCTTTCCGTCCAAGGATGTTATCCATGTTCCGCGGCGTATGCCTGCATTGTATGCCGGCGACCCTACATGTGCATTGAGCACCATTGCATATACCTTACCGGGGCGTACACCAAGCGGGTCACGCATCAGCGCGAATGTAAGTCCATAACTGCCGGCCGATATTGTGTCGTTGAAAAAAGATACCTTGTCCCTCTTATGCAACAAAGAGGAGAAGAACTTTGAGGTAGTGGAGAAATACTGGTTCCTCTCAAGCGAAGGAAGGGAATCGCCCCACAGGTAATGCTCCTGCATGGTTGTATATATCCACTGGTTCTCCTGAGTCTTCTCGTAATACTCTCCCGAGCGGTCCTCGCCGCATGAAGGCAACAGAAGCACTGCGCCCAATGTCAGCAACAATATGCCAAATATATTTTTTTTCATTTGCCGTTTTGTCTTCGTCCTTAATGAGATATCTGCAAAAATACTCCTTTTTACATTAAATACAAAGCGTTGCACATTCAAAATGGATGACACTTTAGGTAATGCAACAAAATAGGATTATATTAGCACAATGATGATTGAAGAAAGTACAATATTGCTCGATACGCCAGTTGGCCGACTGGCTGTTGCCACTGATGGCAGTGCTGTTCTCTCCATAAGGATTGCAACGGACAGAGTTCAGGAACTAGCACAGGCAGAGACACCTGTTGCAATGCAGACAATAAACGAACTCGAGGAATACTTTGCCGGCAAGAGAAAGGAATTCGGTATTCCCATCAGGATGAACGGCACTGCATTCCAGATTAGAGTCTGGAACGAACTGCTTAAAATACCTCACGGTAGCGTTACCACATACGGCGAAATTGCTGCCCGCATTGGCAAACCCGGAGCGGCACGTGCGGTAGGCATGGCATGCAACCGCAACCCGTTGCTCATTGTTGTCCCTTGCCACAGGGTTGTGGGACAGGACGGAAGCCTCACCGGATACGCGGCAGGAACAGACAAAAAGAGAATGCTTCTGGAGTTGGAGAATGGTATACAGGAGAGGTGATGCAGTTGCCAGGCAGGAACTGATGTAAGGTAGAAAGGATTCTCGTATCTTGGCCCCTGTGACATAGCCATTAATGGCAAACAGTCCTTTTTTATATAATGAATGAAGCTGACTAAAAAGGCTATTTTGTTGTTGCACTCGCCCTCAAAATGCTCATTTACGCTTAGTAAACTGTGCTTTTTCGGGCTTCGCAAGCCTAAAAATAGCTCTTTTTATTCAACTTCCTACAAATGAGGGCGACCCTTTTACTTTTGGGTCGCCCTCATTATTTTGAGCATTACTGCAACCCCCCAAAGGGGAAAGGTTCTTAAGCCTCAGCGGGAGCCTCAGTTGCCTCCTCTGCAGGAGCAGCCTCTTCAGCAGCTGCAGCAGCCTCAGCCTCAGCCTTTGCAAGAGCCTCGGCAGCCTTCTTGTCAGCAACCTTCTTTGCAATAGCTGCGTTAACCTCCTTCTCAGCCTCCAAACGTGCCTTCTTGTTGTCACGCTTAGCCTGCTCTTCAGCGCTCTTGATACCGTTGAGAGCATTTACCTTAGCATTCTTCCAAGCCTCGAACTTAGCCTGTGCAGCAGCCTCGTCAAATGCACCCTTCTTAACACCGCCCTGGAGGTGCTTCATCAAATAAACGCCCTCGCGAGAAAGGATGTTACGAACTGTGTCGGTAGGAGTAGCACCGTTGTTAACCCACCACAATGCGCGCTCGAAGTTGAGTTCAACAGAAGCAGGGTTTGTGTTAGGGTTGTAAGTACCGATCTTCTCGGTGAACTTTCCATCACGTGGAGCTCTCGAATCTGCAATCACGATAGAGTAGAAGGCATAGTGCTTGTGGCCTCTTCTCTGAAGTCTGATTTTTGTTGCCATTTTTTGTTTGTTTTTAATGGATTAATGATTTGAGTCAGCCCATAACTCGTATAGGCGGTACAAAGGTAATACATTTTCGCGTAACAGCCTTGTTTTTCGGCAACTATTTTATATAAAGCATTATTTTTGGCACCGATTGCCTCTTGCCAATCGGGTAACGATATTCAACGGATTCCATAGAAAATGTAGAGAAGTCAATAATTCATGCAAATTATTTTGCTGTTGGATAAAATGTATTAAATTTGCGATAATTATGCCAAATAGGGTGTAACTGTTTTTCGGGAACAACTTATAACATTACAATAAACTCACTAAAATGAAAATCCTATTGACTGGCGGTGCTGGTTTCATCGGAAGCCACACCTTGATTGAGCTTACAGAAGCAGGCCACGATGCTGTTGTTGTTGATAACCTTGACAACTCGTCTCCAATCTCGTTGAAGCGTGTTGCAAAGATTATTGGCAAGGAGGTTCCTTTCTACAAGGTTGACATACGTGACCGCGAGGGTCTGCAGAAGGTTTTCGACGAGCACAAGTTCGATGCATGTATCCACTTCGCCGGCCTCAAGGCTGTAGGCGAGAGTTGCGCAAAGCCTCTTGAGTACTACGAGAACAACATGAACGGTACATTCGTACTTGCTGACGTTATGCGCAAGAACGGTTGCAAGAACATGATTTTCTCTTCAAGTGCTACTGTTTACGGCGACCCGGCCATAATTCCTATTACCGAGGAGTGCCCGAAGGGTCACTGCACAAACCCCTACGGACAGACAAAGTCTATGCTCGAGGAGGTTCTCATGGATATTCAGAAGGCCGATAACGAGTGGAACATTGTTCTTCTCCGCTACTTCAACCCCATTGGCGCACACAAGAGCGGTACAATAGGAGAGAACCCCAACGGTATCCCCAACAACCTGATGCCTTACATCACACAGACTGCAGTAGGCAAGCGTGCTGAACTGGGCGTGTTCGGTGATGACTATGACACACACGACGGTACAGGTGTACGCGACTACATACATGTTGTTGACCTTGCTCGTGCCCACGTTGCTGCACTCAAGGCCATTGTTGAGAAGAAGGGTATTGCAATCTACAACATCGGTACAGGCCACGGCTATTCAGTGCTCGACGTAGTGAAGGCATTCGAGAAGGCCAACGGTGTTCCCGTTCCTTATTCAATCAAGCCACGCCGCCCGGGTGACATCGCTACTTGCTATTGCAACCCAGCAAAGGCTGAGGCAGAACTCGGTTGGAAGGCTCAGTTCGGTATCGAGGAGATGTGCCGCGACAGCTGGAACTGGCAGAAGAACAACCCGAACGGTTTCGAGGAGTAAGTTTATACATCTTATATATACATCAAAAGCAGCCCGCGGGCTGCTTTTGATGTATATGTTTGGTAATAATATAGCAGTTGACCCACATACTAAAAACGCGTTGATGTCATATCGAACGAACGTGAGATATCTCGTATATTGTTGCTAGAGATCCCTCGTCGCTTTGCTCTGTCGGAATGACATTGCTGGGTCAACATCTATATTATTGCTATATGTTTAATGCCTACTATGTGTGAAACACTCGTTCATAATACTCCCACCTGCTAATAAAGGCCGCAAGGGGTAGTAACGGAACGCCACAGGTTATTTTAGCATGTCATCGATCTTTTTCACGAGATTATTGAATTCCTCTTCCTCGAACAACCGAGTGAGCATTACTATCTTTCCGTCACGGTCAATGAGCACATTGCGTGTTATGCCCGAGTTGCGAAGAGCATAGCTTGCAAAGACATCGGCATTAGTATCCATGGCAATGGGGTAGGTCGTACCCACCTTTTCGATGAACGGCAGAATCTCTTCCCTGGTCTCCTCACGGTCTATACCGACAAGTACGAAATCGCTGTTCCCCTTGTGACGCTGCCATATTTCACTTTCTATGAACGGCATCTCCTTGCGGCACACACCGCACCAACCCGCAGTGAACTGCAGCATGACAACCTTGCCGCGCTGTTCGGACAATGTAAACTTTGTACCGTCAATAAGGTCGAGAGTGAAATCGGGGGCCATATCACCCACCTTCACAATATAGTCGTGCTCATAAACCGTTACACTATCCTTATTGACTTCGGCAACTGCCGGTTCCAACTCCTTTACCTCACTAGTGTTCTTTTCAGTTCCACCACAGGCTGCCAAAAGCATTCCTGCAAGAAACAATACAACTGTTCTGTTCTTCATAATTATTCAACTTAGATATTTACGATACTAAGATATGAAAAAACAGACACAAATATTGGACTTATACGATTATTAACTGCAATTATATGATATACATTGAACAAAATGCACTCCCAACCAAAAACAGCTTTCCATTGTTCATATTTACCGCTATAATTTGTAAATTTGCATCATGGGAAAGAAAATTTTTGAAATTAACGAAAAGAGCGGCCTTGTTCTCGAGGGTGGTGGCATGCGCGGCATATTCACCATAGGCGTACTGGACAACTTCATGGACCGGGGCATACGCTTCCCTTATATAATAGGTGTAAGTGCCGGAGCATGCAATGCACTTTCATACCTGTCGGTGCAGCGCGGCAGGGCCAAATACACGAATACCGTCCTGCTCGAGAAATACAGATACATAGGGTTCAGGCATCTCATCACAAAGGGCAATATCATGGACTTCGACCTGCTGTTCCACAAGTTGCCCGAAGAGATATACCCATATGATTACGAGGCACTTGCCAGGACAACGGAACGGTTCGAAGCTGTGACAACAAGCTGTATAACGGGCAAGGCATGCTACTTCGAGGAAAAGAACGACCCCAAGCGTGTGATTGACATTGTAAAGGCATCGAGCAGCCTGCCTTTCGTCTGCCCCATAACATACGTAGACGGGGAACCCATGCTCGACGGCGGCATCTCTGATTCAATCCCTATCGAACGCGCCATGTCCCAGGGATGCGACAACCTCCTTGTCGTCCTTACCCGCAACCGCGGATACCGCAAGCCCGGTAAACCTACCAAGGTGCCGTTTTTCTTTTATAGGAAATACCCCAATGCCAAGAAGGCGATACGTGGACGCAATGCCATGTACAACCGCCAGATGGAGCTCGTTGAAAGTATGGAGAACGAAGGCAGGGTAGAGGTGCTGCGCCCCGTCAGACCAATAGAAGTGGGACGCATGGAGCGCGACATACAGAAGATACTCGCACTGTACGAAGAAGGGTACAACCTTGCGGCACAGATAGAGTTTGTGAAAAATGACAGACTTTTGGACAACGGAACAGCAACAGTTTAAAGAATATAAATTACGTAAAGAGTGGAAATTACCACTCTCCTCGCAATGCATTCGCCACTGCAATCTGGTATTTCTCTATTGTCGTTGATTTGAGAATGGGCTTGCGCAAACGCTTTGGAAGGGTAGGAAGAAGGTACTCCCAATAGGGTTTCATCTTTGTAAGGAATTGTGTATTACCCTGCAGGCGTGGTGACAGTTCGCGGAACATGGTATCGTGCATGCGTTGCACCAAAGCACACAGTTCATCATCGGCCATTGCACGGCTGTTATGGTATTCAATACCAAGAGCCGGGTTTGCAAGTAGTCCCCGTCCGAGCATTATGCCTTTAAGGCCGGGGAAATCATTTTCCACACGCTTGATATCGCCAAAAGTTAGCAAGTCGCCATTATATATCACTGGATGAGTGCAAGCCAAATAAAACTCGGCAAAAGCGTCAATATCAACCGGTTTCTTGTATTGCTCGACACCAAGGCGTGGATGCATGGTTATATGCTCCAAAGGCGTATCGTTCAAGATTGGCAGCAAGGCGCGCCATTCGTCCTTGCTTTCACACCCCAGACGCATCTTAACCGAAAACTTGAACCCGGGATAATCGGCTGTGGCCTTGAGTATCGATGCGACCATATGGGGATAGGGGAGCAGCCCGGCACCATGTTTCTTGCGCATCTGCAGGGGGAAAGAACAGCCCATGTTTATATCCACACGGCTGTAGCCTTCATTGACTAACAGTTCCATGAGCGGGTGCATCTCATCGGGAGTTGCAACGATTATCTGCGGAACAAGATTCTCCACGGAATTATTCTTGCGCTCAATGTCACGCACATCCTTGCTGCGTATCTCGCCATGCTCATAACGCAGGAAGGGCGTATAGTAGCCATCGATGCCGCCAAAAACCCCTGAATGCACATTACGCCAAACAGCCTCAGTAAATCCCTGAAGAGGTGCTGAATATATTTTCATGGCATACTGTTGATTCATTATCTATTCTCAACAGATATCGTATAGCCAAAACTCCATTCACCGAACATATAATTCATGCTCTTTTTGTCTCCAACATAGAGTGTATAGGAATCTCTGGACTGGCGCGAAACAGATATAACTTCGAGCTTTATATATTTCTCACCAATTTCAACAATGTTGACACCATGGTTTGGCCTAAAATCAGAAGTCCACTCAACATATCCAAGGGCAAGGTCTGCTACAGGAATCTCAAATGTGTAATCTCCACCCATATCTCTACCGGTAACCTCACACTCCTTGTACGAGGAGTCAATAAGTCTAAGAATTCTGTTATCGTTCATAGTCATATGAAATTTATTATGCAAGTTACAAAAAATTCAGGTTGTGTGCAAATATCACCTGCTTACGAAAATTTCGAAAAACTGTACGTAATCCAGGATTGTGTGCAAATATCAAAACCATATTAAACATAAGACATGTTTAATTATTAATTATGTATTTTCACCTGCTTACGGAAATTTCGAAAAATGTACGAGAATCCAGGATAGCGTGCAAATATCAAAACCATATTAAACATAATATTTATTATCATTCAAAAGTGGTTTTATTTGGAGTAGTGGGTTTTACTGATTTTTTGCACCGCTTGCGGGGATAGCTTTCCCAGGTCCAGGTATAATATTTCAGCGTAATCATCATTGTAGCTGCTCCTGGTTTCGGTCTCGCTTCTCAAATTCAATTAATATAGCTTTCTCCTCTTCGAGGACTGGGCGAACACTTAGACCGTGGTAACGTATGTGCCAATACATGTGGTCCTCGGCAATATCGATGAGTTTGCCACTATTATCGAAGAAAAGGCTGTACGCACTCGAGGAACTACCCCAAATTATGTTTAATATGGGATTGCTCTCGACAGGCGTAGCACTCCAATAGCAACCGCGAGCCCCATCGTAGTTGGACCACCCATCACAGCGGTAACCGGCCGCAGGCAGAAAGATGCTGTTACCATTCTTCTTGCTCTTGACCTCATAGCCATTCTTGCCGTTACGGGATGCCCAGGTCCAGGTACAATATTTCAGCAGTTCCTTAAATTCTTCCCATGTGGGCATACGCCAACTGCCGCCCCAGTTCTTAAGGGCTGCATCGTATGCATGGATTCCGCTTATATCAGAAGGGACATTGCTTTCTCCACAGGTTTTGCTATTACCTGTATTATAACTTTTCTTGGTTTTTGTCTCGCCCCAGGCATAATAATTGCCATACTCTTCTGACGCATTTGCACCTACATTGCAGGTTGCCCATTTAAGTCCGCTTGGCAAACCCAAATCAACATATTCGTGGCCATTGATAGTGCAATTACTACTTGATGAAGCGGTTGTTGCCTGTCCTCCATATGTAGATTTGGCAGTTTCCTTAAGTTCTGCAAATAATTTTTTAGCTTCTCCCTCGGCCAGTTCAACTGTATAGCTCTTCGATTCATAACCGTTTGCGCGCAATTCAACGGTATGCTTCCCGGCAAGTACCTTGAATATGTCAGGGGTGTTGCCAATATGCTTACCATCGACATAGACACTGCCATTCACTGCATTACTGCTTACATCGAGCGATGCGTACATGGGTGTAGGCATCGGCAAGTCTACACTTCTGTCCTCTCCGCTAACAACGACAAGAGTATATGAAGCGTTGCGGTATCCGGGCTTTACAGTTTCCACCAGATATGTTCCGGGATTGAGGCGGCCGCTCCATGAGCCGTTGCCTTTGGACTCGCTGTTCACTTTTATCTCAGCACCTTGTGCCTTTAGTGTAACATTGGCAAAATTGGGTTTCAGAGATATGTCCAGTTGTTTCTTCTCACGCCCTATCTCCACACTCCCCTCCTCCATGCTGTATAATGGAGCTTCTACACGATAGGTATGCATGCCATAAGGGAGGAATTTCTGCAACAGGCCATCTCTCACATTCTCCAGCATTCCGTCTATATGCACTACGGCATTGGCCGGGACAATCCTCATCACAAGATAATGGCCGCCTCTGTCCTCACTATGTATTACGATGGTGTTCGACGGCAGAACCATTCTGTATGTGGCCTTTGACTGCAGACGCTGCTCAAAGGAGTAGTTCAGGACACCTAAGCTGCTGTGGCGTATTGTCACTTGACGGGTACCGGAAGGAACATAGAAGAGCAGCTCGCCCGTCTTCTCAACACGTTTGATGTTGCCGTCTATTTCATATTCCTTGTCGGTGGTTACAAGACGTATGAGAGCACAAGGGTCATCATTGGCATCCAGTACAGGAGAAGCAGATGCTGTGGCATCGTTCATGACAATGCCGAAAGACTCCACACGTATGTTCTGGGCATATATTGAAAAGGAAAACAGTGACAGTATAAAAAGGATAAATGCTCTATTCATAGCAACACAAACAATAGGTTTCATTTAACGGTAAAGTTATATAAAATATTTGGAACAGCAGAGTTCTGCTGTTCCAAATATTTTATATAGTGCACTGGGGTTATCAAACACCCTCGGCTTCCATGAGGGCATCGAGGTCCTCTGGCTCGGCATCGAGTGTCTGGCCTAACACCTCTGGTGCGACAGATATGTTCAAACCGCCCATAAGAGCCTCCTGAGCAGCAACCTCTTCGGGAGTAAGCTCACGGCTTGTGGTAGTGTCGAGCTTAGTGATGAAACAGCACTTGGAGAGAGACTTCAGCTGCTCCTCGTTCCATATACCTAGTGTTGACGCATCGACAGCACCCTCTTTCATAGACTTCCACTGCTGGTATTGCTGACGGCGTACTGCTGCAATCTCCTTAATCTCAGAACCGCAACCTTGAATGATTTTCGGTCCCGATTTAAGATACTTGCCGTAAGACAGTGCCTTAACGCCCAGACCCGGCAATGCTGTTGTTGCCGCAGCTGTCAGGACACCGATGTTTGCAATATCGAGTACAATGCCGGCACCTTCCTTGATTGCTTCAATCAGCTGCCATGTAACTGCACCGCGAGTAAGATACGCACCTGAAGCATCTTCCATGTGGGCCATAACATAATCTGAACCATTAATTCCACGCAATGTGTCGGTCTTGAATGTATAGGTGTGCATATTCTCGGCAACGACCTTAGTCCTGTTCCAAATGGTGTCACAGCTTAACAAATACTGGTCAAAGCTTTCATTTCCTGTCAGTTCGGGCATAACCCACTCAAATTTTTTCTTTTCTTTCTTTTTCTTCTGACTCGAAGCTTCTGCACTCATAGGTACCATCATCATGACTGCAAGCATTGCAACCATCACTTTTGTCAATGTCTTCATAGTTTTTTAATTTAATATTATACTAATAATGTTATGTTTAATCATGGAACTAGCTCCACGTCAAGTGTCTGTGTCACGTACTCGATAGAATGCGAACGGCTCTCTCCCTGGAAATAGAGATATTTGCATTTTTCGCGCAATGTTATCGAATATTTGCCACCTTGCACTGTACCAACTTTCTTAAGGTTGTGTTTCTTCACATCACCGATGCCGTCTATATATACATCCGATGCGTATATATCTATATCCACTGGGAATATCCAACCGTCACCAGCAGAAACGGTTCCCTTGATAACCGGATATTCAACTGTAGATGAGGGGTGCTTCATATATTCGGCATCTATCTCACTCAACAGTTTGGTATAATACTCCATTTCGGGGAACTCCTCAATCAACGCACGCAGACGCTTACGTTCAAAATTCAGGTATTTCCACACATTGGACGATTCGAAACCCTCATCTGCAGCGACCTTGCGCCAACGCTCGTCGGCCTGGTTTATGGCATTTGTGTGGTTACGTATCTTCTTGAACTTGTTTGCCTGTATCTGATGAGTTTCTTTCTTGTCAACAGGGCACTGCAAATGCTTGCTTGCAGCTTCGTATGCATCGGCAACAGCCGCAAAATATGCACTTGTAGTCTCTTTCTCATAACCCGATTCCTTTTCCTGGGCAATAGCAAGCACCTCTTCGTATGTTTCACCGTTTGCCCTTACCACCATAAACAGATAGGAGGTACGGCCAACCAATTCATCCTGTTTGACTTCAACACTGCTGAAATCGGGAGAGCTTATCTTGAATATAGCATTGCCAGTGACATCGTTTTTGCCCTTGGTCTCGGGAGCGAGGTTGAATACAATTGCATAGTCCTTCTGTTCGCCAACCGTTTCGGTAGATGCCTTCATGTTGCAGTTGCTCAACGAAACTGGCTTGCCGTTTTCGAAACATACGATACCGTTGCACGATATGGTAAGGTTGGTAAATGCCGACATGAAAGTAACCTTAGCGAATTTGGCATATGGATAAACGGCATCCTTCTCACGGTTTACAGCAATGCTTGTACGTTCATTGTATTCACCTTCATACACCTTTCCCTTGTACATTGTGAGCGGAACTGTTTCCTGGCCTATAGGCAAGCGCAACTGCAATTGCGTCTTCATGAAATCATCATCATAATCCTCGGGGAATGTATATTCTATAGTGTATTTGTAGCGTCCGTTGCTTTCGATACTCTTTACACCCTTCTCTATTCCTACACTATGCGACATTATGAGATTGTCGCAGTTCGATGTAATTATAATGATAACTCCGTCAGCCGGGGCTGTCTTGTCCTTATTCTCTACCGGTGACACAAGGACTGTATTGTAGTCCTGTGCGTTTATCTTTACAACAGCAATGAATAACAAGAGCGATAAAAGGATTATCTTTTCCAACACCTTCATAACTATTTGAATTATAGGTCAATTACAAAATCCCCAGGTGTAAAGACATCTTCTTTTGCAATAGGCTGTGTCTTATTGTCGTCCATCCAGTAAGGTTGCCATGTACGTACGTGTATCTGAACATTGTCCTTGTCGCGGAAATCCCACAATAGGAAAAGATAGCCATCGTCGCTGTAACCACGGCTGTTTGAGTACTTCTGACGGACTGTTACACCATAGAAGCCTTCCATCATAGGATTCGGATGCTTGACAACCTTTACATCCTCAAAGAGCACATTTATCCACTTGTTGCTCGCAAAGCTTCTTTTCAGGTTAGCGATATACTGCTGTTTGTTCTGTTTCTTATATGTTACCTTATTGTATGATATACCAACACCGTCAGTCTTCCTGACTTTTGTTACAGTACCAGTGATGATAAGAGCATCCTCACTAAAGATATTCTCCAGGAAAACAATATCCTTTTCATTATATGCTGTACGGAACTGCTCAACATAGGAGAGAATCTGTTGACGACGGCTGACTTCTGTTACGGTCTTGCCCTTCTTCATCACATTCTGATAGACATTTGTGCTAAGCGTAAAATTGAAACGTGTTATTTTGCCCGTAGCGTCAAAGTTTATGACAGCCTCCTGATATTCATCATCGAGGCTCTCGCCTTGAGGCTTGATCATTAATGGAATTTGGCGCACCTGATAAGTATTGCCCACAGTAAGACAAGACTGCACTACCTCACTGTCGTCGCAATAGAAATGAACATTCTCCCAAAGGGCTGCAAGACCGCTGACAGCACCGTCGGAAAGACCCATGTTTACCAGGTTCAATGCGCGGTTATCGTTGTATGCAGCATTTATCTCGGTAAGCAACCGGCTTGCCGACCTCTCCATTTTTGTTTTCAGAGCATCATTATACAGACCATCTACAATCTCCAATTTAACTCCTTCCTGTGCATTGACGGTAACTATTGCAGAAAAACAAACGGCAACCGTCAGCCAACGTAATAAATTTCTCATAATATTATATTTATACTTTTACTGTAAAATGAACCAATATGCACCACAACCGCTGAAGTCGGACAGGTTAATTGTCTTTTTGCCCTTTGCATCAGTGTAATTGTCTCTGTTCTTGCGGACAATGGACTTTATATTGCCTTCGCGTGTGTAGAACAGCAAATAACACTCTTCCAGAACTATATCTGAATTGTAGCTGCCATATTTTATCTTGCCGTCATTCTTCAATGAAGCAAAAATCGGTTTCAAGTCTGTCATTGTCTTTGCACCCAATATCTTCTTAAAAGATGTATCTTCGGCATTTTCGACAACGGCGACATCATTCTGCAACGGGGTGGATATCTCCGATAGGGGCTGCAAGTCAACTCCACTCTCCTCATTGTTCAGCACAATCTGGCCTTCACCATATATCAGCACTATATCTTTCTTCTTTACATAGAGAAATGCACGGGTCTTTACACCTCGTTTCATATCCATCTGCTGGGCACATGAATTTATATCCTGTAGAACAACCTGCTTGACTTCTGCGCCTTTTCTTTTCGAAGCAACCCAATCGTTTATCTCTGCGACTAGCAGCTCTCTTGCCAAGTTCAATGCCTCCTCTTCCGTTGCCATTGTAGCCTCGGCCGAAAGATACTGCGTAGAGCGTTTGATTTTGTTTATCTGTGCTTTTGTATCGTCATTATTCTGTGCATTAATAACACAAGCAAAACTGATACCTAAAATAAATAGTATAAAAGACTTTTTCATAATTATTGTTTTTTAACCGTATCTATCTGTCACTTACCGCCGGAATGTTGATTCAGTTCATCAAACAGTGCCGATATATTGTGAGTTGGAATAAACGTATTGAGGTCACCTTTTACAGTCCCCTTACCATCCTTGAAGATTGAGTATGGTACTTCGGCATTCATTATGTGATTGAACCTCATTATTGTATTGACTGCAAAGAATGCAACTCTGATATGGTCGGCATTCATCTCTTCTACTCCTATGTATATATTGCATCCGAGTACCTTCAGATACGATAGCCATAGCCGCAGAGGTAAAGTACGTTCTTCTTTCTTTAATCCGTATTTACGTACAACTAGCTGCAACAACACATCTCCGGGGCATGTCTCCAATAGAAGAAGATTGTGACAACTCTCAGCCGGATGATCGACATCGAATACCAATTGCAGGCTATTGTCAACATTTTCCAGATAAAGGTTGCTGTTTATTTCTTTAATCTGGTACGACTCACCTGGTTTAAGGTAATAGTTTCCGTGGAGATGTTCGCATTCCGAAACATCGGCCGACAACGTATCGACAACTCTGAACGAATAATTGTCAAGCCCGGCAAAGAAATCACGTTCAAGTTCCTTGAGATTCTTTCCTGTAAGCAACTGACAAGATGCCGGGACAGACATCTCTATCAAAGGAGTTCCTGAATTGGATATGAGCAGGTTATACCTGTCATTCTTCTCGGCAAAAGCCCAAGATGTCTTATCGTTTATCCGGGCAAGAGCCTCTACACTTCCCTTTAATATGCGTACATCATCGCGCTGCATGCGAGATGAACGTTCGGCATTGTCCATGTCCCGCAGCATTCCCAAATAACGTTCAGCGAAATTAAAGAGCACCGATATTGCGGGAATCTCTTCCGAAGCCTTCAGTGCCTCGTTACGTAACCTGTCACCCAAAATGCCATTATGCTGCCCCCACAAAGATAGCGGGAGTAGCATAATGAATAGAGAACAATATACTGTTTTAAACAGATTATTCACAAGTGTTAGGGAATTATTGATTCTTTGTTGCCATCATTTTTATGCCAGGTACCTGTTACAAGGTGTCCGTCCTCAAAAATTCCGGTAACTCTTTCGCCAGGCTGCGCTGTACGCTGTTTGATATCACGTGGCTCTATAATGTGTGCCTTCTTGAATGTAAGCACGCCATTATCGTCGTGCATCTTACCGTTCTTCATGCGGCCTTTGTAAACTGCATAGCCAAAATCCTTAGTAACAACCTGATTAACAACGGGAGCCTTCTTCTTGCCACCATCTTTAGCAGGTGTTTGTGGCTTCTGAGTTAAAGTATCTGCTACTATAGTAGTATCCGATTTTCCACCACCCTCTCCAGCATGTGTTGTCGTTTGTGTCGGTTTTTCTGAAGTCATATACCATAATGCAGCTCCACCCGCCAATACTGCAATAATGGCTACAATCGCTATTATTAACTTTGTATTGCCACCTTTTGGGGGAGGAGGGCATTCGCGCAATGCCTTTCCACACTCGGCACAAACAAATTCCTTACGTGCCGGAATCTGCTGCACCTCTTTTGCCTTTGCTTTTGAACAACCATCGTTCAAACACATTCCATATCTGAAACGAATTCTATCGTTACTGTTACTTGCCATTTTTATTTCTTATTTGAATTGTTATCTAAAATCTTATTATCACATCATTGGCGGAGGTGTCGGACCACCCATAGGAGGCAACGGAGGCAAACCTGGTGCCGCAGCCGGGGGGGCAAACAATGCCTGCAAAGCCGGAACCTGGCCTGCAGGAGTCCAAGATGGCATTCCCTCCATCCAAACAGTACTTTGAGCTGTCAACTGACCACCCTGCACCATCTGCCTGCACTGTTCCATATTGTAAGGACCGTACTGCTGACCGCCTACTGCTATAAATAGTTTTATATCAGGCATAGGAGCTGCAACAGGAGGAGGAACCGGTGCATTACCCGGCATTGGTGGAGGTGCCGCAAATCCGGTTGTAGGTTGTTGTACATTTACGCCCGTCTGCATTGTTGCCTGCGCAGCCTTAGCAGCAATCTCTTCGGCGTTATCTACAGCAAAGAGTGACGGCAACTGAGTTCCATCGCCTTCGCTGTGCAACAGAATGGCATTGCTCCTGTCTGTAGCAGGATTGCCTGTATTCAGGAATCTGTTGTAACGCTCTCTATAAGGAACCATCCATTCTATTCCACGCACCGGGAAACAGTATGATACTGTGATAATCGAAAGTTCGTCCTTACGTGGACTCTTTCGGTTAACAGTTATTGTTGTGCGGGCTGTACTCTGGTTGAATGAGTTCTTGAATGCAGCCTCAAGCTTATCGGCAAATTTCTTTAGACCCTCATTCTCATCGGGTGACGGAATAGAGACAAGAATAGCCTTCTTGTTTATGCTTGCCGGGTTTGTAGGGCTGAGGTTACCCTCATTATTGCGTAGATGCAACTGAATCTGGTCGTTGTTCAAACGCAGATATACACCACTCTGACTTACAATCTTGGAAGCAAAAGCCTTTATATCATCATCTGTCTTCAGCTTCTGCTGCAACTGTGTAAGAATATTCAAGCCCAGCACCTTGCTATCGCTATCGGCCTTCTCGTCGTGCTTGATTTTTACAATCTCGGACAATTTCACATCAAATGCATCCTTAATGTCATCGATGCTTATGCTGTTTGCCAAATTACCGAAATTGATAAAGTCACCGATAGGCAAAATAGACTCACGCAACTGACGGGCAATGTTCGGCATATCGACCTTGTCTATCTTGAGTTCCTTCTCGAACTCGCTCATAGCCTCCTCTTCGCTGACTTCGATTATCGCACCCTTCATATCCTCAAGTCCCTTGTTCACCTTCTTCTGTGCTGTAACCAAACGCTCAGTCTCATCGATAGCCTCGTTTATCTTCTGTCCGAAAGAAGATATGTCGGCATCCATCTTGCCTATCTCTACAAATACTTTTGCCAAGAGTTTCTTAGCGAACTCCCAAGCACAAAGCATTGTCTTTGAGGTGTAATAGTCGGTGAGAATACCTTGATGGTCGGCATAACGGCGTGCACCAACACCAACCATACGCTGCAATATGCCCAAGCGGCTCCACTCCTCGACATTCGCCTTGCGGTCCTCTTCGCAGGCATCATAATTGAGCTTCTCCTCTTTTTCTTTTGTTTCGAGTTCCTCGCGCATCTCTCCCAAACGCTCAAGCAAGAGTTTTGAAACCTTCTGCAGTTCAACGATAGAAACATCGCCTAGCTTCCATTTCTCGAATAGCTCTACCTCTATGCCATGGCGTATCTCACGTGCAATTTCGGGAATCACCCTCTCCTTGCCCTGGAAGAATGCCTCAACACCCTCCTCGCGGAAATGCTTGCTATAGAACTCACCCATTATGGTGTCGAGTTCGTTGAGCGGACAGTCGGCCTTCTTGGCGTCTTCGGCATAGCCGATAGCCTTGTCATGCCAATAGTCGTTGAAGCCTGGGTAATCGGCATCGGATTCAAGTACCTTTACCTCCATTGTCAGATGCTGGTCATCGAGCATCCATTTCGCAAGGTTCTCCTTATTGAAATACTCTTTGCGATAGTCCTTGTTGCGCTCCTCGTCAACATATCCGAGGTTCTCGCGCCAGTTGTTGTATTTGAACTGGTACAATATGCTCTCGCCTATAGTATATGTGATGTGCTTGAGCACTCGGAGTTCGGGATACATCACTCGCTTGATACCGAATGAATTGATTTTCTTGGTACGTGCCACAGGAATACGGCCATCTGGGCCTGCATTTGCAGCCTCGTCATATTCCAATGCGAAATCGTCCATATTCTCGAAATTGTAAGAACGAATAATATCACCGTTAACCTGGTCCTCTTCGTTTATGAAGAATATACGGGCAAACATATAGTCGCTTACAATCTTCGGCAGTTCTTCGAGTGAATTTATAGTGAGACCATTCTCATTTACATTGCTGTAGATAGTCAAACCGTCGGCAACACCCTTGACACGGTCGTTATACAGGTTTGCAGGACCTCCGCCTGTTACATCGCAAGGCACCCAGCGGCCAACCTGCAAAGCGTTCAACTCGTTCATTGCCGCATAACCGTTCTGGTAGTAACGGCCCTGGTCCATATCCGCTTTAGGAAGGTTCATCTCCGGAATCATTGCATAGACAGAAATCTTAGCATTGGGGAATGTCTTACGTGTCTGTAGAATAACATCCACAACAGAACCCGAACCGGTTCCTCCGCAAAGGCCGGCAAAAATATGTATATAGGTCTTTTCGGCATTCGTAGAAATTACCTCGCAACGTGCATAGGCATCCTTAAGGCTGTTTACATACCCTACGGCATTTGCCGCAAACAAGAGACGGCCGGCACGACGTTTCTGTCCTGCAGCCTGGCCTAAAGAGCCAATTGCCGAGCGTACAGCCTGAACATTGTCAACGATACCTTTTACCGAAGGATAGTTGTTGATATGGTCAAGTATGTGTTCAACATCTACTGCCTTGATATTCAGGAACTCGTTATTTGTAAACGAAGCGTCTTGTCCCATTACACGAAAATCGGGACGGGCTCTGCCGTCCTTAGGCATCATCTCGTCGGTAGAATCGACATACAACAAAGCTACCGGAAGCTTTTTGCGATCATCAGCAGTTGGGAACTCTTCGAACATGCGCATCTTGAACGCACGCAGAATCTTACCGCCGGTACCTCCTAAACCAACGAGGATGTGATTGCCGTTAACAAAATTTGTTTCCATAATAAGTTGTTTTATATTTAATTAATTTATCTCATTCCTCTTGTACGTGAATGACCACTTATACGAGGTCGTGAACGGTCACTGCCTATTGGCTGCCTCCCGGAACGTTCACGGGTACGGCCACCGGAACCGTTATTTAGCGAAATTGTTTTAATTGCTATAACTGCTGATACTACCACAAATCCCAGACACCAAAGCAAACGGCGCGCAATGAACGCACGCAAGTAACTGCGTATCTCTTCACCAACTGCAGTCGGAAGTGTCTCAACCGTATAGCCCTCGAAGTATCCGTAATCGAAATAGTTCCTGAATATGGGATACTCTTCAAGCAATTCCTGTACTATGTCTTCGCTTTCCGATCTCGACACCTCGACATTGAACATGTGACGCGAATCCAGAATCTCTTTGGTCCTGTACTCTACGACATCTGTAAAAGAGATTATCTTTATAGCTCCGCAAATCATAATGCATTGTACAGACAACAGGACAAAAAGCAATGCACCTACAATGTACGTAACGACTGTGAAAGCAGCATTCTTCCACCAGCCTTTAATCGCAAAATAAAAAAGCAACATGCAGACTGCAGCGATAAATATTCCCCAAAAGAGGCTACCTATTGAAAATTGGAGTATTTCCCAAAGTACATTCATAGTTTATGTTTAATTTTTGTTTTTGCTAACACAGAAGATTAAATTCCGACAACCGGAATTGCAAATATAGATAAAATATTGTAAAAAAGGACAATTTGCCAAAAAACATTTAAAAGTGTTCCTAATCGTTTTATCATTAAAGATAATCTTTTATCATTATGGTTGAAATATCAGTCATTTTAAGTAATTTTGCAAACTGAATTGAAGAAAAAAACATTATGCCAAATTTATCGGAAAGAGCTGTTCTGATGCCTTCCTCTCCTATACGCAAGCTGGCTCCTTTTGCCAATGCTGCAAAAGAACGCGGATTGAAGGTTTATCATCTCAACATTGGCCAACCGGATTTAGATTCGCCGGAGGTTGCTATTGAAGCAATAAAGAAATTTGACCAAAAAATTCTTGAATACAGCCCAAGTGACGGTTTCCTTTCACTGCGTGAGAAACTTGTCGGTTACTACGACCAGTACCAGATAAAACTGAAGCCCGAGGATATTATTGTCACATCGGGAGGTTCCGAAGCCGTTCTATTCGCATTCCTCACTTGCCTTAACCCAGGAGACGAGATTATCGTGCCTGAACCAGCGTATGCAAACTATATGGCATTCGCAATATCTGCAGGTGCAGTAATACGTCCTATACGTTCTTCGATTGACGAGTCCTTCGCACTGCCCCCTATGGAGCGCTTCGAGGAACTCATAAACGAGCGTACACGTGGCATACTCATATGTAACCCGAACAACCCTACCGGGTATCTTTATACGCGCAACGAGATGAACCGAATACGCGACCTTGTCAAGAAGCATAATCTTTTCCTCTTCTCAGATGAAGTTTACCGCGAATTCATATATACCGGTTCACCGTACATATCGGCTTGCCACTTGGAAGGGATTGAGGAGAACGTCGTTCTTATCGACTCTGTATCAAAACGTTATTCGGAATGCGGAATACGCATAGGTGCGCTTATCACAAAGAACAAGGCTGTACGCGAGGCTGTCATGAAGTTCTGCCAGGCACGACTGAGTCCACCATTGCTGGGCCAAATTGTTGCTGAGGCATCTATCGATGCACCACGTTCATATGCAATAAACACCTATGAGCAATATATTGAACGCCGTAATTGCCTGGTTGATGAACTGAATAAATTGCCGGGAGTCTACTCCCCTATCCCGATGGGTGCCTTCTACACCGTGGCACGCTTGCCTATTGATAACAGCGACAGGTTCTGTGAATGGTGTCTTACTGATTTTGAATACGAAGGCGAAACCATAATGATGGCTCCTGCGTCGGGATTCTACAGCGAGGAAGGTTACGGCAAGAACGAAGTGCGCATAGCCTATGCCATTGACAAAGCCGACCTCAAGCGTGCTATATTCCTTCTAGGGAAAGCGCTTGAGCAGTACCCAGGACGGGTAAACCAGTAAAACAACATAACAACATTATATACCAAAAAAAGGAACTTCAATGAAGTTCCTTTTTTTGGTATATGGTATTACAGGGGATTATTCCTCCGGCATGAGCTTCTCAAGTTCTGCAACCTTATCCTCCATATTGAGGTTGTAGTAGCAGTTCATGAGTCCGTTGAACCAGTACTCTTTCTTGTCGGGAACGATTGAACGGAGTTTCTCGTATAGGGGAAGAGCCTGATTGTAGAAGCCACTCAGTACCTCCTTGTCCTTTGCCAACTTCTTCTTGTCAGTAATCTTTGTTGATGACTGCTCATTACTGTATGCCTGAGCTTTGAGCAAGTAGCAACGGCCGAGGTTTGCAAGTGCAGTCTCGTAGCTACCATCAACATCAAGGGTCTTCTTGTACCACTCGATGGCTACATCGAGCTGCTCTTTCTGTTCCTTGCGCTCATATTTGCTCTGTGCGATATAACCCTTGAGATATACGAAAAGAGGATTCTGGGGATCGCTTGCAATGAGTTCGTCAGCCAAAGCGTCGAGTTTGTCATTCTCTCCCTTGTTGTCATAGTACTGGATAAGCGCCTGGTTGAAATATGCATCCTTCGGATACTTTACAGTTCCTTCCTTGCAAAGGTTGAGCCATGTTGCGGTGTCACCTTTCTCAAGATATGCTGCAGTCTTATAACGGAATGCAGATGATGCAAAATCGGGGTGAGCCATAGCCATATCAACATGTGACAGAACCATGTCGTAGTTCTTTATCTGCATACCGCAAAGAGACATGTTATAGGCGGCGACAGGAACATTGATGGTATCCTTACCGATGATTCCGGCCTTATAGAGCTTGTCCGATGCGTCGATGAACATCTTGAACAGGTAGTAAGCCTTCTCATAGTTCTCCTGGCCATAGTAGTATGCACCTGCATTGTAGAACTGACCGAACTGCTGGCCATAGGACATATTTATGAAATCAGTATAACGGGGCTTGATTTTTCCCTTTGCATCGGGCACGTTGTCATACTTGTCACACTCGGCAATATCATTACCGAATTCGAATGTATAGTTGTACAACTTCTCCTCATCGAACGGAGCACCCTCGGCACGCTTGCGGTTCTCGTTGTTCATAACACCGACCTTGGCACTTGCACTTACATACCAAACGTATGCATCCTTGTTTACCAAAGGACTCTTGAGTGCTGTCTTCACAGCCGCAGCTGCAGCTTCGGGATCCTTGCTTATATTTGTTTCTGCATCACTGACAACACCCATTAGAGCCTTTATTTCCTTCTTCTGTTGTTTCAATTGCTCTTTTGTGAGTTCCTGACCGAATGCGAAAGTCGCTGCAAGAACCATAGCTAAAGATAATAATGTTTTTTTCATATTAATCTATTTTTAAATTGTTATGTTTTATTCATTGGCTGTATTCTCCGTTTGCTGTTCTGCGACCTGCTCTGCGCCTGCAACATCTGCATCCTGCGGAAGTTCTTCCTCTTCGCGTGTTACCTTGCATACAGAACCGATGCAGTCGTTCTTCTTGCCGAGATTTATTATGCGTACACCCTGTGTTGCACGTCCCTGCACTGGAATCTGGTCGACCGATGTACGTATAGTGATACCCGACTTGTTGATGATCATAAGGTCATTGTCGTTGTTCACATCCATGATTGCAACAAGATTTCCAGTCTTCTCGGTTACCTGAAGTGTCTTAACACCCTTGCATCCGCGACTTACTGTAGGATAATCATCAGTTGCCGAACGCTTGCCGTAACCCTGCTCCGAAAGAACAAGGAGACTGTGCTCCACGTCATCCTTCTTGGGAAGGACTACCATACCTACTACCTCATCGTCATCGGCAATGTCCATACCCTTTACACCGGTTGCAGTACGGCCCATGGCGCGCACGGTGCTCTCGTTGAAACGTACAGCCTTACCGCCTCGGTTCGCAAGGATAATGTCGCTGTCGCCATCGGTGAGCGCAACTGAAATCACGCGGTCGTCCTCACGGATGGTGATTGCAATGATTCCATTGGTACGCGGGCGTGAATACTGCTCAAGACTTGTCTTCTTGATGATACCGTTCTTGGTACAGAATACAATGTTGTGGCTCTCGATAAAGTTCTTGTCGGCAAGAGTCTTCACACGCACGAATGCATTGACAGCATCGTCGGCATCAATGTTGAGCATGTTCTGTATGGCACGCCCCTTTGAATTCTTGTTGCCTTCGGGTATCTCATAAACCTTGAGCCAGTAACACTTTCCGCGCTGTGTGAAGAACAGCATGGTGTTGTGCATGGTCGCAGTATATATATACTCGATGAAGTCACTGTCGCGTGTATCACTGCCCTTCGAGCCTACACCGCCACGGTTCTGGCTGCGGTACTCGGTAAGAGGAGTACGCTTGATGTAGCCCATATGCGAAATTGTAATGACCATCTCGTCATCGGCATAGAAGTCCTCGGGGTTGAAATCGCTCGATGCACTGTAGTCAATCTTGCAACGGCGCTCGTCGCCATACTTCTCCTTGATCTCGTACAGCTCGTCCTTGATGACCTTCTTGCAAAGTTCCTCATCGGTAAGGATTGCATTGTAGTATTCGATCTTGCGCATGAGTTCCTCGTACTCGGCATGCAGTTTGTCCTGCTGGATACCGGTGAGCTGTGCAAGACGCATCTCCACGATTGCAGCAGCCTGGACCTCAGTGAGGTTGAAACGCTCGATAAGAGCCAACCTTGCATCGGCGGGGGACTTGGCAGCCTTGATAAGACGTACCACTTCATCGATATTGTCCGATGCAATGATGAGTCCCTCTACAATATGTGCACGCTCCTCGGCCTTGCGCAACTCGTACTTTGTACGGCGTATGACAACCTCGTGACGGTGCTCAACGAAACAACCGATGCACTCTTTCAATGAAAGAAGCTTCGGACGGCCACCGACAAGTGCGATACAGTTGACGCTGAACGATGTCTGCAACGAACTCATCTTGTAGAGTTTATTGAGAATTACGTTGGCATTGGCGTCGCGCTTCACGTCTATGACGATACGCATACCTGACTGGTCGGATTCGTCGTTGATGTTTGAGATTCCGTCGATCTTCTTCTCATTGACCATTGAAGCAATGTCCTTGATAAGCTCCTCCTTATTTACATTATAAGGAATTGCAGTCACGACAATCTTGTCGTGTGTACCCGACTCGATTTCGGCAACGGCGCGCATTATTACACGACCACGACCGGTCTCGTAAGCTTCGCGTACACCGTTAAGGCCGAAGATGTCACATCCAGTAGGGAAATCGGGAGCCTTCACATGCTCCATCAGACCGTCGGTATCAATATCCGGATTGTCGATATATGCCACGCATGCATCAAGAACCTCATTCAGGTTATGTGTAGGGATATTTGTAGCCATACCCACTGCTATACCGGACGAACCGTTTACAAGCAGATTGGGTATTCGTGTCGGCATTACCGTAGGCTCAACAAATTCGTCGTTGTAGTTGGGCTGGAAGTCCACAGTCTCCTTATAGAGGTCCTGAGCAAGTTCCTCGCCAATCTTGTGCAGACGGGCCTCGGTATAACGCATCGCTGCGGGAGAGTCACCGTCAATAGAACCGAAGTTTCCTTGTCCGTCAATGAGCGGATAACGCATTACCCAATCCTGGGCCATACGTACCAAAGCACCATACACCGATGAGTCACCGTGAGGGTGATACTTACCGAGTACGTCACCTACAGTACGGGCCGACTTCTTGTATGGTTTGTCCGATGTGTTTCCAAGTTCCATCATGCCATAGAGAATACGGCGATGAACAGGCTTCAATCCGTCCCTCACATCGGGCAAAGCTCGCGCCACAATTACCGACATAGAGTAGTCAATATATGAAGAGCGCATCTCTTCCTCTACATTGACCTTAATAATTCTGTCGTTTTCGATCATCTGAATAAATATTATAAATTAAAGTTATTGCCGTGTTATTTACACCTTATTTATATATATGCACTGCTAAATTACTCAAAATAGGCCGAATTGGCAAAAATTTTAAATATTATTAAGCTCTCAGAGCGCATTAAACCGCCTTTTAAAGCAAAAACTCCTTAAAAGCGGTTTAAACGGCCTTAAAAATGATTTCATAGGAAAACTCTTTATAGTGAATTCAAATAGACGAATTCTATGCACTGACCATCATTGATGCGGGTTGTGCGATAGCAACAAATCAAGTTTGATGTAAAATGATTATAAGGCTATCAAATAAAATCACTATCTTCGCAACACGAAAGAAACAGATAATTTTAACAAAAAGAACAATTTACAAAACTATATTCAATATGCGTGTTGACATCATTACAACTTTTCCTGAGATGATGGAAAGCTTTTTCAATTCATCGATAATGGGCCGTGCACAACGCAACGGGTATGCCGAAATTTATTTACATAATTTACGTGATTATACAACTGATAAGCATAGAAAGACCGATGATTACCCATTTGGTGGATGCGCTGGACTTGTAATGAAAATAGAGCCTATTGACAACTGTATAAAGCATCTCAAGTCCCAAAGAGAGTACGATGAGGTGATATACACAACACCTGACGGACAGGTTTTCGACCAACCAATGGCAAATTCACTCTCGATGAAGCAGAATTTGATATTTTTGTGCGGACATTACAAGGGAATTGACCACAGAATACGCGAACACTTGATTACCAAAGAAATAAGTATTGGAGACTACGTACTGACCGGTGGCGAATTGGCAGTTGAGGTAATTTGTGATGCAGTTATTCGCCTAATCCCGGGCGTAATTTCGGACGAAACATCGGCTCTAAGCGACTCATTCCAGGACAATTTGCTGGCAGCACCCGTTTATACACGCCCTGCAGAGTACAACGGATGGAAAGTACCAGACGTTCTACTGTCGGGACATGAGGCAAAGATACGCCAATGGGAATTTGAGCAGTCACTGGAGAGAACAAAACTGTTGCGTCCCGACTTATTGAAGTAAAAAGAAAACAATTTACATATTACATTTGTATATACAAACATAAACAGCAGAAAAGGGAGTTCACAAAAAAGTGAATCTCCCTTTTCTATTTACAAAAAACAATGTTTTAGACTTCAAGGGCACCGATCAGGTCTGTTACAGAATCCATCTTGTGACGAACAAGATAATCTTCGATATAATCAACTATTTCACCAGTAACGGCAGGATTCATAAAGTTCGCCGTACCGACCTCAATGGCAGAAGCACCGGCAAGCAGGAACTCAATGGCATCGGCACCTGTAGTTATGCCACCGATACCTACCACAGGTATCTTGACAGCTTTGGCCACCTGCCACACCATGCGAAGGGCTATTGGCTTGACTGCAGGGCCGCTCATACCGCCGGTAATTGTAGAAAGTACAGGACGGCGTCTCTCGGAATCGATAGCCATACCCAACAGAGTATTTATAAGTGAAACACTGTCGGCACCGGCACCTTCCACGGCACGGGCTATCTCAGTAATATCGGTCACGTTCGGAGACAACTTCACGATAAGGGTCTTGGGATAAGCCTTGCGTACTGCAGAAACAACCTCGGCCGCAGAAGCAGCCTGTACACCGAAGGCCATACCTCCCTGCTTTACGTTAGGACAGGAGATATTAAGCTCTATGGCAGGTATATTCTCCAGTGCAGCCACTTTCTCGGCACATTCCACATAATCCTCGATACATGCCCCTGAAACGTTTACAATGACATTTGTATCAAGATCCTTCAACTGGGGATAAATATTCTGCGCAAAATAATCTACGCCCTTGTTCTGCAGACCCACGGCATTGAGCATACCCATAGGAGTCTCGGCGCTGCGGGGGTACGCATTTCCTTCGCGATGATGCAAGGTTGTTCCCTTCACAATAAAACCGCCCAACTTGTTCAAGTCCACAAAGTCGGCGAACTCAAGACCATAGCCGAAAGTTCCCGATGCGGTAAGAACCGGATTCTTAAGATCCAGACCGCCTAATTTTATATCTGTCTTTACCATTTCAGTTCATCTATTGAAAATACCGGACCATCTGTACAAACACACCTGTGCCCCTCTTTTGTATCCTCTACACAGCAGAGACACGCTCCCAGGCCACAAGCCATCTTGTTTTCCAAAGAGACCTCACAGCCAATATTGCTGGCACGGGCATATTTTGCCACAGCAACCATCATGGGCTTGGGACCACATGTATAAATATGGTCAAAACCATTATTAAGAACAGTATGATTGGTTACATACCCCTTTTCGCCCAACGAGCCGTCCTCGGTCGTGTATTCCACACGGCCAAGTGCCTCGTAAGCCTCACGCAGGTAGAGATCCTTAGCCGAGCGGGCACCTATAAGGATTGTAAAGTCACAGCCACGCGCCTTGAGTTCCTGGGCCAGATAATACAATGGAGCAGAACCCACACCACCACCGACAAGAAGATACTTCTTTCCTGCTGCCTCGGGCAATGTAAAGCCATTGCCCAACGGCATAAGAGTGTTCACCTTGTCACCGGACTTCAACGAACACAACCAACGGGTTCCGTCACCGACAAGCTGCACGAGAAAACCGACCTCGTTCTTAACGGCATCGAAACTATGAACTGAAATCGGACGGCGAAGCATCACCGTAGGCACACCGTCCACACGCAACTCGGCAAACTGCCCCGGAAGCGTCTCGGGAAGAGGCTTGTCACAGCCCATGACCAGCAGGACGCAATTGTCATTGGCACGTTTCACCTCCTTTACTGTCAAATCGACAAGAACTTTTTTCATAAATTATTGTTCTAAATGAATTACCTTATACTATATGCGCGAAGATAGTATAAAATTGCTCCAAATGCAAAAGGAGAGGATTAATATTGAAAATCGAACCTACCATTCTATAGAAAACCCAGAAATACCGGAAAGGCCGCCGGGCTCATTTCTCCGGCACCAGGGTTTCATATGTTCCATCAGTGTAGAATATACGCACTTCCTTTATCCTGCGCTGCACAGGCTGTACATCGGATTGAGAGCGCACCTGTTGCTTGCGGGGCTGTTTTGCCGCTACAGGACTGGAATACAAAGAATCCTGCTGTGACACTGCAGGCCTTGCAGGTATCTTGGCAACCATGGGGAGTTCTTGCGCAACAACAGGCTCGGCAGGAGATTGCGCAACAACCTCGTTCTTGAACAAGCCGCCCGCCACCGCGCTTTCAGCCCCATTGCCAACCGGTTCATCGCCCACACCCGTCATAAGCCATTTCATATCCAAACCCGGAAATGCATCATAAATCTTGAGCATAACCTCGAGACTGGGTTTATTTCGCCCGCTTATGATGTGGGATACGGATGCACGCTGGATACCCGTCCTGTCTGCAAATTGAGAAGGCGTCAACTCGTAGCACTTCATCAACAACTCTATCCTGTCACGTTCACTCATAAAATTATGCAGTTTTTGTAATTTACAAATGTGTCCACATTCAACACTACAAATATAAGACAAAAAAACAACCCATGCAAATCAAAAAACACCAACATTCAAAACAACATATTTTACAATGTTATAAAAACAAAGCAATATACAAATTGTCACAAGAGAAGCAACACACAACACGCCATAGTTGCATCGAATACGACAGCTACACAAGAGCCACAAACGTGATAAACCTATAATTTAAATCATATTTTCTACACAAGAGACTGATAAACCAACACTTACGTGAACACAAACACTGTTTTTATGCAATTTTCAATAGAAACGCACGCCATTCTATGACATAACATGCAAGAAATACGATAATACAATACATTCTTATTATTGGTTTTCAATAACTTATTGTTTTAATTTTCAAACCGAATAAAAACTGCATAATACTTTTAACACTGTTGATAACAGGCTGTTAATAACCACAGCCCAAAGCATGACAGCCATCAAGCACAACCACCAAATATGTAATTTACAAGAATAAATACGAAAACTCACCCAACAAAAACCAATCAAAAAAACACCCTTGTTTACAAATGTTATACATTTGTAAACAATAACAATCAACCAAAAAGAGTACAATTTTACGAATATTTATAAATAATTTAGTTTTTGCATACTTATTTAAACTGGAAAAACAGCCTTTTTACCGTTATATTTAAAATTATTGCAGAATTCAGGGCAATTATACGGATTTATAAAAAATATCGCATTCTCAAAGAGGATTTAAACACCGAATTTGCTGAAAATCAAAAAGTTATACAGAAAAATATGCATTATGGACATCCATAATCCAGAAAACTAACGTCAAAAAGGGCGAAAAGCGACCTGTTGCAATGCTTTTAACATCTATCACAATATAAACACAAAGGAACACCAACCTGTCGCCATGAAATGAAACATTTGGTGAAAAGAAAGAAATAACACGAAGCTGCACTCCACCTTACAATGTTCACCACCTTGCTTATATCATCTTGCAAAGACTCCCCTTCATATTTAATAAAGGATTCAGGAATGCGAGTAAAGAGTATATATAAGACAACACTAACATGCACCTGAAGCCGCGTATTATCGAGCAAATAACGAACAATACAAAGAATTCTGCATAAAAAAAGCCGCCCAAAGGCGGCTTTTTTTATGCAGAAGTGATTTTTATACTACTCTACTATGATTTTCTTCACTGCAGAGCCATTCTTGAGGATATATACACCCTTCTCAAGCTGCGGCATAGACTCGGCCTTGCCGCCGTAAACCTTAACACCGGTAAGGGTAAACACGTCAACAACACCATTATCTGCAACTACATCACCAATGGATGTGGGGAACATTGTAACAGGCTGGTACTGCGAGAAACTTGATTCTCCATGAGAATCCCTCGCCTTTACACGATAACGATAGCTGACACCTGCATCAAGACCATCAAACCTATAGCTTGTATCACCTGTAACTATAGTCGCCAACACTTCAGAAGCGACAGAACTTGCTATAGAAACAGTTATGTTGTCTATATTGGCACGCTTCTTGCCTGCGCTGCCCGACGTATTGAATTCAACTTGGAAATCACCATTAACCACAGCTGTAATCTCATATTTCACATACGAACCGGTCGGTTCATAATTGGCAGAAGCAACTACGTTGCCATTAGCATCTACAATAGAAACTGTCAGGAGAACACCCTGGTCAGCGGAATTATACAGAGCGGTTTCAAAAGCCAGGGTAACAGTACCTTCGGCATTAGTCACCGGCGTCTTTACCCAACCGGAACTTTTAGATGCACCCACACGCAGTACACCGCCTTCACTGTATATATTGCTTCCTGACCAACCGTTTTTCGATGTATAGTTGTTGATTTTGGAAGAAACATCCTGATTCGTTGAAGAACATCCCAGAAAATCTTCGCTTAACAACATTACAGATTCACCAGCACCATCTCCTGTTTCGATAGCCCTGCTTAGTTCAACAACATACTCACTGGCACCTTCAACAGTATCCCAGTTGGCAACGAAAGAATTCTCGCCAACCTCTGTTGCCGGCAGAACTACAGGAGAAGACTCGAACATACCGCCCATGAAGTTGAACGATATCACACTATTCTTATACTGAATATCGCGGATAGGCTTGTTCATATAACCGCCTTTATAGACTTTGGCTGCAGGTGTAGATGTATTTGTAAGCTCCGTATTGCCGCTTGTACCGGGCCATACATCACCCTTGAGACTAGCCACAAACTCATTAACTTCAACCTCACCATACACTGCAAGTTCACCGTCAGCAGGAATCAATGTATATCTAGGATGCCCTGCTGTATTATTGATAGTATTGTTGTCCCATGCAGACTTGAGATAATCGACATGTATCACAAGCATACCCTCATTGAATAGGTATGTATCCCAACCTTCACACTTCCTATTCTCGAGTATATAATACTCGTCAGTATTGGCATCGTTCACAACCTTGTATCCTACACCACCGCGAGTAAGAGGTTCCATTGAATAGTCACCTTTCCCGTTAATCACAACAAGGTCTCTCCAGCCGCAGAAGTCTCTCTGATATGCACTATATCCTACCGGAACATAACCTTCTGCCGCATAATTGCCCTGGTCCATGACATCCCAATAATCCATACCCCAGTTTCCGCTCTCGTAAGTCGTGTCATATATATCGTGCAAGCCCAGGCAATGAGAGAACTCATGGCAAATAAGACCTATACCGGCACGTACCTTGCCAATTTGAGGTTCGCTATCTTCGTTATATACGAGCTCACCACTACAGGCATAGGTATTGCACTTTACACCATCTACAATAACTGAGCCCGCTTCAGCAGCCAACACCCATTGGTGCGGCCATATGGTATTCTCACTCGCACCATAAGACTCGGAATATCCGGCATATATACAATATATGAACTCAACCTCTCCATCACCATTATTGTCACACTTTGAGAAGTCGAATGTTGCGTCAGCTTTTTGTATACCATGCTTTACAGCATAACTAGCTCTAAGGTCATTGTCATTCGAATCATTACCGCCATAGTACGACATATCGTAGTCGAGAGTAACAATATCAGTTACTATGAAATTAGGACGGAATTTGCCGTCGGACTGGGCAAGGAAGTAATCGCGCGCACTTCCTACACTCTCGGCAAAAGGATTCTCCAATTTATAACCTTCTGTATTCAAGAGGTTGTTTATATCCTCCTTAGTGTATGTAAACTTCACATCCTTGAACTGCACGAGCACCACAGCTACATTCACATCACCTTCAGGCTTTATCTGCGAACCGGCCTTCTGTACAGCAGCCTTGTAAGTTGCTGAACGTGCTTTAGCAGCACTGTTCATTGATGTTTTCATTTGCCCGTAATCAATTGTTGAAAGCATGCTTTCTTCAACCAACCCGCGCATTCCCTTGTTGTGGGCAAGCATCTTGGTCGAAACGAAACGGCCCTCATCGGAGAATGTTGCATACACATAGTCTCCGTTCACCTCCTTGACAAGCGGCTTGCCGTCAAGCGTCATAAGATAGTGGAACGACTCGTCACCGGCAAGAACAACGGAAAGTTCTGTTCCATCGGACTGCTTTGCCTTGAATGGCTTGCGGTATGCCGGCGCTGCATAGGCAGAAAACAACACACACACACACATTAACAATAAAAATATTCTCTTCATCGATAGAAATAATGATAATTTACAATAAATCGGCTACACGCCTGCAAAATCGTGTAAAATTAATCATTATTTCCGTAAAACACCTTATAAATATAAACAAATTTATCACTTACACCATTCATTTATGGTTTGCATGTTCATCGGAAACGCCCACAAGATATATGCTTGCCCCAATCAGGGACAACGACAGCAATATCACTGGTTCAAATTTGTCGATTCCCATTATGAACGAGACTATTGCAGCCACAATGAGAGTGACATAGCCGTAAAGTGCCACAACCGCACTGCTGAGATACTTAAGCCCTATCGGGATGAGAAAATATGTAAGCACTGTAGGAAAGAGCAGTACGAATGCCAGCAACACAGAAGGCAATAGCTTGAACCCACCGTCGAACATGGGAGCATCGAAACCGAAAATGAGTGTAGCCAAAGATGCGACAACTGCAGCCGACGTGAATGTGTAACGCAATATCGTAGTGCTGGCAAAGCGGCCTGCAAACTTTGCCGAAAGAACCAGATACACTGCATAAATGATTGAAGCAGCCACAGCCAACATATTACCCAACAAAGGGTTACTGGCCGTGTGTCCAGCAGGTTCGGACAAAATGCAGAACAATGCCCCTGCAAAGCCCACGGCCAGCCCTAGCAATTTGCGGTAACCGACGCTCTCTCGATAGATGACAGCCGAAATAATAACCACCCACAAGGGTTGCATGGCATTAAAAATGGCAAAATTGACGGGTGTAGTATAGCTTATGCTCAACGCAAACATGGACATATATCCGAAAATGCCAATACCGCCCAAAGCCATAAGTACAAGTTTATCGCGCATTGACACGTTTTCGGGCTTCGTGTAAATTCCGAAAATAAGAAATACAGCAGTTCCGAACAATAGTCTTAGGGTAACACACGACAAAGGCGCTATCCACAAAGGAAGAAGATAACCCATGACATTGACGTTCAACCCGCTCACTACCCTTGCGCAAAACAGGGCCAAAGAACCTTTTGTATAGTTGTTCATATTCGGGGGCGCTAGAATTAATGTTTAGAGACAACCGATTTGCGCAGAAGAAGTGCTGCCAATGCGAGCGCAGCAGCTATTGCGTTCAACAAGAAGGGTGATCGGTCACCAGTCATGTCAAACAGCCATTGCACAGCTTCCACAACAAACGGAGAAACCACTATTGCCACATAATTCATTACCATAACAAGAGCCATCACGTATGTGACACGCCCCGGAGATGCAAGTAGCGAAGCCCTATCGTATATATAAGGCTGTGCCATTCCATAACCGAATCCAGCAGCTATACACCCTATGACCACAAATATCATGGAACTGTTGAGAAACACATCGAGCAGCCCCAACGCAATAAGGAAAAGAGCCCAATACAGCACATTACGGCCAAGTAGTGCCAATATGCGGTTGATAAATAGCCCCGGCAACATCATGGCAAGGAAAAAAAGCGAAGTCACCGTACCCGAAACTGCGCTGTCATAGCCATAATGCCCCAACAGGAACGGTAGGTTTATGCTCACGACCATCACAAGATACGTTATAAAAAGATAATAGAACATGTATTTGCACAGCCTCTTGTAACAAACTGTTCCGCCAGACTGGAGTGAGACATGCTCCTCCGCAGAATTGTTCAATCTTTTGGCATTTCTGTTCATTGCCGGTACAAGAAGTATCGACACCAAAGGCAGCAGATACACAAGGAAAGGCAGGCGCCATTGTATATCGGCCAACCAACCCGTAACGGCAGTTGCAACCACAAGCGCTATGTTAGTTATGGCAGACACGTACCCGTATTGTCTGGTACGTTCCTCACCGACAAAGAATTTTGAGACAAGAGCTGTAGAAAGAGGTACTATGATTCCGGCTCCCACGCCAAGCATAGCACTCACTACGAGCAACTGGCCAATATTGCCACACACGAAATAGAGGATTCCGCTTAATAGAAAAAGGGATAATCCTATGTAAAGCAATCTTATATAGCCCATCCTATCACTTATATAACCCGCCAATAATATAAACGGTATTATCAGTAATGAGGGTAATGTAGTAAGCATCTGAATTTCGAGTTCCGTCGCAGCCGGGAATATCCTTGCCAAATCCTCGGAAATTGGAGACACCGCCAGCCCGGGCAACGAAGTCAGTGCCGACACCGACCATATTCCAAACAGGGCATACACTGAAATATACCCCTTACCTGTATTTATCATTTTCATAACACAAATTTTAAATCCATGCATGTATAACAAACCAGCAAGGCAGAAAGTTCCGACTTCATAAAAAAGATAAAATCATGAACTCTTTCACGCCTTGCCATGTTTCACCTCTACAACCAACAATTCAAGTATAAACCTTTTAAATTGTAAAGAAATGAACCATGAAGATTGTAAAATGACCGTAACCACATCGGTATTCGGCTCAGAGGAGATGTTAAAAAGCGCCCCATCGGACAAGATTCCTCAACACCCCACCACACCTGAAATCGCATACAGGATGGTAAAGGATGAGACTATAGCCCAGACGCAGCCGCGCTTGAACCTCGCAACGTTTGTTACTACGTACATGGACCCTTATGCCACAAAGCTGATGAACGATGCCATTGACATTAACTACATTGACGAAACCGAGTACCCGCGTGTAGCCGTAATGTGCGCCAAGTGTATCAATATCATAGCCAACCTGTGGAACACTCCCGAGCAGGCCAAATGGAAAGCCGGAGCATTGGGAATAGGCTCCAGCGAAGCCTGCATGCTTGGCGGCGTTGCAGCATGGCAACGCTGGAAGAAACGCCGTATGGCTGCCGGTAAACCATACGACAAGCCGAATTTCGTAATTTCATCGGCCTACCAGGTCGTTTGGGAGAAATTTGCACAACTATGGCAGATTGAGATGCGTACTGTACCGTTGACTGCCGAAAAGCTGACATTATGCCCGAAGGAGGCCATTTCAATGTGTGACGAGAATACGATATGCGTAGTTCCAATCATGGGTGTCACCTGGACCGGTCTCAACGACGATGTAAAGGCACTGAACGAAGCACTCGACGAATACAACAGTAAAACCGGTTACGACATACCCATCCATGTAGACGCGGCATCGGGCGGCTTCATAATGCCGTTCCTCAAGCCTGAGGTCGAATGGGATTTCCGACTGAAATGGGTATTGTCAATAAGCACCAGCGGCCACAAGTACGGTCTTGTATACCCCGGACTCGGATGGGTCGTTTGGAAGGACAAGAAATTCCTGCCCGACAGCATGTCGTTCAGTGTAAATTACCTTGGAGCCGAGGTTACACAAGTAGGCTTGAATTTCTCGCGTCCGGCAGCACAGATACTTGGACAGTATTACCAGTTCATACGCCTGGGATTCGAAGGCTACAAAGCCATACAGCACAATGCAATGGAAATTACCAAATATCTGCATGATGAGATTGAAAAGATGAAGCCGTTCAAGAACTACAGCACAGAGGTAACCAATCCGCTATTCATTTGGGAGATGAAGAAGGAGTATTCCAAGCAGTGCAAATGGACTCTCTACGACTTGCAGGACAAACTAAAGCAGAACGGTTGGATGGTACCGGCCTATACCCTACCGGCAACCTTGGAAGAGACAATTGTCATGCGTATTGTAGTACGCCAGGGATTCAGCCGCGACATGGCCGACCAACTGCTCGGTGACATAAAGGATGTAGTTGCCGAACTTGACAAACTCCAATACCCTACGCCTTCGCGCTTGAGCATAGAAAGCAACATCAAGGTCAAAGGCACCGTGTACACCCACACCGGCAAGGGATGATAGCGAAACCATACAAGTACAACAAGAAAGATATAAAACCATGAACAGGGATAGAAGGATTACGAGAGAGGAACTGAAGATTGCCGTCAACGAGGCATATATCAGTTTCAGAAACAACAAGGAGGGAAAGAATGCCGACTATATACCTTACCTCGCCAATGTCGACAGCGACCTTTTCGGGATAGCAGTATGCTTGCCCGACGGCGAGACAATAACCGTCGGTGACAGCGACCAAGTATTTGGGATTGAATCGATTTCAAAGGTTGCCACGGCCGCACTTGTACTCAAGGATTACGGGTCGGAGACGCTGCTCGATATGATTGGCGCCGATGCCACGGGCATGCCGTTCAACTCTATACTGGCAATCCTGCTCGAGAACGAGCATCCTTCTACCCCTTTGGTAAATGCCGGAGCCATATCCGCCGTAAGCATGGTGCGTCCTGTGGGCAACAGCTGCGGGAAGTGGGAGGCTATTCAACAGAATATCGCAGAACTGTGTGGCAGTGAGGTTCATCTCATCGACGAACTGTACAGGTCGGAGAGTGTAAGTAACCACAACAACCGCGCAATAGCATGGCTGCTCAAGAGCTACGACCGTATCTATGACGAGCCCGACATGTCGCTCGACCTGTACACGCGTCAATGTTCATTGGGTGTCACTGCCAGACAGCTCTCAATAATGGCTGCCACCATAGCCTGCGGCGGATATAACCCAATAACCGGCAAGAGAGTATTCCCGGCCACAATGGCAAGCAGAATCACATCACTGATGGCATCGGTAGGATTCTACGAGCGCACGGGTGACTGGATGTTCAGTTGTGGCATACCGGCCAAGTCTGGCGTGGGCGGCGGTATCATAGGTGTACTTCCCGGCATCTTCGGTATCGCCGCTTTCTCGCCGCCAATAGATGCCGCAGGCAACTCTGTCAGGGCACAACTTGCCATACGGCATATAATGGAGAACCTAAGGCTGCACATTTTCAATGGCGAAAGGGCTGTAATGGTTGAGGGAAAACCAGTACCTGTATGATGGTAAATTTGAACCCCGAAAGTTTTTATCCAACTTTCGGGGTTCAAATCATTTTTCACTTCCGGGACCTCCCCCGTCATTGCAATGACGGGTCATAACCTGAATGTGCCCACTTTCAGTTGCTCGGCAATTTTCCTGTATTCATTGCCGCGAACTCCAAGGAAAAGCATACCCTTCATACCCTTGCCTATCGACTTGCATTCAATTTTGGCACTGCCGTCGTACAACCACACTCTATTGTCCTTGTTTATTGTGACAAGAACAGCCTCCTTACCATTGCTGCCAACAAGTTCGATGTTTGTATATACAAAATCGTAATGCTTGCCATCGAATGCAACCTGAATGTTGCATTTGTTGTCGAGGCTTATTCGCGCACCCTTCCTGTAATCGTCATTCTTGCCTGCCGCATAGTTCTCGAAACAGAAATTGTACATGTAGGCCGCAGAACGGTCATATATGGCCTTGGTTGTGTAACCGCCTCTCCAGCTGTTGTTACCGGGTTTTGTAATCACAAAGTTCAATGACGGTTTCTTGGGAATCTTCACAATATTCTGTGTGCTTTCCACAATGAAATAGTCCTTATCCTCACCAACCTGCTTGAACTCGGCCCACACGCCGCGCTTCTTTCCCGGGGCATACTCAAGCCACACACCATTGTCCCTGCGCACATAATAGCCGTTATGCTCCCGTCCACGGCCGTCCTGATAGCAATAGAAAAGCCCATCCTTGTCGACACACTGGTGATGCACGTCTATAGTGTTGTAAACAATCTTCCATTCCCCTTTCTTGTCGCGTTTGATGAATATCTTGTCGGCACTCAATTTGGGAATGGCAAGCAGGCAGGTCCGGTTCTTGAGATAATAGAACGTATCGTCCTCCTTGTATTGCTTGTAGGCCGACCATCTCCCGGCCTTGTCGGCCGGCCGGTACTCGGTCCACTCATTGCCGTCCTTGACAAAGTAACCGCCTTCGTATACAACCAGCGCAGTTGTCTGCGCCATCATGAATGAAACGCCTGCCATTGCAAGCACGAGTGTAAGTAAAATGTTCCTTTTCATTGTAATGTTATTTTATTGTTGTTCTTTTATTTTATTCAACTCCTGTAAACATTCTTGCATAACCGAAGTCCACATGAACTCCGTTCCCATACATCTTTCCTGCGTAGAAATAATCGTCCGCAGTAAAATGTATGCCATAGGTATTGTCACTGAAATTACTGTCGATTATTATGTTGCATTTATTTGCAAAATCCCGTTCGCCGCCGAAAAAATACTCGTTTACAGCTTTCTCGAAGCCACTCACGCCACCGACAATGACACTGAAATGGCAATACTTCTCGGCCGGAGAATCGAATAGACACACGAGCACCCCGCCTTCGCCCCACAACTGCACAAAACGCTTGCCGTTATTCTCGCTGCGTTGCGTCACCTCAAGATTCCAATGCTTTTCCCCGGGTTCAAGGCCGAATATCCATCCAAGATCACTCAACATATCGTTGTACCCCTGTTCATTATGAGAGAAACGGTATAGCACCGCCGGTGTACCGCCCTGATACTCCCTCGCTGCAAGTTCCTTGTATTCGGCAGTAAAGCCATCGTCATACCACCTGTCACGCGGCAGATTCCTTATCACATACTCCCTTGCTATGTCATGCGGTGTCACGATGCATGAAACCTGGTCCACGCTTCCCTTTTTCGCACCACTGCCGAATCCCGTGCTGTTTATCCAGTCGTATATGCCGCTCTTGGCATAGGGCTTCATAGCCGCTTCAAGTTCTGGTGACACTTTAGGGATTGCCACATAATACTCATCAGTTCCAGGGATTATCTCAATGAATTCCGGGCCTTCAAGTTCATCGAGTTTCTTTTTAAGCTCTTCAAGATTCTCTTCCTTTTCCGACTTGAATTCTGCGACCATAGCTGCATGTTCTTCGCGCTCCCCGTCACTCCCGGCATTTCGGGTACGGCTTTCAAGGCAAGCAACGTTATCATCTGCAATTTCCCGTGCAAACCTCATTATTTCCTCTGGAGAGGCACCCGGATAACCCGGCGATTTATCCAGCGCCGCCTTGTCGTCAACGCTGACGCTGAAATTAATTCCGCCCAGCATCTCCACATCCGCATCACCCACAAGCGGCATCCTTCCCAACAAGTTCTGCAAACACTCCATAAGGTTGAATGTTCCGTATAATACCGAGATATCCTCACCGTCGTCACTTATGATAAGCGTATGACGCCCACCCATATACACAATCTGTTGCTCCCCATCCTCGCGATTGTTGGCCATAAGCGGAATACCGAAGAATTCTTCGTTGTCGACAGCCTCGTACTTGTCAAGAACGGCACATATCATCATGTACCCGACATCGTCATTAGAATTGGCAACCACGAAGCGAAAAGTAGTATCGGACTTGCAGATACTGGCCAACTCGAAATCCATGCCACCTACACTTATATTCAACATATCGGGCAGGAACTCCAGATGAGCGGAGGACGCCTCCGAATCCTCAGTCGCTAACTTGTCATGACTATCCCAAGTGCACTCGACATGCTCGCCATTTAGTTTTTTCAGTTCATCAATAAAGGCATCAAGTCCTTTATGATCGACAACCTGTGCCTGCACACCGGCAGCGAACAGGAATGCCATTATAACATATATTGTCCTTTTCATAACTCATTATTTTTAAAACCCAAAATCAAAATCAAATCCGCCATCACTCATGATGATGAAATTTTCGTATGACAATCCAGCAATGAACACAACTGCCAGTTCATCACCATCATCATTTATTACAAGGAGGCTGGCCGAATCGCTGTATATTACCCTGAGAGTTCCGTCTTCCCGGTTCAGAGCCATGAGTTCCATTCCCATGACACTCTCATTCTCCTGCAGAAACCCATACAATGCACCGTGCAACAGTTTGTAGCCCTTGCTTCCAGTTGTAGCAAAGCGGCGCATGCTCTTTATCGAAGCCAATGGATTAGGAAAGGTTTCCAGACTCACATTACCACCCGACTTTACACCCAGACTCACATTGGCCCCAACCATTGCAAACATCTGTTTGAACATGGCAGTGGATATGTATGCATAATTTATCTCGCTTGATTTAATTTTTGAAAGGTTCTGCATGTACACTTCTATCTCGCTCTTACTCTTTGTCTGCGGAAGATTCTCTGTTCCATTTGCAAAAGATACCGCGAACAGCATAAGCGATACTATGGCTGTAAAAAAATACCGTTTCATATCTTAATTGTTATCCATTAATCTTAATAATTTCACATGGGGATTTATCGTTTTTTCAAGCACATCCCCTATTTCACAAGTATTGTTCCGTACTGCATTCATGGCAAGCAGCATATCACCACATGCGACCTTGAAACAGCGCATGGCATCCTCGGGATTGTCAAAGGTGTCCTCTTCGGGAAGTTCTGCCATACAAGCGTTAGGTACATCGGTTTGCCCACCGGCATTGTCATATACGGGAATAGCCATAAAAATGGCAAGAAGCACCGCTGCTGCAACTGCGACCCTTATAACCGGGCGAGGTATCTTGAAACGGCGTATTCCCTCACCGGCGATACACCCGGCATCGGACACAAGGAGTTTCTGTTCCTCGGCGAGCCCGTCTAGCATTGTCTCAAGACGCTGTACTGCACCGGCCGGCAAAGCTATATCGGCATCCACGCTGCAAAGTGCGATTATTGCCTCCTTATCCTTGCGGAGTTCAGCAGGAACATCATTCTCACGAAGCCAACGATACAATGCGCGCTCTTCTTCTGCGGTAAGCTCCGCATCGAAAAAGCATTCCATCATCTCCTTCAATCTTTTTTCATCCATAATCAAACACCTTATTTATAATATGACTCCCTGAATTTCTTTCTTATGCGTGATATTATCACTCTCACATTAACAGCCGACAGACCTGTAACATCTGCTATCTCATCAAAGCTGCACCCTTGCATCTGCATCATCATCACCCGCCGGTGCTGCCCGGGAAGACCGGCAAGGAAATGTTCGAGAAACTCCTTTGCTTCGCAATGTTCAATATCGGGCGAGGCGCCACCCTCAATAATGTCATCAACCGGAACATTATCCTCCTGATGCAACCTTATCGCCCGCCACCTGTCAATGCATATGTTCTTGAGCAATCTGAGGCAATATGCCTCGGGAGCCAGCAAATTATCAAGTTGCTCCTTATGTCCCCACATTTTAAGATAGAGGTTCTGCACGGCATCCTCTGCCTCGAACCTGTCGCAAAGCATCCTGTATGCCTCGCGATACAGCATCTTCTGCAATGGCATGAACCTTTTTTTAAACTCCGTGTGTGTCACTCTATCCTGTTTGTGTAATTCCTTTTCATACTAAAGACGAACAAAAAGCGAATTTGTTACAACAGACGGTAAAAAAAGCAAAAAAAACATATCATTACTGCAAATATCCCATTTTTAATATATATTCGCACTTCAACTATAACTAACAGAACATGAAAACCATCAAAGTACCCAGGATTATTCCGGCCAATGACTTGGAAAAGATATTCGACACTCTTCCCGAGCACCAAATCGACTGCTGCAACTGGCCCGCAGAGTTCCCCTACAGCCCCAAGGCTGCATTCAAAATATTCCATGACGGCATCAAACTATACATAAAGTTCCTTGTTACCGAGAACGACATAAAGGCTGCAGTTACCGAGGACCAGGGCCGTACATGGACCGACCCTTGTGTGGAATTCTTCGTTTCGCCCGAAGGCAACCTCGACTACTACAACTTCGAATGCACCTGCACCGGCAAGCTTCTGCTCGCATGGCATCCGGCCGATGCCCCTAAGGAATCGGCCGGCAAAGAGGTTCTTGACAGCGTAGAACGCACCCCGTCACTGGGAACCGAGCCCTTTGAACTGCGACATGGCGAACACTCATGGAGCGTAATAGAGGTTATACCGGCAACAGCATTGTTCCGCAGCGGGGTTGCAAGTTTTGAAGGCAAGGAGATGACAGCAAACTTCTACAAGTGCGGTGACGAGCTCCCCACCCCGCATTTTCTCTCATGGAACCCGATAGAATGGGAAGGACCAAGTTTCCATCGCCCGGAGCAGTTCGGTAAGCTGATATTCGAGTAACACACATCATAAGTATAAACAGTTGTAGCAGTGCAGACACTGCTACAACTGTTTATGTTCCCAATATACCTGGTATTCAAAATGAACAAAATGGTCTTTTGAACACTTAAACTATCGTTTTGATTGCCATTTACAGTAAAATATTCATATTTTTGCCCTTAAAACTGCAAATACGCATAAAACAATGAAAAGGTTTGCCATAATACTACTTACAATCATATTGTTACCTTCTTTGCTTCAAGCGCAGAAGGTAGGACTTGTCATGAGCGGCGGAGGGGCACGCGGTTTGGCGCACATTGGTGTGATAAAGGCACTCGAAGAAAACAACATACCAATAGATTATGTAACGGGAACATCAATGGGTGCCATTGTTGCAGCACTCTACTCTATGGGATACACCCCCGAGGAGATGATAGAGAAGATGAAGAGCGATGATTTCCAGCGCTGGTATACTGGAACAATGGACCAGAAGTATATGTTTTACTTCAAGAGGAACAATGATGTCCCCGACATCATACGTCTCAACTTTGACATCAAGGACTCCCTGCGTATTGTAAAGCCGTCCATAAACCTTGTGAAAGCTGCACCTATGAACCTGGGATTCCTTGAAATATTCGCAGGATCGAATGCTGCATGCAAGGGTGATTTCGACAACCTGATGATACCGTTCCGCTGCGTGGCGGCCGACGTGTACAACAAGAAACAGGTCATATTCTCTAAAGGCGACCTTGGTGATGCCGTACGCGCCTCCATGAGTTACCCGTTCTTCTTCAAGCCGATACAGGTTGACGGCGTACTCATGTACGACGGAGGAATATACAACAACTTCCCGCGTGATGTCATGGAACGCGATTTCAACCCCGACATAATGATAGGTAGCGTTGTGAGCGACAACCAGCAGTTACCCCCAGGGGAAAGAGATATCATGGGACAGGCCGTAAGCCTTGTTATGGGCAAGAGCGACTACTCTTTACCCGAAGAGAAAGGAGTCCTACTGGATATAGATGTAAAAGACGTGAACCTGCTCGACTTCCATAAGATAGATGAAGTTACAGAGGCCGGTTATAGGCATGCCATGGAAAATATTGATTCAATAAGAAAGAGAATTTCCCGTAGAGAGATTTCTGACACTTTGCAGAACAGACGCAAGGCATTCAAGGAGCGCATACCCCGATACCGTTTCAACAAGATTGTGGTAAACGGAGTAAATGAGGAACAAAGCAAAAATATAATAAGAGAGTTCCACAAAGATGGGGAAAGTTTCGACTACAATGAGTGCAAGAGAGGATATTACAGCCTGTTGTCAGGTGAAATCATTGAATCGATAATCCCGCATGCAATATACAACGAGCAGGACAGCGCGTACACGCTGAACCTGGATGTGACCATGAACCCGCCATTTACGGTCAAGCTTGGTGCAGCTGTATCGACCAGCATATCGAACCAGATATACATGGGACTTCATTTCCGCGACCTGCACCGCCATTCCAAGGAATTCATACTGGACGGACAGGTGGGAAAGGTTTATAACAACATACAGGCATCGGGAAGAATCGATTTCTTGACCGACCTGCCGGTTTCTATAAAAGTCATCGGCTCATACTCCACAATCAACTACTATAATATGAAATATATCTTCTCCAAGGAGAACTCAATATCACTGAACAACCAGAGGGAGATATTCGCAAAGGTGAAGATATCGTTACCTTTCCTCACAAAGAAGAAAGCCGAGATAGGGTTTGGTGTAGCCGACATTAAGGACGAATACATGCCGTCAAGCATTATCAATCTCGACAACCCTCAATTCGACATCAACGACATGACTCTTTTGAGCGGTTCAATCAAGTTCGGAGGAAACACATTCAACTCAAAAGCATTCCCTACATCGGGTTCATACGAGTCATTAATAGCTCAATTCCTTGTCGGGAGTGAGAAATATCGAGGCGCCACCCCAGTAGAAAACAACAGCCAGGATCTCTCGTGGTTACAGCTAACATATACACGCCGTGACCACTACAGAATGTCGCCATACCTCATACTTGGCACACACATACAGTTGCACTATTCGACAAGACACTTGGCAAAGACCTACCAGGCAACTATGATGCAAGCAAGCGCATTCACCCCGACCATGAGTAGCCTTTTCAACTACGACCCGGCATTTAGGTCCCACCAATATGTTGCAGGAGGATTAACACCTATACTGAAGTTCAACAAGATGTTCCAGATACGCCCAAGCGCATACTTCTTTATGCCCTACCGCAAGATTGAGGAAAATGCCGACGGTACAGCCAGTTTCAGCAAGAAACGCTTCAATGATTTCCAATACATATGCGACCTTACAGTAGCTGCCAACATATCCAACATATCCATAAGCTGTTTCGTAAACTATCACAGTTCACATAAAAATAGTGTAAATATCGGGCTTACTTTAGGCTGGTTCATATTCAATGAACGTTTCATAGAGCAATAAACATAAAGCAAGGTTTCACTTTACACCATAAGGAAAATAAAAAGATTAATTTCATTAAAAAAAATGGCAAATATTTTGCACATTCAAAAAAAAGCAATACCTTTGCAGACGTAAATAAAACACCAAACAATTGGTCTCGTAGCTCAACTGAATAGAGCATCTGACTACGGATCAGAAGGTTACAGGTTTGAATCCTGTCGGGATCACAAAAAGGAAAGTAAGCTAAAACACTTACTTTCCTTTTTTCATATACGCAGAAGTGCTAAATTAAGGAAAATCAAATGTTTATTTGTTAGATAGTCTATAAAGTTTTATTATTTGTTTAACAAACCAAGTAGACAAAGAAAGACGAGAAAAGACACGAAAAGACAAAAAATGCAAACCAAGTGCAAACCAACCTGCCCTAAAATGCAAACCAAGTCTGCACCACTTTCAAGAAATTTGAGCCATATTCGCAAAAATCCGAACTTTTCGTAATAATCAACAATCTTTCTTTACTGCTTGCCAAAAAACTTAACGACTATGGCAACAAATGTGAGAGTGGTCTTTGACCGCAGAAAGAGAGTTCAAGCAACAGGTAAAGGCAATGTTGAGATTATCATCCAACTTTCTCGCCTTGCAGTCAAGAAAATCATCGTGGACTCAATGACTCCCGAAGAATGGGAAATTTACAAGGATGCCCCCTACCTAAAGAAAGAGGTAGAGAACTATGAGAAGATAATCAATGCAATGAAACTTCTCGACGAGGCAATGACTGTAGACAATTTCAACAAGCACATCGGTGTTGTCACAATGACAGCCGAAAAGAGAAAAGAAATCAAGGAGCAGAATGAAAGCCCCATCAATGGTAACTTCATAGACTATATGAAGCACACCATTGAAGTTGAAAAGACCAGGGATAGCACAAAGCGACAAAAGCAGGTGGTTGTCGATGCCCTTGTCAAATGGGGCGGAATTGTAACCTTTGCAGACCTCACCGTCAAAAAGCTAAAAGAGTTCGATGCTTGGCTCCACGAAGATGGTACTCGTACTGATGCATCCGTATATAACTATCACAAAAGGCTCAAAGTCTGCACCCGTCTTGCATACGAGGAAGGCATAATAGAAAAGAACCCTTACGAAATGGTCAGCTTCTCACGAGGCACAAGCAAGGAACGTACTCCACTATCAGAGCACGAACTCAAACTGATACGAGAGGCGAACCTACCGCCCAAAGAAGAAAGAGTACGCGACCTTTTCATCTTTGCAGCTTACACAGGGCTTGCGTTCTGTGATACACAGAAGTTCGACTTCTTCACAATGACAGAGCAGATTGGTGACCTATATTATATAAATAGTTCACGACTCAAGACAGGAACAAACTTCTTCACTCCGATTCTTTCTCCTGCTATGGAAGTATTGAAGAAACACGACTTCAAACTGCCGAAGATAAGCAACGAGAAGGCAAATGATTATCTGCACTTGATAGAAAGCCGACTGAACTTCAAGAAACCTATCACATTTCATGTAGCCCGTCATTCATTCGCGACGATTGCACTTTCTCACGATATCCCCATAGACAAGGTTGCCCGAATGCTCGGCCACAAGGACATCAAGACCACGCAGATATATGCAAAGGTATTGAAGTCTACTATCGCCAACCACGCGAACAACCTTTCAAAGGCTATCATTTGACCTTGTAGAATACCCCTTTCAATAACTGCGACATTCCGTTTTCAGCGAATGTTGCAGTTATTTTTTCACAGATATATCTCTGTCCTTTTATGTAGAACAACGCACGAGGATTGGGGATATCATCGGCAAGGAAAGAGAAAGTATATTTTACTGATGTTTCTATGTTATACATAGCTCCTTGCCCGTACTTACCCCTATCCCTCAACCTCAATGACATATTTTTCTCATAAAAGCCTTGCTCACCTATAGTAGTAACGGTATCTATTACCGGGAATGGAAACAAATACTGATTGAGCAAATGCCCATCCCAAAAACCAAGATACAATTTATCGTAAAATTCAGTTCTGCCCTCTTTCTCACCTTGCAGGAGCGTGTTCACGACACCCAACTGTTGCCCCGATGCGTTCCAACCGTTATTGTCATTCGTATGCACATAATCCTCTTCTGTGGCCGTTTCATCAAACTCCGGCACATCTAGGTATATGCACCAGTCATTACCTTTCAAGTTGTCAATCCAAACAGGAACACATTTCAGCTCTATTGTCTCCGTATTGTCATCGCTATTGACAATACGAGGACCAAAAGTGTTTACCGGCATAAGGTGATAGAGCTGTTTCCACCAAACAAAATCGCCTGTCATTTTACGGCAGTAAACACAGCGGAGTACGAAATAAGTATTCACATCCTTGACATAGAATATCTTGTTTACTCTATTTATGCAGCTCTCGTATTCATACCACAAGAACCCTCTGCCGTCCACATCCTCAATATAAGTATGAAAGTAATAATCAAGTTCGCCCATATCGGGGAACTCCATAATATAACGGCTATTCTCCTTGATAAACCAATCACAAGAGTACGCTTTCCACGCTTGGTGGTCGCAATCGGCAAACTGCATATTCACCTGCTCGATGTACTTGCAAGAATTTTCCTGCGAGACATCGGCCGAGAAACTATCAACGACATTGTCTATACACTCGGGTGCGATGCTCTCCTGTTCATCCCTTACAAAACTGAAAGTAATCTTGCGTGCCTTGTGGTCGATGATGAAATCACCACCGATAAGATACCCCACCTGCTCGAAGAACTCCGTCACAGACCAATGAGGCAATATACTCGCCCAAGCATAATTTTCCCAAGCATACGGCAGAGCATTGCAAATGATAAGATACCTGTAAGGTGATTTCTCTATGGCCGTCATATCAATGGTATATCCAAGTTCATTGCATATAAGCCATATAATATATATAAGGTAAGGCTGACACGAAACACCCTGAACATCACTTGCCCACTGCCAATCAGCTGCTGTAGATGATTTGTAGAGATTGTTCTGTACGTTACCGCTTGAGTTGTTCACCCACGGAAGAGCAACAAAATCCTGGTCGCGGTCAATACCTCGCCACAAGTCATAAGGAGAACTCGGCCGAGCTGGAGAATACGAGCCTAAATCAAGTTCATTGATGTATATCTCATCAAAGGTGACATCATAGTTCTGC
>JAFYQH010000056.1 GCA_017547205.1 Bacteroidaceae bacterium | reverse complement strand
TTAGTAAATTAATCCACAAAAGTGGCTTTACCTCCTCGCTGCTCGGCATAGAATGCAAGCACTCTCTGCTCTCACATGCAGCGTCGGTTGCGCTTTTTCGGGCTTCGCAAGCCTAAAAATAGCTCTTTTTATTCAACTTCTCACAAACGAGGGTGTCCCTTTCATTTTTGGGTCACCCTCTTTTCTTGTATCATATAGCTTCGACCATTCTTGTCCTGAACGACTCGCGCGCCTTCCTTACATACAGTTTAACAACATCGGCAGGCAATGAAGATGAATTCACAAAAGCACGTGTCCGTTCGGGGTATTTCGCAAGTGCTGTCGCAAGCAACCATGCACACCCCATACGCACATAATAAGGAGCGGCACCTTGCACACACCCGTCCTGCACGTTCTTCGCTCTACTTTGTATAGTCCTGTATGCCGATTCTATCGCACCAAAGTCCAGCCTGTCAATACGTGCAAATACCCTGTCGACCCAGCCGTCACACAACAGGCGGCACATCGACACTACGAGTGCGAAACGCACCTCAAACTCACGGCCAGAATTGAACCAGGGTTGCAGATACGACCATAACCGTTCCTTGTCGGTTCGTGCCATCCATTTGGCATCGGCACAATACGCATCGCAAACAGCCCAATTATCCATAACTGGAACAAAGCGGGAGAGCATGGCAAAACGTTCTTCATCGGAGTATCTGCCATTATTTATAAGAAACCCCCACACCATTGTCTCCTCATAGGAAAGGGAGTGCGGAGCAACCTGTTCAAAACAACGCAGCACTTCGGCGCCGCATGAACAAAGCACATCGCCCCACGGCATGGAGACGACTGCGCCGCGAATCGAAAGTTCCTTGGCTATACGTTTCATGTCGGGTGTATGCAGCCCAAGCACCCTGCGGGTCGGCAAGGCATTTATAACGCGCAGATGACCTTCGCGGTAACGCACATCATTCTTGAAACGCTCACAAACAAAAGAATCTAAATAGCATTCAATCATTTCTTAGATTCATTTTTTTCTGCATATGCCACATATCCAGCCCCAGGAATGTTGTAGGATTCACACGCCTGAAGCCTAATGATGCATACAGATTCTCTGCCTTAGGATTAGTAACATCAACAAGCAGACCAACCTTGTCAAAGCCTTTTGCAAAAACCCTTCTGCAGAGATCAGCCAGTAGAGCGCGCCCTACTCCACGACCACGGTACTCAGGCAACACAGCTATCGAATCGACATAGAACTCGCCGGCCGAAGTCTCGTCCTCAATTTCAAGGACCTTGCCCATGCGCAGTTCCACAAGTTCAAGAAGCGGTTCACGCAATACATGCAGATTTGCGCCGTCGTACCCCACCACTGCACCGGCCGGCACACCGTCTACCTCGGCAACGAGAGCATTGCGGTAACTGTACTGCGAATCGTCGCGCCCGGCAAGTTCCTTGAATATGTCATACATGGGATGTGTCTCATCATAATGCAGTGCCATAAGCACCACAAGGCCTATAAAAGGAGCATCAGCCGCTACGGCAGGCCTGACAACAATCTTTCTCTTTTCCATGACGCGAAGATAAGAAAAAGATATTTCATAACCGGCCATTGCAGCAGTTTATGCATGGACACACGCTGCAAACCCTGCATTTTTTGGAAATCCGGCCGATTCATGTAAATTTGCACGGAACAGGACAACACCCATGAAGAGAACCATTTTTTATTATATAACTTTCGTAATTCTTGCCATCGCAGCATGCAGCGGCGAGGGCGGCATCCGGCCCGAGAAGTCATTGCCCTATGACAGTCTGCGCGAAGGCGACCTTGTTTTCAGGCGCGGACGCAACATGACAAGCAACATCATCGTTGCCAAGGACAGTTACAGCTACAGCCACATAGGCATGCTGCACAGGAGTGACAGCGGCTGGTGCGTCATTCATGCCGTTAATGACGAACCCGACTTCAAAGGAGACTTCGACAGGGTGAAGATTGACCGTATTGAAACATTCTTTGCCTATGAAAGGTCATCGGCCGGGGCCATAGCCCACAGTTTCATTGACGACAGCACAGCTGTGGCCATGTCAAGAAAAGCATTGCAGTATGTAAAGGACAGCGTACGCTTCGATGCCGAGTTCAGGCTCGATGACCAGACAGAACTGTACTGCACCGAACTCATACATATTTTATACCAGTCGGCCGGCAATGACATTACAGAAGGACGCAGGACAGCAGCCGGCATCTTCGGGTTCCCCGACAAGATAATTTTCCCAAGCGACATATTAAGTAATAAAAAGTTACAAATTTATTTTGTTTATTAAAAAAAATCACTAAAATTGCACTCGATATGTAATTTTATGTAAAACTTAATTCTAGAGTTATGAAAAAGTTTATTTTTATGTCAATTGCACTCGTTGCAATGGTATTTTGCTTTGCAAGCTGTAGCAAACCAGAAACTCCCGCAACTATAGCCGAGGGATGTATCGAGAATATAAAGAATGGCGATTTTGACGCGTTTGTAGAGACTATCGATGCAGACGAGGAGACAAAGTCACAGTTCAAGCAGCTGTTCGAGGCAAAGGGAAAGGAAATGATTGAGAAGAGCGGCGGTATCGCAAGCTACAAGATCGTAAGCGAGGAGATTTCAGAGGACGGCAAGACAGCCAAGGTAAAGGCTGAAATCGAATATGGCAATGGCAAGAAGAAAGACGAGAAGTTCAACTTCGTGAATGTTGACGGCAAGTGGAAACAGGTTATCAAGAAATAACACAACTACAAGTCATACACAGGGTGCCCAAAAGCCCTATTCTTGAACAATCAATTCTCATCAGAACAGATTCTGATGGGAATTGATTTCTTTGTAAAATAACTTTTTGGATCACCCATCTTATCATATAAATGCAAGAATAGAAGATACATCCGATACTCATTCTTGTAGAAAAAATGGAGTTTTTGTAAATTTGCATGAATTAATACAAAGCATATCATGAGAAAGGATTTCGGACCAAAAACGTGGCTATACCCCATGCCGGTATTCATAGTGGCCGCATATGACAACGAAGGCAACCCCAATGCAATGACAGCAGCATGGGGCGGCATATACACCGACGACAAAGTAGGCATCTGCCTTAGCGAGGGACACAGGACAACGCACAACATACTCGCCACCAAGGCATTCACGGTGAGCATGGCTACGGTGCAGCATACGGTTGCATGTGACTATATAGGCATCGTATCGGGCAACAAGGTGAACGACAAGCTTGCACACGCGGGGTTCCACACGACAAAGTCGCAGCATGTGAACGCGCCGCTCATCGACGAACTGCCCATGACAATGGAATGCGAACTTGTATCGTATGACCAGGAGAGCAATTTCCTCATAGGAAAGATTGTGAACGTAAGTGCCGACGAGAGTATTCTCACCGACGGGAGAATCGACCCGGCAAAATTACAGCCCATAACATACGACCCGGTAAACCACAACTACATAGCAATAGGAGATAAGGCCGGGAACGCCTTCTCGGACGGCAAAAAACTGAAATGAGCACACTCAAAAGAGCTATAGAGATAGCAATGGAAGCCCACAGGGGGCAGAAGGACAAAAGCGGATGCGACTACATAGGGCATCCGCTGCGTGTCATGGCAATGGGCACCACTACGGAGGAACGCATCCTGGGAGTGCTGCACGATGTCGTTGAGGACAGCAGCTGGACGTTCGGCATGCTTTCGGGCGAAGGGTTCGACGACAACATCATCGACGCCCTGCGTTGCCTCACCAGGAAGGGCGACAGCGAGCCGTACGACAAGTTCATCGGCCGCGTCAAAGGCAACGCCCTTGCTACAGCCGTCAAGCTGAACGACCTTACCGACAACATGGACATACGCCGTCTGCCATACATAAGTGACAAGGATGTAAAAAGGCTCAAAAAATATCTAAGGGCCTACAAGCAGCTCAGCGGAGAACCCACATACTCCATATACGCATGCAGACAGGAGTACCCCAATGCCTTCAACCCATGGACGCCAGGAGATGATTCAGAGTTGTCGAGAATGCTCACACAAGGCGCAAGCTGCAACGAACTGGCAGTCCATTTCGGGCGCAAGCCTACTGCCATTGCCGAGAGAATAAGAAAGAAGCATTCTGCCAAATGATACATCACCGGCAAAACAAAGGAAGATACCGCTTGTTTATACATATAACGTAACATACAGCCATTGAAGACGTTTTAATATTTTTTGCAGAACTGATACTCCCATAACGGATACAAATCACTATATTTGCAATTTATTGAAAATACATAGGCCATCCACAATAAAATGTTGATTGATGAACAGTTCTAACATTGATATAAACAATCCCTTTTTCGCGCCATACGGTACTCCATATGGCGCCATACCCTATGACCGCATAACCCTAGGGCACTTCATACCAGCCGTAAAGGAAGGAATAAGACGCGAGGAAGAAACCATTGCAGCTATATGCAACAACAATGAGCCGGCCAGTTTCGAGAACACCATTGTTGCACTTGACAATGCAGGACTAATGCTGGGCGAGGTCATCGGCGCGTTCAATGCCCTTGTAAATGCACGCAGCTATGACGAGATACTTGCAGTCGAGGAGGAAATCGAACTGCTTCACACTGCACACCAGAACAACATAACCCTGAACGAAAAGCTGTTTGCACGCATAAAGGAGGTATATGAAGGTGACACCAGCGACCTCACCGGCGACCAGAAAAGGCTTCTCGAGCAGACCTACCTGAGTTTTGTACGCAACGGAGCGAATCTTAAGGGCGAAGAGCGCGACAGATACCGCAAACTCACCGAACGCCTGGCCGTTCTGGGAATAAAGTTCCAGGAAAACAGCATAAAGGATACCGACGGCTATACACTGCACATAACCGCAGAGAACGACCTTGAGGGCCTGCCGGCCGACATAATTGAGGCCGCAGCAAACAACGCACGTGAGAACGGCAAGGAGGGATGGCTGTTCACGCTTCACCGTCCCAGCTACCTACCATTCATAACATACTGCAGCAACCGCAGACTGCGTCATGAGATGTACATGGCATACAGCACCATAGGAGCTAAAGGCAACATGCACGACAACCGCGACATCGTGAAAGAGACTGTAAACTGCCGACTCGAGCTGGCCCGTCTGCTCGGCTACAGCACCTACAGCGACTATGTACTGGCCGAACGCATGGCACAGAACACCGATGCCGTATTCTCTATGCTTGGCAAACTCACATGGTCCTACCTGCCTGTCGCACGTAAGGAGATGGAAGAACTCACAAAGTTCGCGAAAGAATGCGAAGGTGAAGAGTTCGACCTGCAGCCATGGGACTTCGCATACTACAGCGAAAAACTGAAAGAGAAGAAGCATGGGCTTAACGACAACATGGTACGCCCCTACTTCGAACTGAACCAGGTAATACACGGCGCATTCTACCTTGCAACCAGGTTGTATGGCATAACATTCAAGCAGAATCATGACATACCCCTGTTCAACCCCGATGCCAAGGTATGGGAGGTATACGACTATGACGGTACATTCCTTGCACTGCTCTACTGCGACTTCTTTGCACGCAAGGGCAAGCATGCCGGCGCATGGATGGACTCCATAAAGCCGCAGTACAAGGATGCCGACGGTACAGACCACAGGCCGCACATTACCCTGTCGACCAACTACCGCAAACCAATGCCCGGAAAGGCCACACTCCTCAACCATGACGAAGTGAACACCCTGATGCATGAGTTCGGTCACTGCCTGCATGGCATACTGTCCAATGTAACCTATGCGAGCCAGTGCAGCCCCAACGTTCTATGGGACTTTGTGGAGATGCCGTCGCAGATAATGGAAAACTTCGCCACAGAAGAAGAGTTCCTGAAGCATTTTGCCTTCCACCACGAGACAGGCGAAGACATGCCGCAGGACATATTGCAGAAGATTAGGAATGCCCGCACATTCAATGCCGGCTATCAATGCATTCGCCAGACAGGACTGGGACTTATAGACCAGGCATGGCACAACATATCAGTTCCCTTCGATGGTGATGTTCTTGAGTATGAACATTCCGTCACAGCAGCCCTGCGCGTGATGCAGCCGGTACAGGGAACAGGAATAACACCACAGTTCGGACACATAATGTCGGGTGGCTATGCAGCAGGATACTACAGCTACAAATGGGCCGAAATGCTCGATGCCGATGCCTTTGCCAAGTTCAAGGAAGATGGCATAATGAATATGAAGACAGCACAATCGTTCCGCGACAACATACTGTCGAGAGGCGACAGTGCGCACCCGATGGAACTGTATATTAAATTCCGCGGACACCGCCCACAGATAGAGCCCCTGCTCGAACGTGACGGCATAAAGAGCATCTGCCCTCACCTATGAGATATACATTTCAATACTAAAATGAAATAATTCAGGAGATATGAAAAGAATTATCTATGCAATAATGCTGTTGATGGCAATTGTATCCTGCAACAAGGAAGACGACATTGACGACATATTCGTCGGACGCAACTGGAAACTCTCATACATACAGGAAGGCAACATCAGAAGAAACTCCAACAAGGACTACAGCATCCTGTTCCAGGAAAACACATTCGAGGCTACCCTACCCGGCGGCAAGAACATCAAGGGCAACTGGAGAGCCAATGGCGAGACACGCTCCTTCAACTGCGCCAACGTAAAGGCAAGCGGCAGCCTCAGGGGCGACACCATAGCCGAGAAAATGCTGCAGATACTCACCAAGGCCCAGAATTATGCAGGCGACGAGAACTATCTGCAGATAAAGGAACAACACAACGTATACATACAATTCCACAACCGCTGACACACATGACAACCGAACAAGATAAACAACACAAGCTCGACCAGCGCTACATGCGCATGGCAAGGATATGGGCCGAGAACTCATACTGCGTACGACGCCAGGTGGGCGCGCTCATCGTAAAGGACAAGATGATTATATCCGACGGCTACAACGGCACACCTGCCGGTTTCGAGAACGTATGCGAGAACGAGGACGGCTTTACCAAGCCATATGTGCTGCATGCCGAAGCCAATGCCATAACAAAGATTGCACGCTCAAACAACAACAGCAATGGAGCTACACTATATGTAACCACATCGCCATGCATCGAATGTGCAAAGCTCATAATACAGGCCGGCATAGTACGCGTTGTATACGGCGAGGAGTATCACCTCACCGACGGCATCGACCTTTTGAGGAGAGTCGGCATAGAAGTAGTATACCTCGATTACAAGAAACTAGAAGAGACACGATAGATGAACAGGACAACAGCAGTATTCCTTCTTGCATGCCTTACATTGGGGTTCCTGGTAGGAATCAACATGCCCAGGACCGAGAATACATTCATAATCAGCAGCACAGCGAACAAACTCGATGAAGTGCTCGGCATCATCAACGCAAGCTACGTCGACAGCACCGATATCGACTCCATCATAGAGAAAAGCATACCCAAAGTACTCGAGGAACTTGACCCTCACAGCGTATATATCGCGGCCAAGGATGTAGAAGAGAGCAATGCCGACTTGCAGAGCAGTTTCAGCGGCATAGGCATACGCTTTACCATACAGGACGACACCCTGCGTGTCAGCGACATCATACGCGGAGGTCCGTCCGAGAAAGTAGGCATGCTTGCCGGTGACCGCATAATAAAAGTCAACGACACTCTATTCGTAGGCAAGGGAATATGCACCAACGATGCAGCTCTAAAAAAACTGAAAGGCCCTAAAGGAAGTTTTGTCAAGATAGGCGTGGAGAGATACGGCGAGAAGGACCTTCTCGACTTCAACATACGCCGCGACGACATACCCATGGAGAGCATCGAAGCAGCATACATGATAGACCAATGGGGATATGTACAGATCGAGCGTTTTGCCGAAAACACATATGCCGAATTCATAAGAGCCCTTGCACATTTCATGGCATGTAACGCCAAGGGAATAATCATAGACCTTCGCGGCAACGGAGGCGGTTATCTTGGCATAGCCCTGGAAATGGCGAACCAGTTCCTTAAGAAGGATGATATCATCGTATACACCGAAGGCGTGAACAGCCCCAAGAAAATCGAGAGGGCCAACGGATACGGCATGTTCCAGCAGACACCGGTTGTAGTCCTTGTAGACGAGACATCGGCATCGGCAAGCGAAATCATTGCAGGAACAATACAGGACAACGACCGCGGAACAGTCATAGGCCGCCGCACCTTTGGCAAAGGCCTCGTCCAGCAACCGTTCGACCTTGCCGACGGCTCGGCCATGCGACTGACCATTGCACGTTACCACACCCCTTCGGGCAGATGCATACAGAAGCCCTACGACAAGGGCGGCAATGAAAAATATGCAATGGACCTCATAGACCGTTACAACAGGGGCGAGTTCTTCTCACAGGACAGCATACATTTCAACGACAGCCTCATCTACAAGACCCGCAACGGACGCACCGTGTACGGCGGTGGAGGCATCATGCCCGACATATTCGTGTCGAGCGACACAGTCGACATGACCCCGTACTCCCAGGAAGCATTCTCGCGCGGACTCATCACACGCTTTGCCCTGTCATACAGCGACAGAAACCGCCGCACGCTGTCACAGTTCAAGACACACGAAGCCATGACAGCCCACCTCGACAAGCAAGGCATTGTAGACGAGTTCATATCGTTTGCCGGACAGAAGGGCCTGAAACCCAATACAAGGGACATCGCAAAGTCACGCAGTATAATGCAACGCGCACTCAACTCCAACATCATATACCAGATGATTGGAATGCTTGAACATGTCAAGTACATAAACCTCGAGGACCCCACCGTGCTCAAGGCCATTGAAGTGCTCGAGAAGGGAGAAGCATACCCCAAAGCACCCGCCGGGGAGGAATAACATCAAATACTGCACTTACAAGACAAAATAAATGCAGAATGACAACACGATATTGGAAAAAAGTTGTATCTTCGCACCTGTAAAACCAACGCGGTAGTAGCTCAGTTGGTAGAGCATCAGCTTCCCAAGCTGAGGGTCGCGGGTTCGAGCCCCGTTTACCGCTCAGAGAAAAGACAAGCACTGCTTGTCTTTTTTGTTTTGGATATAACGGGTCTGCGGATATAACCTGGGAAGCTGAGGGTCGCGGGTTCTTTGCAAGCAAAGCGACTACGTCGGTTACGAGCCCCGTTTACCGCTCAGAGAAAAGACAAGCACTGCTTGTCTTTTTTGTTTTGGATATAACGGGTCTGCGGATATAAGAGCAAAGATGAAAGAGCAAAGAGCAAAGAGCAAAGAGCAAAGATGAAAGAGCAAAGAGCAAAGAGCAAAGAGCAAAGAGCAAAGAGCAAAGAGCAAAGAGCAAAGTCGTGTTCCATAAAGGCTCTCCCGCTTTTTAAAGAGGGACGGTGCGAAACCATAGCACCAACTTTAGCTGGGAGGGAGTTCGCCGGCACTGCGCTTGACGAGATGCTGACGGCATTATCGAGTCGTTGAATTGTATTACTTGACAACGCCGGCTAATCGCAACCCAAGCGGTGCGAAAGCACTCCCGCTTTTAACCTTACTACTGTTGTCTTGTATTCATTTGGTTGTCGTGCTTTACCAACTTTTTGGCGGCCAAAAAGTTGCAAAAAGCCCCGGCACCGGAACGGACAGCCCGGTTTTGCTGCGGAGAGTAAAAAAATCCTTTTTATATTTCACTAATCTGTATCAATAAGTTAAATTTGCAAAAAATAATATTTAATATTTTCAATATAAGTCTATTATGAACTTTTCTTTCAAGAGCCTGCTTGCAGTTCTCATTTTGCTATGCAGCACAGTAGCAACAGCCCACGACTTTCAGGTTGATGGAATCTTTTACAACATTACATCAAGTACGACCGTTGAGGTGACTTATAATGGTGATTCCTATGATGCATATCACAACAATTACGCCGGCGATGTAACAGTTCCATCTACTATAGCGTACCATGGTTGGACTTACAGTGTAACAAGCATTGGAGATAGGGCGTTCTATTATTGCTACGCCCTTAGGAGCATTGAAATCCCCAACAGCGTAAGAAGCATTGGAAATAGTGCGTTCCATGATTGCGACGGCCTTAAGAGCGTGACAATCGGTGATCGCGTAACAAGCATTGGAGAGGCTGCGTTCTCTAATTGCGACGGCCTTAAGAGCGTGACAATCGGTGATCGCGTAACAACCATTGGAAGCAGTGCGTTCTCTTATTGCGACGGCCTTACTAGCATTGAAATCCCCGGCAGCGTAACAAGCATTGCAGATAAAGCGTTCTATTATTGCAAGGGCCTTACGAGCGTGACAATCGGTGATGGCGTAACAAGCATTGGAGAGAGTGTGTTCGAGTATTGCTCCGGCCTTACGAGCATTGTAGTAGCAGAAGAAAATACCGTTTATGATAGCCGGAATAACTGCAATGCAATTATTGAGACAGCAACAAACACTCTTATTCAAGGTTGTCAGAATACCATAATCCCCGGCAGCGTAACAAGCATTGGAGATAGGGCGTTCTCTGGTTGCTCCGGCCTTACGAGCATTGAAATCCCCGGCAGCGTAACAAGCATTGGAAACTATGCGTTCAATAAATGCGACGGCCTTAAGAGCGTGACAATCGGTGATGACGTAACAAGCATTGGAGAGTATGCGTTC
>JAFYQH010000014.1 GCA_017547205.1 Bacteroidaceae bacterium | reverse complement strand
TAAAAAGAGCTATTTTTAGGCTTGCGAAGCCCGAAAAAGCGCAACCGACGCTGCATGTGAGAGCAGAGAGTGCTTGCATTCTATGCCGAGCAGCGAGGAGGTAAAGCCACTTTTGTGGATTAATTTACTAAGCGTAAATGACATTGCGAACGAGCAATGTTTGCGACAACGGGAACTTTAGTTCCCCAAAGGAGTGCCGAAGGCATTGAGGGCGAGTGCAACAACAAAATAGCCTTTTTAGTCAGCTTCTTTTGTTTACAGCAAATTTCACATATCCACATTTTGAAAAGCCGCATCATTGGTTTATCTTCGCAAACAGATAAAACCACGAGAATGCCAAAGCAGCATCCACCCGAAAACCGGACAACTATGAAAAAAGCGGAACTATACAAGAAGGCTATAGAATATTTCGAGAAGGCAATACCAATTGCCGAGACCGAGCTCGACTACTCCACCCCGTTCGACCTGTTGGTAGCCGTAATACTGTCGGCTCAATGCACCGACAAAAGGGTGAACATGGTAACGCCAGATCTCATCGCACGTTACCCGACTGCTGCCGAAATGGCCGAAGCGCACCCCGATGAGATCTACAACTACATAAAGAGCGTATCCTACCCCAACAATAAGGCCAAGCACCTTGTAGGCATGGCACAAAAACTTTGCAGCGACTTCGGCGGAGAGGTCCCCGACACACTCGAGGAACTTGTAACACTGCCTGGAGTGGGCCGCAAGACCGCCAACGTCATACTATCGGTCGTTTGGGACAGGAGCGCCATGGCTGTCGACACGCACGTGTTCCGTGTGAGCCACCGCATAGGGCTTGTACCCAAACGGTGCACCACTCCATACAGCGTCGAAATGGAGTTGATGAAGCACTTGCCAAACGAAATTGTACCGAAGGCGCACCATTGGCTTATTCTCCATGGCAGGTACGTATGCAAGGCCAGGACACCCGAATGCGGAAAATGCGGACTCACCGCAATATGCGGCGAATACCAGAAAAAACACAAGCAATCACCGGCTTTGTAGGCAGAACGAAGATGTGCGGATATTTTTAAGAAGCTGCTAAAAGATTCCTGTTTCATTCTTTCTTGCGTATAGATAGCCCGCTATGCGCCCTTAAAAACAAATAAGTATCTTTTTTTGCACCATAAAAACTTGAGGAGATAAATTTTAAACGGCTTCTGACACTTTGTTTAATTATAAAATATTATATTTGCAGAAGTGTAGCCATGCCAATGGTACCCCACACATAAGAAAGACAACTGAATCAATTATTAACATAATTTTTTTAAGCTATGACAATTGACAATTTCAAGTTTGCCGGCAAGAAGGCAATCGTTCGCGTTGATTTCAATGTACCCTTGAACGAAGAGGGAAAGATTACCGACGACACACGTATCCGCGGTGCTCTCCCCACATTGAAGAAGGTATTGGCCGACGGTGGTGCTCTCATCATCATGTCACACATGGGCAAGCCCAAGGGCAAGGTTAACGCAAAGTACTCTTTGAGCCAGATTGTTGATGCCGTATCGGAGAAGTTGGGTGTACCCGTACAGTTCGCTCCCGACTGCGCAAAGGCTGCCGAGGCTGCTGCAGCGTTGAAGCCCGGTGAAGTTCTCATGCTCGAGAACCTTCGTTTCTATCCCGAGGAGGAAGGCAAGCCTGTAGGTATCGATAAGGAGGATCCCGCATACAACGACGCAAAGAAGGCTATGAAGGAGTCACAGAAGGAGTTCTCAAAGACACTCGCTTCATATGCAGACTGCTACATAAACGATGCATTCGGTACAGCTCACCGTCGTCACGCATCAACAGCTGTCATCGCTGACTACTTTGACGCAGACAACAAGATGCTCGGCTACCTAATGGAGAAGGAAGTTCAGGCTGTTGACAACATCCTCAAGGACATCAAGCGTCCATTCACAGCTATCATGGGTGGTTCAAAGGTATCTACAAAGATTGGTATCATCGAGAACTTGATGGACAAGGTAGACAACCTTATCCTCTGCGGTGGTATGACATACACATTCGCTAAGGCTCAGGGTGGCGAAATAGGCCGTTCAATCGTTGAGGACGACAAGCTCGACCTCGCTTTGAACATCATGGAACAGGCTAAGGCAAAGGGTGTAAACCTTGTTCTTGCAGAAGACTGCGTTGCTGCCGACGACTTCTCTAACGACGCTAACACACAGGTTTGCTCAGCAAAGGCTATCCCCGCAGGTTGGGAGGGCTTGGACGCAGGTCCAAAAGCTCAGGAGGCTTTCGCAGCTGCTATCGTTGACGCAAAGACTATCCTTTGGAACGGTCCTGCAGGTGTGTTCGAGTTCGACAACTTCACAGCCGGTTCACGTGCTATCGCCGAGGCTATCGGCAAGGCAACTGCCAACGGTGCATTCTCACTCATCGGTGGTGGTGACTCTGTAGCTTGCATCAACAAGTTCGGTATGGCCGACCAGGTATCATACATCTCAACAGGTGGCGGTGCTCTTCTCGAGGCTATCGAGGGTAAGGTTCTCCCGGGCGTTGCTGCAATCAAGGGCGAATAAGAAGCTGTTTAAAATTATATCGCCAAGTTTTTTATAGAGCAAGAATAGGATGTTTGTTTATTTTTTAAGGGCGCATAGTGGGCTATGTAACCGCAAAAAAGAAAGAAACAGGCATTATTGAACATAAAAAACGGCGAAACTAACAGCTTCTGTAAGAAAATATTTTTTAGAAATTTAAACAGCTTCTAATAGCATCCTAATACTTTAAAACATAAACAGCGTGGGAAACCGCGCTGTTTATGTTTACATACAAACCGTCATAAGGATAAATTCATATATAATGGACGAAAAGCGCATAAAGGAAATACAGGAAAAAGTAACGGCACTGCTGGACGACACAAGACTGAAACAGGCCATTGATACCCTGAACGAAGGTATTGATGAACTGCAGGACTGGGAACTGCGTTCACGGCTCAACGACATGCATACATCGTACAGATTCCTGCTGGAGTACATGAGCAAGGGCATGCCGGACCCCAGTAGAGAAACGCTGCACACCGACCTGATAGGACGTTGCTACATAATCAACGACCTCATTGCCGTGTCAAGGATGAGCGAACACTCTACAAAAGTCTATTTCCAGATGCGCCGACGTTACAAGAACCTTGACGGACTTGCCACCATATGTGACAAACTGAGGGAGAATGCTGCCAACAAGGAGGTCACGAAAGAGCTACCGGCGAACGAATGCAGGAGCGTAAAGGAAGAACTGGCTACAGAACATGAACGCCTGCTGCCACAGTTGTTCAACATGCTCTGGTGCAGCGTATCGTGGAGCAAGGCCGATGCATCGAACATCAAAGAGATAATGAATGACGCGTCCATTCCCCTTGTCGACCGTGCATTGGCAGTAAGCGCCATAAGCATGAGTGCCATCAAATGTCTCGAACCCCTCAAGGTCACAACCCTATGCAGCATTGCAGCAAGTGAAAGCACGCTTTTGTCAACGCGCGCAATAATAGGACTCATACTTGTACTGCTCAAATACAGCGGACGCATGGGACACTACAGGGAGATAGGCGATGCAATAGCATCACTGAAAGAAAATGCTACTGTGATGCACCGCATACAGACCATACAGATTCAACTTCTACGTTGCCGCGAGACACAGAAGATTGACCGTCGCATGCGCGAGGAGATTATCCCTGCAATGATGAAGAACCCTCAACTGCGCAAGGAGAAGTTCAGCATAGACATACTCAAGGAGATTGAGGAGGACGAGGACAAGAACCCGGAATGGAAGAAATGGATAGAGAAAGACGAAATAAAGGGCAAGATTGAGGAGATGGCAAAGTGGCAGGTCGAGGGTGCCGATGTTTACATGAGCACCTTCTCGCAACTCAAGAACTTCCCATTCTTCAGTGAGATGTCGAACTGGTTCCGCCCGTTCGACCCAGAAGCCCCTTCCGTTGCAGAAATCATGCCAAGCGACGGCAATGGAGGCAGGACGCTGATAGGAGCGATATGCAACTCACAATTTTTCTGCAACAGCGACAAATACTCGTTTTGCTTCACATTCAAGCAGGTTCCTCAGCAGCAACGTGACATGCTTATGGGACAGGTAAGCGGAGAAGGCGACCCTGCATCTATGGAAATTGACACTGCAAACGAAGCACCAACCGAGAAGCGTGCCGAAGTTGAGAGCAACCAGTACATACAGGACCTCTACCGTTTCTTCAAGCTCTCCAATTTCAGGCATGAGTTCGACGACCCATTCGCAATGTCATTGAACCTGATCGACGACAGCAGTCTCATGACACTTGTAGAGAGCGACGATGCCATATTGCACACATTCCGTTATCTTGTAGAAAAGGAGTATTACAGCGAAGCATACAGAGCCGGATGCATATATGAGAAGAGCGGCAAATGCGATGCACAGTTCTTCCAGGAGATGGGCTACTGCCTGCAGAAGGAGCATAACTACAACGCGGCCATAGACTACTACACCAAGGCCGACATCGTAAAGCCTGACACCCTATGGACACTGCGCCACATTGCCCAGTGCTACAGGCTCCAGGGAGAGTCGGACAAGGCACTCAGTTACTACCGAATGGCCGAAGAGCTTGCGCCCGAGAACATATCCCTGCTGCTGCAGACCGGCGAAAGCTTTGCAACCATGAAGCAGTACGACGAGGCCTTTGCAAGATTTTACAAGGTCGAGTACCTTAAACCAAGCTCAAGACGCGCCCTGCGCGCCATAGCATGGTGCTCGTTCATAACGGGCAAGGACGAACAGGCACGGAGTTACTACGGCAGACTGCACGAGATGCCATCCCCCTCGTTCGAAGACTATCTCAATGCCGGCCATGTCGAGTGGGTAACAAAGAACAACGCCAAGGCTATAGAATACTACAACAAAGCAAAAGAGGCATGTAGCAATCCCAACCTGGTTGCAGAACACATAATGAAAGACAAAGAAATTCTTAAAGCAAGAGGCATAAACGAAAAAGAACTGCTGTTGCTAAGAGACATAATACTTTAACGCAGATATCGTCCCGAGCGAAAGCGAAGAAACTCTCACAGCACAAAAAACACTCCATCTAAAATCAAGAGGGAGAACCTGCAGGAGAAGAAGACTTTAAAAGCCAAATCGCCGATAGCCACAAACGACTATCGACAATTCCTGTTATCAATATTCAATCCTGAAATAGTCAAGCAGAGCCTTATAGCGGTCCTGCGCTGTAAGGCAAGTATCAAGCAGATAACCGCGCACACTATCCCACTGCTGCAAGCCACGATAATAGAACATCTTCAATTCATCGGTAATAATGAACGGCACAAAACCACTTGCCAAGCACTCCTTGAACATAATCAAGCGCCCAACACGGCCGTTTCCATCCTGGAACGGATGTATTGCCTCAAAACGATGATGAAAATCAATAATATCCTCAAACGACTTGTTCCTTATGGCATTGTACTCTTTCAACAACGCCTGCATAGCATGCGGAACATCCTCGGGCGCTACGGTATCATTGCCACCCACCTCATTCGGCAAACGCTTGTACTCCCCCACCGCAAACCATTCCTTGTTGCTGTCAGTAGTACCCGACTTCAACATCGCATGAAGCCTCTTTATGAAACCCTCATTCAAACGCAACTCGGCATTCTCAATGATAAAATCAATACAACGGAAATGGTTTGTCGTCTCAATAACATCGTCAACACGTATTGTATCACCCTCTACACCCACGGTGTTTGTTTCAAAAATAAAGCGTGTCTGCTCGTGCGTCAAGCGGCTACCCTCAATGTGGTTCGAATTATATGTAAGATCAACCTGCGTACGATGATATATTCCACCCTTCAGCCTCAAAGCCCTCTGCTCTTTCAGCACAACAAGCAAAGGCATAGGTTTGCGCTTTGTCGTTCCGCGCTGTGGCAGCTCCGCACCACAAGGCACACTCCAAGTCTTGCCAACAAGCACCGCCCCCGGTATTTTACCATTGGAACAATAATTGCGCACAGTGCGCTCCGCAACACCATACCTTTTGGCAAATTCAGCAACAGAAATATAATCCATACACACACCTCCTATCGGCAAGTTCATTCATTAACAACAATGCAAATATAGTATTTTCTTGCCGATACCGGCAAGAAATAATACACAATTCAACATTTTTAGACACAAGTACAAATCTGCGAGTAAGCGAGAGTGTGGAAGTTCACTTACACACAAAGCGAGCGAAAGCAGATTCAACAAAGTTACAAGCACATAAGGCCTTTGCAAAGACAAAACTGTCCCTCTTTTCAAAGAGGGACGAGCGAAGCGGAGGGAGTTCCGATACCCTTCCTTCTCTTCCCGACAGAGCGCAGCAACGAGGGATCTCTACACGTTATTAACATCTATTAACACAGCAATATATAGCTGAACATTATATAAGATTAACCGGTACGTGGTTGCAGAGGGCGTGGAAGGCAATATTCTGGCACTTATCGGCGAATAACATATTTAATTGCCGAAACAAACTCCTCCCCTGCGCCAGCACGATAGTAGCTCAGCCAGTGTGGCTTCAACTTCCCAAGCTGAGGGTCGCGGGTTCAGCCCGCTATTGTTTTAGTAAATAAATAGTAATTTGCCGAACTTTGAAACATCATAATTTTGTGTAGTCCGTTTTACCGTAGTGGCCATCATACAAACGTTCAAAATAGCTAAAATTAGAAATAATAGCTGTACAAAATACTTTTGATTTATTTCCAAAAATATGTTGTCTGGATAATATCGACAAGAATTTTTCAATAGTTACTATTATTCTATTATTCGCCTCTTTATATCTAAAATCAACTGTTTTAATGTCCGTATAATCAATGGTTTCAAGCAATGGCATCAAATCAGCTTCTAATTCTTCCCAGCAGGATATCGGAGAAGAAGCACTACTATTAAGCAAATGATTGATGTTGTAATACTTTCCATTACATCCAAAGTCAGACAAAATAGTCAATACCCTTCTAAGGGTTACGCTATTAGATAAAAATTGGAAATCTTCATTATCTATAGTTCTATACCCTATCTTGTAAATTTTTTTTTGAATTATTTCTAGTAATAGCAACAAATCATGTGTTCTGCATTGTTTTTCTAAAAGAACCATAGATTCAGCATCTATTCTATATGCAATTATATAAGATTTCAAGAATCGCTCTATCCCTTGTTCTAATAAAAGCAACGGCAAGAAATAAAAATCATTAACATATTCTATCTTCTGCAATTCTCCGAAACCTTTACGAACCAACTTATAAGACAGCTCAAATTCTTGTTGCAGAGTAAATACATAATCAACCTTTTGGGCTTTTGTAAAACCTTTTTGCACAACGAAATTCTTTTTAAGTAGTTAATACAGTAGTCTACAATGTTCGCCTTTATATTAAAACGGTTTAGCATATTTAAAACGGAAGGTCGGAATTGTCTATTTCTACATTCGTATATGCTGAGCGTTTTAAAGGCATAAGTCCATAATTACTAAATATGGAATTCATAGCAGTTATCACTTCATAGGAGTTTAGAATATTATTAGCCATGAAATTATTATGCAAATTTTCTATATAATGTTTATTTACATTCTCACATTGATTAAGAACTTCTATATATTTTAATGCATCTTTTGTATTAGTTGCATTCAATATTAAAGCAGTCAATTTTGTCAGATACACTTGTCTAGTTCTTTCATTAGTTGACAAAATTTTCCAGACATCTTTTGCTACATCATTTGCATCATTATTACTTTTCAAAGCTTGGTACTTTCCTAAAAAGCCATACGGCAAAGAACCTTTATTAATGGGGAGTACTAATTTTCTTTGTCCCAAAGCAAAACCGACTTCTTGATCGCACCAATGACTACTTATAAAATCAGGAACAATTATAGCACAAAGAGCATCCATAGTAAACAGAGCTTTCTCTATTTCAATCTCCCATTCTTTAGATGGAACAATGTCCTCATGAGCCACAAAGCAATCTATTCCATAGTCCGACAAACACAATTTAAGATTTGATGCCGATTCTTTATTGGATGTAAGATGGCTTATAAACAACCTGAACAATCCAGGTTTCCACATTGAATCATCAACATCTTCTCCCATAAATGATGTTTCCTCAACTGATGGTTTTAAAAAAACCCCTCTAATTTGAATAGAATCACCCTCTCCCCTCATAGCAAAACTGTAAGACTCATCTATCATCTTCTCAATTTCTTCAAGACGCCCACTCTTCCGTAAATCTTCAAATAGTTCAACAGGTATATTTATGACTAAATTATAGAAATCAATTCCCCCATTCCAATTATCATGTTCAACCCAGACTTCATCAATAATTTTATCTGAAAACAAGTTGTATAATTCAACATTATACCCCTTTATCATTTTTCGAACAGTATTAGTATAAGATGAAAATATTTTTGTCATATTGTATAAACATTAGAAGCAACTATATAAATTTATCTAATATATTCACTTTCTTACGCCACTATGCAGTTATGCAGTTTGTCAACAAACTGCTTGACGCATATCAGGTTTTAACCGAAGACTGCCTACCATTGGTAGGCGTTGAATTAAGCATTCATGTCAAATTTGCTTTTCCTACGAACTCACCTACTATACGAAAATCCTCGGAATCATCCTCATTAATTATTATCGGATTATAATCAGGGTTCTTTGGTTGTAGTACAATCTCCTCATGTTGCCAGTTTCCGAAACAGTCAAATCGCTTTTTGCTTGTATATGTCTTTATTGAATAACTACCGCTATAATCAGGATCATACTTGCTATGATGTTGCGCCAATATGACTTTACCTTCACGGCTGCCTGCTGGATTCGCTCTAAAAACACAATAATCACCATCTTGAATTAATGGTTCCATTGAGTCACCGACAGCCTGAACGACATACATATTGCGATTGAGTCTGCCAAGTCCTTCTACTCTAACCCAACCTTCCTCAGCAACATCTTCTCCTTCTCCGAAATATCCACAGGCAGCTCTTATTGAATACAATGGCAAAAAATCAATGAATTTTGCTTCCTCATTGACATCTGGTTCTATTCTTATACCATCTTCAATGACTTCTTCTGTCTCTGCAATTGTCAAAAGAGATTTAAAATATGCCTCAAGAGCCTTGTCGCAGAAATAAACATAACAACCCTTCATTCCACGAGTCATCAAAGTTCTATAAGTATTCTTGATAATCTCATCCGCCTCTGCAAGAGCTCTTTCACGGTTATTTCTTAACATCTGACCAAATCCAAAAACAGACCTATCGTTGCTTGAGCGCTTGGTTACGTCAGAAACGACCTTATTATTCTCATACCGCAAATCATCTCCAACGATAACACCAACATAATCCAATTCAAGTCCTTGGCATGTATGAATACAACCAATCTGTTCAATAGACTCCTCTCCTATAAGCCAAGGAGTATTTGAAGACTTCAGATTCCATTGCTTCTTGAAACCGAATTCCGGGAAAACAATATCAAACTCATGCGGATTATTCTGGCTATTCCAATCCCAACAATATCCAGCTACAAGTCTCGATTTATTGTTACTTCGGTTCTTTTCCTTAATAATATCAAATAGTTCGTTTGGGGTAGCTATTACTCTAAAGTCAAAATCTTCCTGTGCCAAACGGATATTAGCTGTCTCTCTTATCTGTAAAGCATTGTCAATCCAACTAAGATATCCATCCGAGCCATTGCATCTGAACTGCGAAGAGAGCTGTGTTACATAGACATTTGCACCTTCCGCTTCCGCAAGTTCCTTTATATACTTCTTTGAACCGATATCCTTTATATGAATTTTTTGCCTATCATCTACAAAAAAGACAGAAAAACGCGAAGCGCGAATAATCTCTTTAATTTGATTCTCACCTTTGTTATTAAACAATCCCGACTTTTCGTTTAGCCTGTGGGATTCATCAACAACCAAAGCCCCAAACGTATCTCTTGGTGCTTCAATAAAACACCAACTTCCTGTAAAGAGATTATTAATATATGATTTCCTAAAGTTAGCTAAAAGTTTTGTCCGATATACATCTCTCGGTGCAACATTCTTTGAAACATACTGCGTTGCAATACCCATATTTGTCAAATTGACGAGAAGATTAATCGCTACAACACTTTTTCCAGTTCCCGGACCGCCCTCTACAACGAGAACCTGCTTCTCGCCTGTCTGTGCTTTTTTCGCCATCTCTATAGCTGTTTCATAAACAACTTTCTGGTCATCCAACAGCACAAATTCGCGATTTCCTTTTAGCATAGAACACAAAGCATCGGCCAATTGCTTCGACGGTTTCAGTTTACCGTTCTCAATCATCCACACGATACCAGTTTTTGTTCCGTATTTTATTCTGCTTTTAATAAAATTCTGAAGCCTCTGCGCATCACTCTTTAGAAATAAAGGGGCCTTATCAATATACTCCTTGTATTGTGGATGTGATATAACATTATCATCATTATAATTATGCAGAAATGCACAAGGAAAAAGAAGTATATCATTCTCTCTTACGGTCTCGTTGAAATTGTATAATGTTTCAGCATAAGACCATGCTTGATATGAAGGATGCGCAACCTCAGATTCACCAAACTGAAAGCGAGTCTTTACAATGCCTGATTTAGAAGTCAATTTTGCACTCTCCCATTGCTTGAGTTCAATAATTACAATGTTATCTCTTTTGTCCTTATTCTGGCCTGCAATTATAAAATCTACTCTTTTTGAAGTAAGAGGAATTTGATATTCAATCGCTATTTCTGAGTCATCAGGTATATCCGGTGTATTTACCACCTTGTACATGTGCATCATCGAGTTCTTCCACGACAAAGCCTCATTAGGAGAAGTATGTCTACCTAGATGAGAGACAAAGGCACTGTCAATCTCATCGGCAATTGTCCCATTAAACACATCGCTGACAAATCCTTTTTTTGACTCACGATATATTATCATAATTCGGTATATTTCTTGGCGTTACCTTTAGACTTATCTACAGGATATTTCTGCGCGTTTTTATTCAGTTTGTCAAGGATTATCTGCTTGACATCAAAATTATATTTGTTAGCAATCAAGAAAGCGTAGTTCATCACATCGGCAAGTTCTTCCTTTACCTTTTCAACATCTACATCATCTGCACTCTTCCAAAGAAAAGCCTCATTCAATTCAGATGCTTCAATAGACAATGCCAATGCCAAATCCTTGCCATTGTGAAACTGTTCCCAATCACGTTCTTTAGTAAAAAGAACTATTTTCTCTGTTATTTCCTGTATGTCAGTTTTTCTACCTTCCATTATCCTGAAAATTCACTAATAGCAAAGATAAATAAAATTATCCTATTCTCCATAAAACCCATAAAAACTATTCATTGACTCGCTTTCACCGGTATTGTTACCTGCAAACCTTAAACCATACGCATTCTTTGCTTGTTATCTTCTCAAATTAAACTGTACTGTTATGGAGTGGTTTACTAATCTTTTGCAGGCGCACCCTGAGCTGGCGATATATATTACGCTGGGGTTGGGATTTTTAATCGGTAAGATTCATTTCAAGGGATTCAGTCTCGGCATCGTCACGAGTGTGCTGCTGGTGGGTGTGCTCATTGGGCAGTTGCATATTCCCATGGAGGGCGCACTCAAGCAGACTGCGTTCCTGCTGTTTCTTTTTGCAATAGGATATAAGGTTGGCCCGCAGTTCTTTGCCGGTTTACGCAAGGAGGGCTTGCCTCAGGTCTATTTTGCCGTTGTGATGTGCGTGTTCATTCTGCTGTCGACATGTGGCATTGCTCTCCTCATGGGCTACAATGCCGGTGAGGCAGCCGGTCTCCTGTCGGGTTCACAGACAATTAGCGCGGTGATTGGTGTTGCCGGTGACACTATACGCGACATGGGGCTAAGCGATGAAGCGCAGAAGAAGATGCTCGACATAATGCCTGTAGCCTATGCAGTGACATATATTTTCGGCACTGCCGGGTCGGCATGGATACTGGCACGTTTGGGACCCAAAATGCTCGGTGGAATTGAGAAAGTGAAGGCTGCATGCCGTGAGCTGGAGAGCCGTATGGGTAATGACGACAGTGAGAAACCGGGTATGATGGGCGCAAAGCGCGAGGTTGAGTTCCGCAGTTACCGTATAGGGAACGAGTGGTTCGCCGCAGGGCGCAAGGTGAGCGACCTGGAGTATTTTTTTGCCAAACAGGGTAAGCGTCTGTTTGTCGAGAGAATAAGAAAAGGGAAGAATATAATTGACGACGTTAAACCTGCCGAGTTGCTGTATATAGGCGACGAGGTTGTACTGAGCGGAAGGCACGAATACACCATTGGCGAAGAGAAGTGGATTGGAGCCGAGGTCGATGACGATGCGTTGCTGTCGTTCCCTATAATGGTTATAAGAAGCACCGTATCGGGTAGCAGACGTCAC
>JAFYQH010000013.1 GCA_017547205.1 Bacteroidaceae bacterium | reverse complement strand
TTGCTTCGCTCTTGCCCGAAATGACAATAATGTATAATCACAGTTGTCTATTCCTCTTCGTTCTGGTCCCATGTTATGTAGTATTTCCCAATTTTTCTTATTCTGAATTTTGCATCGCTCCTCGGTCGTACAATGAAATCACTTCTAGTGTTGAATAAAACCCCTTTTTCATCATCACTGACCATGAAAAGGGATATTTCATATACAAGTTTGTTGTCTTTCCAAAAGTGCAGGCCTTCTTCGGGATATCCTCTGGCATCTTCATGAATTACCAAATACCGGTCGTTCATGTAGCTGACAAAATCCTTTTTCTCTTTATCATAAGAGGGGTCAAAGTCAATATATACCATAGTGTCCCATTCTACCGGTATAACTTTTGTGAAATCGACAAAGCACATAGTGGTGTCCTTTCCCTCGCTTTTCCACTTGTCCCAATGTGCGCCAACCATCCGGTCCAGCCTCTCCTTCTCGCTTTCGAACAAGTGCTCACAACTGCAAATCAACATTGCAGTAGAAAATACAAACAGCAAATATTTTTTCATGATACTGTATGTTTTATAAGATTCTTGGAATACTCCTTTGCAAAGAGATAACTCTTTAATTTCAGGATTTTTGTTGCTTCGCTCTTGCCCGAAATGACAATAATGTATAATCACTGTTGTCTATTCCTCTTCGTTCTGGTCATCTATCAGATAGAATTTTCTAACCTTTCTTACTTTGAATTTTGCATCGCTGCTTGGGCGTACTATAAATTTACTTCTTGTATTAAATAAAACGCCCCTTTCATCATCACTTGCCATTAAAAGGAATATATCATATACCAGTTTACCGTCTTTCCAAAAGTGCAGACTTTCTTCAGGGTATCCTCTAGAACTTTCATTCTCTTTCCAATAACGGTCGTTCATATAGCTTCCAACTCCCTTTTTCTCATTATCATAATAGGGGTGAAAGTCAAGATACACCATAGTATCCCATTCAACAGGTATGACTTCTGTGAAATCGACAAAGCACATAGTTGTGTCCTTTCCCTCGCTTTTCCACTTGTCCCAATGTGCCCCCACCATTCTGTCTAGCCTCTCCTTTTTGCTTTCGAACAACCTCTCACAACTGCAAATCAACATTGCAGCAGCGATAATAAACAGCAAATGTTTTTTCATGATACTGTATGTTTTATAAGATTTTTGGAATACTCCTTTACAAATATACTTTTTTGAAACCCCCTTGTCAAGAGCAAACAACTAAAAAGTGGTACTTAACTACCGCTTTTTAGTTGTTGTGTTTCGCATGCTTTTCATTATCTCCCGTTATCGTCAAAGTCGGAAAACTCTCTGCGCATTGTATTATATACGTCATCCGATATCCTCACTTTTGCAATGCGCCATTTTCCGTCGTCGCAGGGCTCGTAATGATAGAGCCCGTTCTTCCAGAGTTCTTCCAATGTAAGCAATGCAATCTGCTTCCTGTTCGAATATCTGTTCCCGGCACCTATTTTACGCCCTATTACATTGTTCAGCAAGTCTGTGACCATGTCGGCTTCTGCTTCGGTGTCGAATATTCTCTTCTCTGTGTCGGCATAAGGCATTGTCTCGTGCGACATGGCAACGTCGTATGCAACCTGCGGACTGTATTGCGACGAGAGCACTCCCTGCCAGATGGCATGCCTGAGCGCGTTCCTTAATGTACTCGTAAAATGCTTTTTCCCACCTGTTTTGTTATTTATTACAAAATGTTTGTCAATTTCTTTGGCGAACCTGTCTGATGTGCTTGCAAGGTTGTTGCTCTTGTTGTCTATTCCCAGGCCGATATCAACGGCTGCTAAAGTGTGCGTCAGGCTTTTTGACGGTATTCCAGCCTCTCTTGCTTCTTTGAAGTTGAGGAATTTCTCATAAACATTTACAATCTTTCCACTTATAGGCCATTTTTTCATTGAGTTCAACGTTTCGCGGGTCTTCCTGTTGTTCTTTTCGTTTCCCTTCTCCCATTTGTCGATGTCTTTCATTTCGATATAGTTCATTAGTGCGCCTAAGGGTCCTTCGCTGTACAACTCGGTTCCCCAAGGCGTTTTTCCTATCCTTATAGGGCGATGTGGCGTGTAGCCCCCCATAACAATGGAAAGTATGTCGCGCAGTTTCGAGGAGGTCTTGTTCTTCTCTTTTCCGTTGTTCACCTCTCTTGTGCTTGGGGTACCAGGCGTGGGAGGTGTTGCAGTCTCTCTCGCTTGATTGCCGTCGATAAAGGACGCCCGGTGCCTGTCGGCATCTTGTGATGGTTGCCCGAATGCATTGCCGGTGTTTCGCCTGCCCGGTTGCCCGAATGCATTGCCGGCGGTTTGGTTGCCTGGTTGCCCGAATGCATTGCCGGTGTTTCGCCTGCCCGGTTGCCCGAATGTATTGCCGGCGGTTTGGTTGCTTGGTAGGGTGTAGCCTGTCACATCGTTTTTGCTGCCCGGCTTGTCCTGTCCCGTAACCTGTTGCATCTCCAACAGTTGCTGTGCGGAGCCTTTTTCTGCACTGCTGCCATTGCTTATGACATATTTTGTCCTGTCATTGCCCCCTCCTGTAAGCACAGGAAATGTGCTGAGCAGTGATTCGCGTTTTTTTCTTTCTCTCTCAATCTCCTGCGGGTCGTCCGAAATGTAGAACTCCTCATACTCTTTAAAACAATTCTTCATATGTTTTTTTACTTCAAAATTATTGTGCATACGGAGTTTGCTGGTTGCTGAAATGATAATTCATTCAGAATCTGTTTGTATTTATTGCACGTATAATAAAGGATTTTCTTCTGTGATTAGGCTTTGTTCCCTTTGTTTTTCTTAACTTCGCAATCTATAATGAATATTGTCTGCCAATGAAGAAATATAATTTCAATGCAGGGCCGTCAATGCTGCCGCACGAAGTGGTGGAGCAGACAGCTGCCGCAGTGCTCGATTATAACGGTATGGGCTTGTCGCTCATGGAACTGAGCCATCGCTCGTCCGAGTTCAAGCCAATCCTTGACGAGGCGCGCGCTCTTATGAAGGAGCTTCTCGACGTGCCCAGGGGATATGAAGTGCTTTTCCTTGGTGGCGGTGCAAGCATGCACTTCTGCATGGTTCCCTTCAATTTGCTTGGCTGTAAGGCTGCCTATCTGAACACTGGCACGTGGTCGACAAAGGCCATTAAGGAGGCGAGGCTGTTCGGCAATGTCGTTGAGGTGGCATCGTCGGCCGACAGGGATTTCAGCTATATACCGAAGGCTTTCGATATCCCGGCCGATGCCGACTATCTGCATGTCACTTCCAACAATACCATATACGGTACACAACTGCGCCGCGACCTTGATTCGCCCGTGCCGTTGGTGGCCGATATGTCATCCGACATACTTTCGCGCCCGGTCGATGTGTCGAAATACAGCTGCATCTACGGCGGTGCCCAAAAGAACCTTGCGCAATCGGGGCTTTCGTTTGTCATCGTAAGGGAGAGCGCATTGGGGAAGGTGTCCCGCACAATCCCCTCGATACTCGATTACAGGGTGCATATAGCCAACGGCTCCATGTTCAACACGCCTCCTACGTTGCCTGTATACACGGCACTCTGCAATCTCCGTTGGGTGAAGGCGCAGGGTGGTGTGGCGGCTATGGAACGGCGCGCGGCAGAGCGTGCAGCGATAGTGTATGACGAGATAGACCGCAATCCGCTGTTCCGCGGGACTGCGGCCGACGAGGACCGTTCTTTCATGAATATCGACTTTGTTATGTCACCGGGTTATGAGGATCTTGAGCAACGTTTTGTGGAATATGCTGCGGAGCGTGGTGTTGTGGCCATAAAGGGGCATCGTACGGTGGGCGGTTTCCGTGCATCGTGCTACAATGCAATGCCGCTCGAAGGTGCAAAGGCTCTTGCCGCCTGCATGCGCGATTTTGAAAATGAGATAAACAGGTAACTTATGCTCGAAGAGGATATATACAAGACCATAGAGGAACAGGGCGAGGCCATCTATACCGAAAAGCGAAGCAAATTCCTTGCCTTTGCCATTCCCGTTACCACAATAGAGGAGGTGAAGGAGTGGCTCGAGGTGTACCAGAAGAAATATTACGATGCACGTCATGTCTGCTATGCCTACCGCCTTGGCGAGCGTGGCGACCAGGAACGTTCCAACGACAACGGCGAGCCGTCGGGCACTGCCGGCAAGCCCATCCTTGGGCAGATACACAGCAAGGAACTTACCAACGTTCTTGTGATAGTGGTGCGTTACTTCGGCGGTGTCAAGCTGGGTACCAGCGGCCTCATCGTGGCCTATCGTGCAGCGGCAGCAGAGGCTCTTGAGGCCGTGCCGCATATCGAGAAGACAATCAACGGGGAGATAATACTAAAGTTCTCATATCCGTTGCTCAACGATGTCCTGCGCATTGTAAAAGAGGAGGAACCGAAGGTCGTTGAGCAGCTCTTTGACAATGACTGCCTGGTCCGCCTCTCGATGAGGCTGTCTCGTTTGCCGCGCCTTGTCGAGCGTTACGAGAAGCTTGTCATAGCAAGCAGGAACGACCTCAAAATCGAATACCCCGGCAATAATGAATGATTTCTTCTCCCTGCTCGGGGCTGTTACCGTCGACTGCAAGGACAATGGCGAGGCTTTTACCGTCACCGACAGGGTGGCGGTGATTGAACATGTACTTGGAAAAACCGACTACAGACTCATTGCTCGGCAGCCGCTCGCGCTTATGTATGCAAAGCGCGAACTGCGCGAGGGCGACAAGGTGCTGCTAATATCTTCCCATATTGATTGTGTATTTAGCAAATGCTTCTGCAGTGACGAGGGCGAGTGTCTGCGCGGTACATTCGATAACAGTTTTACCAATGCTGCACTTTTGTGGAATATGCTCAATAATACTCTCCCCGACAATGTGGTGGTGGCGTTCACCGGTGACGAGGAACGGGATTCGCATGGTGCTGTACAGGCGGTTGTTGCGCTTGGGCAATCGGGCTGTGAGGTTTCCGCGGCACTCGTGCTGGATGTCACCAATGAGGGATGGGAGAACGGTGCACTCTTTACATTGGAAAACGATTTGGGTGTAGATATTCTCACAGGTTACAACATTATCTCCTCACTCGAAAAATATGACGGGAGTTTTGCCTTCAAACACAATGCTTTGCCCGACGAATCATGGGACTATGCCGACTATGGCATTCCTTCTCTTTCACTCTGCGTGCCCGTTGGCGGCGAACTGCATGGCGATGCAGGCGTGTTGCTGCGCAAGGAGTCGGCGCTGGAGTATTGCAGGGTGCTGCCTCTGTTGGCAAGTATTTTGTGTTAATAAAAGAACCCTCTCTTTATATACTTTATATAAAAAACATAAATATTTTTTGCTCATTGCCGTTTTTTTTTTTTTCTTTGTATCTGGTGAAATTTGTATTGACAATTTCTCCTACTTTTTTGATTTGATACTATTAACTAACCTAAACCAAAACAAGATGAAAAAACTTTTTACTTCTTTGTTTCTGTTGGGAATGATTGCTCCTTTTGGAGCGTCGGCACAGTTGCAGCTCAAGGCTGAGGCTCCTGCCAATCCCGACAATGAGCCTATTGAAGTGCATCCGGTTCCACATCCGCGTCAGTTGAAATGGCAGGAAACAGAGTTCTATGCCTTCTACCACTATGGTATGAACACCTATACCGGCCTCGAGTGGGGTAACGGAGACGAGAATCCTACACGCTTTGCTCCAACAGCCGCTCCCAACCCACGTCAGTGGCTTGAGGTTGCCAAGGCTGCCGGCATGCGCGGTGGTATTGCTGTGGTAAAGCACCACGACGGCTTCTGCCAATGGCCTACATCCACAACA
>JAFYQH010000055.1 GCA_017547205.1 Bacteroidaceae bacterium | reverse complement strand
CGAGGCTTTGACTGTTATTCCTGCTTACACAGGTGTAGTTCTCTATTCAGAGACAGCTGCTACTTATACATTTGCTGTGACAAACGAGCAGGTTGCTCCAGTTGAGAACAACGTTCTCGAGGGTACAGTTGCTGCAACATATGTTACTGCTAATGCTTATGTACTTGGTGTCAAGGACGGTGAAGTAGGTTTCTATGCTGCTACAACAGAAGGTCAGGCTCAGGGCACATTCCTCAACAATCATCACAAGGCATACTTGCCAGCAAGTGCAGCAAACAATGCAGCTTCTTATAGCTTCCGTTTTGACGGTGAGGGCACAACAGGCGTTGAGAAAGTAGAAATCAGAAATGAGAAAGAAGAAATCTACGACCTCGCTGGCCGCAAGATTGATACTATCACTAAGGCCGGTATTTATATTGTAGGTGGCAAAAAGGTACTTGTAAAGTAAGATAATATAATGTCTTTAGGGTCATTTAAGACTCTAAGGACATTAATGACTTTAAAATAAAAACAACAGATATATGAAGAAGACATATGTATCACCTCTCATGGTAGAGGTAAACGTTGAGGCGGAGGCAATGCTTGCAGCTTCATTGAAATTGGATAATGAAAATACAGTAGATACCTCAAACGGCGGTCAGCTCTCAGGTGGCAACCGCGGTGAATGGGGCAATTTGTGGAAATAATCCACAAATTGACCTATCGGTGATCTTTTTAGTGAATAGTCGCGGGTTGCGTGGAGTAAGTCACGCCCCGCGGGTCACTGATAAAAAAGCGAGCCAATGGGGCAACTTGTGGAAGTAAAGAAAACTTTGTTTTCTTTACTCGACATCACGAGCGGTGAAAGGTCACGCGTAGTGCGGATGTAGTTCGCACCGCGTGGGTCACCAACAGCGAGTGTTGTCAAGTAATAGGAATAACTCGACATCACGAGCGGTGAAAGGTCACGCGTAGTGCGGACGTAGTTCGCACCGCGTGGGTCACCAACAGCGAGTGTTGTCAAGTAATAGGAATAACTCGACATCACGAGCGGTGAAAGGTCGCAAGTTGTGCCGGCGAACTCCCTCCCGGATAAAGCCGTACTTCCTGTTTAAAGGATGAGGAGTTTTCACATGTTGAGTATATTAACATAAAAGAATATAAGTTATATAGTGATTTTTTCATTATAATATTGAGGTTCAGGAGGCTGTGTTCCATTGGGGCACGGCCTTATGAGTTTATTGAGATTTTTTATTATTAACCATAAATGTTTTACCTATGAAGAAATTTTTCTCATTAGTGTTGGCTGCATTGTGTCTCTCGACACAGGCATACGCTGACAAAGTGACGGCTTCGACAACATTGCCACAGAACGGCAAACCGGAGCATGTCTACACTATGGTGAGTGGTAATGGCGCTTACGTGAGCCCCACGACTACTCCTGTTGAGGGTGATGCCGATAACGGTCTCTTCGCATTCTATGCGGTAGATGGCGTTAGCGGTGCGTACTACATCTACAGCCACAATGCAAAGCAGTGGCTTACTTATGACAAGAAGTCAAGCTATCCTACCGGTGTCAGCTTCATTAAAATGAGCAGCAGCAAGGTAGAGGGTACTTATTTCAAACTCGACAACTATTCAGGTGACAACTATCAGATTTCGCCTTACACTACAGCTGGTAGTGCACAGGCTATCTATCTGAACTACTTCGGTGGTGTGGCAGCTTGCTCTGGCAAGACACTTGGTCTTTGGACCGATAACGGTTCAAAGGATGGCGGTAGCCGTTACACATTTGCCGAGCAGGTAATTGCTGAGCGCACTTACACTATCACTGTTCCCGAGGGTGTTACATTGAAGATCGGTGGTGTTGAGTATGCAAACGGCTCAACTATCACAGTTGAGGGTTCACTCGACAAGGCTACAGTTGCTGTGGTTGCTCCAGAGGGCAAGTTCGCAGTGGTTTCTGTCGATGATGTAAATAACACAATCGTTGTAAATGTTGCGACACTTCCTGTTCAGCCCGATTGTGAGACCTATGCCAATGCATGGGTTTATCCAAAGCAGCAGGATAATGTAGGTGCTGCAAGTATTACCGAAGAGGATGGCGTCTATACACTCAGCAATAGAGTCCTTGCTGCAAGTTTCATGAAGGTGGGCGATGCTCTCTACTTCGCGGGTTCAAAAGCAATGGATCTTGTTGCAGGTACAGAGCCTTTCACTGTTGCATTCGGTAGCGGTGACAACGTTCCTGCTTCTGTAATGACTCTCAAGAACGTGAAGAGCGAGACACTCTCGGCTCAGCCAACAGCAATTGGTGGTGCAGAGCATTTTGCTGGTGTTCAACTCGTGGCAGAGTATGAGTATACATACAAGGGCGCAAAGATTGAGATCGTATGGCGTGCCGTTCTTCGTGACGGTAGCCACTACTTGCGTACCGAGATGGAGCTCAAGGGTGTAAACGATGTCGATATGTACAACGTTATCCCAATGATCTACAATGTCGATACTCAGGCTGCAGGCTCAACTCCAAAGGTTGTAGGTAACACACGCGGTGCAACAATCGTAAGCGACAAGATCTTCGCAGGTCTCGAGACTCCAACTGCATACAATACTGTAGGTGGTGCTTCTGGTGATGAGGACGCATGGATCCTCAAGTCAACACAGAGTGCTTCTTTGACATCTACATCATGGACACAGGTTGCTTCTGCCGACGTGCCAGGCCGTGTTACTGAGGCTACAAGCGCAGGCTATCCTAACGTTTATGCATACAAGATGACAAACGTTGAACTCAAGAAGAACCAGAAGGTTGAGGTTGAGGTGAAGTATACAAGCGGTAACCACCGTCTGAACTTCGGTGGTGCCGACTTGGTTGATGCAACCGGTGGTGTTGCTGCCAACGACTATCACAGTGGTTACTCCGGTACAAACTCCGATAACAACACATTCTCATTTACTGCTCCTTATGACGGTGTGTTCACTATACGCGTGTTCGCTGAGAACAAGACCGAGTCTATCGATGCTTCAAGTAACATGACCGTGAAGGTGTACGAGGCTAAGGAGGGTGTTGTTGTAAATTCTGCCGTTGTTGGTATCCAGGGTCGTTGGAGCCGCAACACTACACTTGCAGCAGGCGAGACATGGAAGGTCGGTGCTGTTGTAGGTCTTATTGCACAGGACGGCAAGCAGAGCGATTCAAATATCCGCAACACACAGAAGCGCCGTTCATTCCTCGCATACAGCGAGCGCGAGCGTGCAGTGCCCTGGAGAGCATTCCCATGCTACATCAGCTGGTACGAGCTTAACATAGACCGCAACAACGCGGCTCCTGGTAGCGAGCACACAAACATGACAGCTGCTCAGGTTCTCGATGTATTGAGCAATTGGAAGTCAAACTTCTACGACAAGTATGGCGAAGGTCCTGCAGCGTTCATCATTGACGATGGCTGGGACAACTATGGTACATGGACATTCCACAGCGGTTTCCCCAACGAGATGCGTGACATTGCTGCATCTGCAAAGGAGATGGGTGCAGGTGTCGGTGCATGGTTGGGTCCTGTAGGTGGTTATGGTGGTAGCGGTACTTATCGTCGCAACTATTGGAGCAGTAATGGTGGTATGCAGTTGTCTAACCCATTGTACTATCAGGTGTTCAAGGATGCAGCATATAACCTTGTATGTAACCAGGACGGCCAGACCGGATTAAACCGTAACACAGACAACTATATGTTCTTCAAGTTCGACGGTATCTCTGCACAGTTCTCTGCTACAGGTCCCGATTCTGGTGACACAGGTAACGAGAACGCCGAGGGTATCATCCGTCTCGAGCGTTATGTACGTGAGGAGCTCCGCGAGGATATCTTCTTCAATACTACAGTAGGTACTTGGGCTTCTCCATTCTGGTATCAGATCACCGATGCTACATGGCGTCAGGAGAACGACTACGGCGAAGCAGGCAACAACTCTATCGACCGTGAGAAGTGGATCACATACCGCGACCGTCTGGTTTATCAGAACTATGTAAGCAACTCACCATTGTGTCCAATCAATACTTTGATGACCCACGGATTCATCCTTACACGCTATGGTGCGGTTTCAAAGAATATGGACTATGCTCCAGCTCTCCGCGAGCTCCGTTGCGCATTCGTTTGCGGTTCGGGTATGGTTGAGCTCTACAACGACTACTCTTTGATGAACAGCATCAACAACGGTAAGTTGTGGGAGGATCTTGCCGAGTGTATCGCATGGCAGAAGAAAAACGCCGATGTATTGCCCGATGCTCACTGGGTAGGTGGCAATCCTTGGACAGGTTCTGCACAGGAGGTTTACGGTTGGGCATCATGGAACGGCGCAAAGGCAACACTTGCTCTTCGCAACGGTTCTAACAGCCAGCAGACATATACATTCACACTCCGTGAGGCTCTTGAGATTCCAGCAAACATCACTGGCGCTATCATCCTTAACAAGTCGTTCAAGGTACAGGATGCTCTCAGTGGCTTGACCGAGGGTGTTGCAATCGATATCGATCAGCGCCTTACAGTTACATTGCCAGGTAGCTCAGTATATGCATTCGACGGTGTGAACAGCGACCCTTCACAGGTTCCTTTTGAGGTTGTCAACTATAGCCCAAAGAAAGCCGAGGCTATTGAGACAATCAAGATCACTTTCAACAGCGAGGCTGCTGGTGAATTCGATCCTTATGCAATGTCAGCCATGAAGTTCAAGCAAGGTAACAGCGTTGCAAGCGGCGTTTCAAACTATGTGGTAAATGGTGCAGAGCTCACAGTTACTTTGTCACAGAAGGTTTCTGCTCCCGGCGAGTACACATTGGTTATTCCACAGGGTCTCATTACACGTGCAAGCGACGGCAAGGCTTTCTCTGGCGAACTCGCGTTCACAATCACAGCTCCTGAGGCTATCGTTGTGAAGTCTGTATCTCCAAGCAGTGATGTATATTCACTCAATACAATCGAGATTACATTCAATAAGGATGTTGTTGCAGCAGATGAAGCAGCTGCAGTTGTTGTAAAGAACGCTGCTGGTGAGGTTGTTGCAAATGCAACATATACAGTTGAGGGCAAGGTCATGACTTTGGTTCTCGACGAGGAGATTACAGCTCCAGGTGAGTACACTGTAGTTATTCCAGAGGGTGCTGTTAAGGGTGCTGCCATTGGCGATGCATTCAGCGGCGAAGTTACCATCACTGTTGAGGAGTTCGATGTCTATGAGCCACGCAATATCGGCAACAAGACACGTAACGACCGCGCTATCAACAGCATTAGTCTTTCAAGCGCCTTCCATGGTGCATCAAGCTACGAACTTACAGCAGCTGACAAGGGACTCGACTATGTGAATCTTGTAAAGAGCGAGGAGCCTGTTTACTTTGTTGTTGCTCCGGGCGAGACAGTGACACCTACTGTTGATGCTGCAGGTTCTTGGGTACACTTCTTTGTATTCGTTGACAAGGAGGGTGACGGCTTCACTGCTGGCGTTGATGCAGACGGTTACACACCAACTGGTGACCTTGTAGCATATAGCTTCTACAACAACGACTCTGCAAGCGACGAAAGTGGCTGGAACAGTGTTGGTCAGACAATCACTGGCAACAACCGTAACAAGCCTTCAATCCCTGCGTTCACAGCTCCTGAAGAGGCTGGTGTTTACCGCATGCGTTTCAAGCAGGACTGGTGTAACATCGACCCACAGGGTGATGCTGACGGCAAGTTCGGCGATTTCAAGCAGAATGGTGGACAGATCATCGATCTTCTTCTCACAGTCACAGACGCTACAGGCATTGAAGAGGTGAAAGGTGAAAACGGAGAGGTGAAAGCTATTTATGACCTCACCGGCCGCAAACTCGATAAGGTCGCTGCTCCTGGCATTTACATTGTAAATGGTAAAAAAATGTTTGTGAAGTAATTTCGTGTATATGTCATCCCGAACCAAAGGGAGTGATCTCTGAAAAGATGGAGATATCTCACATACGTTCGATATGACAAGAACTATCAATCAGCACGCGCCATGGCGCGTGCTGATTTCATCTGAAAAACCTCGATAACTATGAATGACAATAAACGCTTGCTGTCGCTTGATGTGCTGCGAGGCTTCGACCTTTTGATGCTTGTGGGCTTGCAGCCTGTATTGCGTCATGCATTGATAGAGCTTGACTGTCAGGCACTGAACGATACCTTGCTTTATCAGCTCGACCATGCCGAATGGGAGGGACTGCGTGTGTGGGATATGGTTATGCCGTTGTTCCTTTTTATGTCGGGTGTGACGATGCCATACTCGCTGCCCAAGTACAGAACACTGAACGGTGACCTAAGAGTGTGGCAACGTGTGCTCAAACGCTTTGCACTGCTGTTCATTCTTGGAATGGTGGTGCAGGGGAATGTACTTGCACTTGACCCGGACAGGGTGTATATATACAGCAATACCCTGCAGGCAATAGCTGTGGGATATCTTCTTACAGTTCCGCTTGTGCTTTACCTGAAGCCGTGGCAGCAATTGGCAACAATATTTGCGTTGCTTGTGATTTATTCCATTCCAATGCATCTGTGCGGTGACTGGAGTGCGCAAGGCAATTTCGCATGTATGCTTGACAAGGCGGTTCTCGGCCGTTTCCGTGACGGAAGCGTGCTTGCGGCCGACGGCAGTGTGCAGTTTGCCGGCTGGTACGACTATACTTGGATATGGAGCAGTCTGACATTCTGTTGTACTGTAGCCTTTGGCAGTTTTGCTGGATACATGACAAAGAACGGAAATGCGAACCGTGCTGCAACAGCAAAGAGGCTCTTTGTTATTGCAGTTGTACTGTTGTTGCTTGGTTGGTTCTCGGGAATGGTTCAGCCTATAGTAAAGCGTATATGGAGTGCAAGCATGGTGCTTTATAGTGCCGGATGGTGTTATCTGCTGCTTGCAATGTTTTACTGGTGGATTGATGTAAAGGGGCACAAGAGGGGATGGGAGTGGTTACAGTATTATGGCTGTAACGCAATTACAGCCTACCTCATAGGAGAAATTGTAAATTTCCGTTGTATAGCATCTTCTTTGCTGCATGGTACTGAACAATATCTTGACGGGTGGTATCCTGTACTGCTTACTGCATGCAACAGCCTGCTCTTATTCTTTATATTGAAACTTATGTACAAACATAGACTTTTTCTTAAGGTATAGGGCCGGTTTATACCAAGTGATCGGTTTCTTATGACAAATGGGGTAGAGCAGCTACGCTCTAACCCATTTTTTAAATGATGCCGTGTTGCTGTTTTTTTGGAGTTTTGTAATGTTATTCCGGCATATAAAATTAAATTTGCCGGCATGGAATTTATCAAGAATCTGTTTGAGTTTCTAAAATACAGTTTTAAATGACAGAAATTTCACGCTCTAACCGCTATCATATAGTAATATTCGGCCGCAGGAATGCCGGCAAGTCATCGCTTCTGAACCGTCTTGTCGGGCAGGATGTATCCATTGTGTCGCCTGTTGCCGGCACTACAACCGATGTCGTTTGGAAAAACATAGAACTCCCGGGTATCGGCGCCGCAGTGATAGGTGATACTGCGGGCTTTGACGATAACGGCGTTGTGGGTGAAATGCGTGTAGCAGCTTCGGTAAAGGCTCTCTCGCGTGCCGATGTTGCTATTCTTCTGCTTGGCGACGACCCTCATGATGCCTCTTTGGAAAACGGGTGGATAGAAAGGATAAAAACACTTGGCGTTCCGTTGCTGCTTCTCATGGGAAAGTGCGATACAGTGGGCAGTGATGCACGCCTCAAGGAGTGGCAGGATGTGTTTGGCGATGACGTGATTGCAATTTCTGCCGTCACGGGTGAAGGAATACCATTGCTGATTGAGAGAATGGCGCAGTGCTATGGCAACGATGACAATCTCGACGACATTACATATACGCTTGTCGGCAAAGGGGATATTGTGGTTCTTGTGATGCCGCAGGATGCGTCGGCTCCCAAGGGGCGTCTCATACAGCCGCAGGTGCAGACACTTCGTAACCTGCTCGACAAACATTGTATTCCGCTATGCTGTGCTCCTGAGGAACTGCCGCAGCTGTTGCAGTCGCTTGCAGTCTCCCCACGCCTGATAATAACCGATTCGCAAGTGTTCACTCAAGTCGAGGCATTGACGCCCGAAGGGACTGCTTTGACCTCGTTCTCGGTGCTTATGGCACGCCACAAGGGTGATATCAACGCCTTCCGCGAAGGGGCCGGGGTGCTGCGCTCAATGCCGTCCGACGGGCGTGTGCTTATAGCCGAGGCTTGTTCTCATATTCCGCAGAACGAGGATATAGGCCGTGTGAAACTGCCACGCCTCCTGCGCAGCAAGTTGGGCGAAGGGCTCGTGATAGATATTGTATCGGGGAGTGATTTTCCAGATGACTTGTCGGCCTATGACCTTGTTATCCATTGTGGGGCATGCATGTTCAACCGCCGTATGGTGATGTCGCGCGTTCGCCAGGCAAGGGCGCAAGGGGTGCCCATAACGAACTACGGTATTGCTATCGCCACCTTGACGGGAATAATCGACAGAGTGGCGATGTGATTCATTTTTGGCTCTTTGGGGTACGACGGCTGTTTTGCCATTGTACCCATTTTTTTGTATATTCGCCGTGTAAGAGATTCTATTGCTATGAACCGATATATAGAGATTGAGGACTACCGTGCCTTGCTGCCGCTTCTTGTTCCGGGGGCCGTGCTGGAGCATTATGCCTTCCAGAATATTGAATTCGGGCGCAGTGCGGTGCAGTGTCGTTTCAAGGATTGTATTTTCTTCGGCTGTACGATGCCCGATGTGATGCGCGACGAACTGTCGCCCGACTGTTGTGTGCTCCCCAGGCTTGCAATGCCGTTCAATATGTTCCCTTCGAAACTCTATTCGCCGGATGTGCTCTATGCCGGTTACGATTACCGTAATGCAGATACCTTTTCGCAGTGCTACGATACCCGTATATATAATCACTATATCTCTAAAGGGAAACAGGCCGGTGACATTGCCGAGACTCTTGCGCGCTCATTGCACGACCATTCCGTGAGTGATGCTCTGCACGATTTTCTTGCCAAGTACGACGAATACCGTGTTGTGGCTGTGATGGGCGGGCATGCTCTCTTGCGTACCGATGATACCTACCGCAAGGTGGTCCTGATAGCCAAGCACCTTGCCGAGAAGGGTTGTCTCATGGTGACTGGCGGTGGGCCCGGTGCCATGGAGGCTGCCCATTTGGGAGTGTGGCTTGCCGGTAGGGAAGATGCTGTGGTTGACGATGCGCTTGCCATGCTGTCGCATGCTCCATCCTACAAGGATGAGGGTTGGTTGTTCTCGGCATTCGCTCTTATGGAGCGCATGCCGCGCGTTACGGAGTGCTGCAGCATAGGCATCCCTACATGGTTCTATGGTCATGAACCTGCAACTCCCTTTGCAACGCATATTGCGAAGTATTTCGACAACAGTGTGCGCGAGGACGGGTTGCTTGCAATAGCGAAGGGTGGTGTCATTTATTCGCCGGGCAGTGCAGGTACCATGCAGGAGATTTTTCAGGATGCGGCGCAGAACCATTATCTCACATGCGGATATGCAAGTCCAATGGTGTTCCTTGGCCGTGAATATTGGACCGGGACATTCCCGGTATATACGTTGCTGAGGGAACTCCAGGACAAAGGATGTTACAGAAATCTGATGCTTTCTGTAACGGATTTGCCTGCCGAAGCCGAGGGGTATATCATGCGGTTTGTGGAAGGTGTTGCCCGACAGGCAGAAAGAGTTTATAATGTACCCGACATCGGAGTATAGCTGTGCTTTATCTACAGTTCGAATTTTCTCACTCAACAAGGTATTCCAGAGTTATGTTATGCCGCGTGTAATATATTTCTTAGATATAGGTGTAAATAGTAGTAGCGCTCTATCGCTTTCCTTTATAATGTTGTATACTCGTCTCTGCCTTATTTTTTGTACAGGGCTAAAAAGTATCGCTGAGATTTGTTTTAAATGTGTTGTTATTATAATTTTGTCATATATTAACATTTGTTAGTTAATTGTTGCAGATATGAAAAATCGTTTGATAATATTTTTGCTGTTGGCTTTTGTAGTCGTATTTGGCTATGGGCAGAGTGGAGAGTATGTGCAAAAGACAAATATTCCCACAATTTATATTGAGACTGATGGCTCTGAGCCGGTGACGAGCAAGACCGAATATATAAAGGCAACGATGATATATGTGTCGGGTGCTGACACTGTTCGTTACAACTCAATGAAGATAAGAGGACGTGGTAATTCTACTTGGGGACTTGCGAAGAAACCCTATCGCATAAAATTCAATGAATCGACAAAGTTTCTTGGAAAAGGGTATGCAAAGAATAAAAGTTGGACACTTTTGGCCAACCACGGTGATAAGTCGTTGTTGAGGAATGCGGTGACTTCTAAAATGGGCGAATTCCTTGGTTTGCCGTTCAATCCGGCTGCGCATTTTGTTGATCTTGTGCTCAATGGAGTGTATCTTGGAAATTATCAGGTATCAGACCAGGTGAACGTCGATAACAAGAGGGTTGAGGTTTTTGAACAGGATTATGTGGCTTCAGATACAAGCAATATAACCGGTGGTTATCTGCTAGAGATTGATGGTTTTGCAACCTCCGAACCAGTCTATTTTACCACTAAAAACAATCTGTTGGTTACTATCAAGTCACCTGATGAGGATTACATCAATGAGGCACAGAAGGACTATATACACAATCATCTGAATGAACTTGAAGATAGGCTCTTCTGTCCTTCGTTTACCGATCCCCTGGCAGGTTATCGCTCGATGATTGATTCGGCAACAATAATACCTTGGTATATAGCTACTGAACTAAGTGCGAATGTCGATGGTTTTTGGAGCACATATATCTACAAGGAAAAGGACGACCCAAAGATATACTTTGGTCCTTTGTGGGATTATGATATAGCGTACAATAACTGTAATCGCGTAGGAGATGTGACAAATGCCAGTATGGTAGACGATGGGTTTGGTGATGGATTGACAAAGGAGTGGGTGAAGCAACTTATTCGCGATCCTTGGTTCAATAAGGCTGTCAATGATGCTTGGAAAATTAAAACAAGTGAAGGTCTGGAATCTTGTCTGCATCATTATATCGACAGTATGGCAAGCTTGATAAATGAGTCTCAGAAACTGAACTATGAGCGCTATTCAATTAACTCGCGTGCATACAACGAGATATACTTGTATTCAACATACGACGAGTATATCAATCAACTAAAGGATTTTATTACTGAACACGCTATCTTCTTGACTACCCTTTTTGCAAACCGCTCCGGTGATGCTGGCAATGGTGGTGACGGCGGCGAAAATACAGATGTGCTGAAACCGTTTGAGTTAAACAGCGCAAATTACTATCGTATTTATAACAAGGGTAATAATAAGGTTCTTGATGTTGAAGAGGGTGCTGACGGCAGTAAAAATATCGTAATTAATTCTCCCGTCAAAGAAAAGTATACACAGTTGTGGCGAATTGAGAAAGTAGGTGATTATTATCGCCTTGTGAACAGAACCGAGGAGATGGCTTTCAACGACCCGTCGCCCGAGAACACGGTAAATACACAGCTTAATCTTGCCGAAATTGCAGATGGCGATTCACGGCAGTTGTGGAATTTTGTGGTTGTCAACGAAAATGGAAACTATAATATAATTAATCTTGCGACTGATTTTGTAATAAATAACAGTGGTGGTTTCAGCAACGACGGTAATCCTGTCATAAGTTATTACAACGATGACAGAAATTCCGTGAGCAACAACAGACAATGGCGTATTCTCCCTGAAGAACTGATTCCGGATTATATCCCCGATGAGGTTAAGGAGATGCTGAATTCCACAATTGCTGAGGCCGAGGCTTTTCTTTCGTCGTTGGTCGACTGGCAAATAAGTGATGCTCCTTTCCATTATAGTACAGACAATATTGAGCAGTTGCGCAGCTTGGTTGCGGGTTCACGCAATTTTGAGTCTACCGTGGCAGATGATTATATATTGCAGAATGTCAATCTTTCTGCTGCGCTTGATATTGCGCAGAAAGTGAATGAACCGGTTGCCACACAACAATATGTGTTAAAGCATCGCGACTCGGGCTATGTGTTGAACCTCACTTCGCAGAGAGCAAGCATAAACTTCTATGACAGTGAAAGCCCTGAACAGCATTTCGTTTTCGAGAAATCTGAAGTCGAGAACAGATATTATCTAAAATCACTCAGTGGGCTTTATCTTTCTCTTGGAACATCAGACTCTTGGAATATGTATGGCTACGAGAATATCTATGATTCCGCAAGAGCTAGGCTTGCTTTTGTTGCAAAGGATGGATACTATCGTATCAATTCCAAGAATGGCTTGTTGGGCACAACGTATCTTGAAGCCGATTCTAAAGTCTATGGTGATAAAATGGAGATGAATTTAGGAGTGTCTGCCTATTGTGACTGGCTTTTGGAGGAGCGAGAAGAGGCTGCCGACAAGTTATTACAGGAGAAGGTTGCTCTGTTGGCTGCTCTGTTGGCTGAGGCAAATGAACTGCTAGAGAGTATTCCTGAATCTTGGATAGGTGGGGAGCCATTGCAGACATCTCCTTTGTATGCTGAGGCTCTTAAAGATGCAATTGTCGTAATAGAGAATGGGGTGTATATGACTATTGAAGAGTATGATGCAGCTATTGGACAGCTGGAACAAGCTGTGGAAAATGTGAAGCGACTCAATGTGCCACAACCTGATAAACTCTATAATCTGCGTCACTCAAGTGGCTTGAACCTCTCTGCTGCAAATGGTCTGACTTTGGAAGTAGCAGACTTTAACGATGTGGAACAACAGTTCTCGCTTATAGCTGTAGATGGGGAGACTAATTGTTATAATCTCCTCGGTAGTAACGGTTATTTGAGTATTGAGAGTGAAGGTGCCGGTACTTTTATGTATGCAGATACACCTCGTGGTGAGTATGGACGTTTTGTGGTTAGACAAGTTGGTGACTTTGTCTTCACCTTGTCGAGCAATATTGGCTTGATTGGTGTGCAGAACGCCTATGTGGGCGAGAATGTTATGCCAGCAGTACAGGTTGATGGGGATAATGTGCTGTGGAGTCTTGCCGAGGTTGATGATGGCGTTTCAACAGGTATAGCAGATTACAAGCAGAATGTTGATTATGCTGTGCGCTACGATAGGACTCGTCAAGTAGTAGGCTTTGTCTCTTTTGATTTGCAGGCAATGGCCGATGTCAATGTGCGCATTTACACTGTTGGTGGCTGTCTCTTGTACACATTTAAGGCAACAGAGGAACAGACATTGGTTGATATTCCCACAGGCACCTATCTTGTACACTGGTGTTGGAATGGACGTCAATATACAGTTAAATTGCGAAAGGAGTGACATATCCTTGCTCTTTAGAAACAACAGAACTCCGAAAGTATTTGTCAGGCTTTCGGGGTTCTGTTCTAAAAAGTAAAAAGGTGCATCCTTATTTACTCTCTATAGATTTATTGACTGAATATCCTGTTATTCCACGTACAGAACAAGTCCTTTCAGGTATTCGCCTTCAGGCCAAGGAGATAAGGTGTATTTATTGTTCCTCAGCCTCTTATTCCACGTACAGAACAAGTCCTTTCAGGTATTCGCCTTCAGGCCAAGGAGATAAGGAATGTTTATGCCCCTTATTCCCTTTCTCTTATTCCACGTATAATACCAAACCTTTCAGGTATTCGCCTTCTGGGTGATAGATATTCACGGGGTGATCGGCCGGCTGTGTCAGCTGGTGCAGTATACGCACGTTGCGCTTTGCTATGGCTGCGGCGGTGAACACTGCCGTGCGGAAGTTCTCCTTGCTTACAACCTGCGAACAAGAGAATGTGAAAAGTATTCCTCCCGGCTGTATCTTCTCTATCGCCTTTGCATTGAGTCTGCGGTAGCCTATGAGTGCATTGCGCAGGCTGTCGCGGTGTTTGGCGAATGCAGGAGGGTCGAGTATTATCAGGTTGTAGTTGTTCCCCATGCGGTCGAGGAAGTCGAATGCGTCCTCTGCATATGCCGTGTGGCGTGTGTCTCCCGGGAAATTTATCTCTACGTTGGCATTGGTGAGGTCGATGGCCTTTGATGAACTGTCGACAGAGTGTACAATCTCTGCACCGCCACGTAATGCATATATAGAGAATCCGCCTGTGTAGCAGAACATGTTGAGCAGCTTGCGTCCTTTGGCATATTTCTCAAGCAGTGAACGGTTTTCGCGCTGGTCGACAAAGAAACCGGTCTTCTGTCCGCGCAACCAGTCAATGTGGAACTTCAGCCCGTACTCAGTAGAGATGTTGCTTGCATTCCCTCCCATGATGTAGCCGTTATCCTTGTTGATGTCGGCCTTGTAGGGGAGAGTGGTGTCCGACTTGTAATAGATGTTCTTTATCTTGTCGCCCATTATCTCCTTTACAGCATCGGCTATGTTCATGCGGTTAACGTGCATTCCCACGCTGTGTGCCTGCATTACGGCCGTGTCGCCGTAGATGTCGACAATCAGTCCCGGGAGGTTGTCTCCCTCGCCGTGTACAAGACGGTAGGTGTTGTTGTCCTCGCGTGACGATATGCCTGTTCTCTCGCGCAGGTCGTATGCGGTTGCGATGCGCCTGTTCCAGAATGCCTGGTCGATGGGCTCGTCGTTGAATGTGAGTACCCTGACGGCAATGCTGCCAACCTGGACGTGTCCGCGTGCGATGAACTCGCGCTGGCTGGTGTATACGGTCACAATATCGCCCTCCTCGGGTTTCCCTTCTATGCGCTGTATAGCTCCGGAGAATATCCACGGGTGGAAACGCTGCAGGGATTCTTCCTTGCCTTTCTTGAGTATTACGGCTTTTTCCATTATTGTTATTGTTTCGTTTGTTCAAGTTTGTTGTATATCTCCAGACATGCCCATGCGTCGGTTGCTGCATAGAGCTTCTGCTTGTCGGTTAGCACGTCGTTCTCCCAGTTGGTGAGCTGCTGGCTCTTGGATATGCGCTTGCCGAATACTATGGCGAATATCTTTTGCAGGCTCATTTCCTCTATCCCGTAGTTGCCTACGTGTTTCTGCAGGTCGAGAAAGCCACCGGCCTTGAATTTGTGACGCTTGCTCAGTGCCTGGTAGTCGTCGTGGAGCGAAAGACCTATTTTAGTGACTTCCTTTCTCTCCAGCAACTTTATCAGCGACTCCGGCATTCCTACGCGGTTCAGGCGTATTAGAAAGCATGTGTCGGCTGTCGACAGCTGCAACAGGGAGACGTTATATTGCACTCCTTTGCGGAACGAAGGGCGTGTCTCGGTGTCAAGGCCTACCAACGGCTCGTTCCAGAGTGCGGCTACGGCCTTGTCGGTGGCGTCGGCGGTGTCGATGGTTATTATGCGGCCCTCGAATGCGACCGTAGGCATCGTGCTTATTTCGGATTTCTCGATATGTGCTCTATAACTGCTCATTCCTCTTCGTCACCGTCCTCAAGTGCGGTGTTGTATCTTATGTCGTGCAGTGCACGCAATGTGTTTACCAGTGTCTGTCCCCAGTATTCGCGGAAGTGCGCGTTGCATTCGATTATGGCATCGTGCATGGTTTCGTTTATGCCCAGCTTGAACAGGCTTACGAAATTCTTTATGTCCTGGTAAATGTCGGCCAGGTCTTCCGAGATGTTTTTAGTGATAGGGGTATCGCTGTACTTCATCTCCTCGACGAACACGTCCAAGTAACTGTCCTTGTCGGCGAGCAACTCGGCGATGTTCATCCTGAGTATCTCGTAACTGTCCTCGGTGACGAACTGCTCCAGCCCGTCATCGCTGATGCTCTCCTCGTCGGGCAACATCTGGGCTTTAAGGTAAAGCAGCGGCAAAAGTTTGAGCAGTGTGTCGACGAACTCCTTGCGGTTATGGCTGTTCGCGCGCTCAAGGTATGCACAGAACTCTGCGGCGACTGTCACGAATTCAACCGTGTCGCGCGAAAAAACTATGTCTTCTCTTCCGTTATTCACTATTGTATTCTTTACGTTTTTTGATTTGCCGCGAAGTTACAAAAAATAGCGGAGCTACATGCCACCGGTATTCATTTTTTTTGTATCTTCGCAATTGTATATGCGTGTGTGCTGTCCGTGGTGTTGTGCGTGCGGTGCATGCTTGATATTGTAATATGGCAAAGAAAACAACCAAAATAGTCAAGAAAAAAGAAAAGAAGGGATTCTTCTCTTCGATTGGTGACAGGTATCGTCGTGTTGTGGAGTTCTTCGGGAATCCCAACGTGCAGTTTGTGGCAGGAATGATGTTTCTTGCGCTGGCGATATTCCTGTGCAGTTCGTTCATCTCGTTCTTCTCGTCGGGCGGCGATGACCATACTGTCCTTGAAAGTATGGCCGGAACTGCCGGTGATGTGCCGGCGGCGTCCAATACATCGGGCAAGGGCGGTGCGGTAGTTGCACGCTATTTCATAAACGGATGTTTCGGTTGGGCGTCGTTGTTGCTGCTGCCGATGGTGGTGCTTGTTGCCCTGAAACTGATGCGCCTGTGCAAGTTCAGGCTATGGCGCTGGCTCTTCATGCTTTTCTATGCAATGGTGTGGTTATCCGTGCTGTTCTCTTTCGTGCTGGGCGAGCGCATGGGCATAAGCTATGTTTCACCCGGTGGAGCTCATGGCGATTTCCTCTCCATGCGCCTGGTCGAGTATCTTGGTGTCGTGGGTACGGTGCTTCTGCTTTTCGTGGCATTGCTGCTGTTTATGGTGTATGTGTCGCGAAATACCATACCTTGGTTGAGAAGCCTGTTATCGCACAATGATACGCCGGTTGGGGAGTGTGCTCCGGTGAATAGCGGCGAAATGTCGGTGGTGAATGACGAACAGGAATTTGAGGTGGAGGTTGTTGATGTTGAGGATGAAGAAGAGGATGAAGAAGAGGATGAAGAAGAGGATGTTGAGGAAGATGAAGAGGAAAATGTAGATGATGAAGCCGATGATGACGAAGATGGAACAAAGCCTGTAGAGATAGAACTTGACATAAATGAGACGAATGACGGGGATGAGGCTCCGGAGTCTGCGGGGGGTGATGTTCCGGCCGGTGACGATGATGTCGCTGCCGATTTTGACAGGATGTCACAGACTATACTCGCTGCTGACGAGAATCTTTCCATGGAGGTCGAGAAGGCCGAGGGTGATGAGGATACCGGCGGCGACATGCTGCGCCCGATAAACCCCAGGGATGAGTTAAGCTATTACAAACCGCCTACACTCGATTTGCTCGACGAATACGAACAGTCGGTGCAGGCAATTGACAAGAACGAGCAGGCTGCAAATGCCAACAAGATTGTTGAGGTATTGAAGAACTTCGGGATAGAGATAAGCTCTATAAAGGCTACTGTAGGTCCCACTATTACGCTTTATGAGATAACTCCTGCTCCTGGAATAAGAATCTCCAAGATAAGGAACCTCGAGGATGACATTGCCATGAGTCTGTCGGCGTTGTGTATACGTATCGTGGCTCCTATACCTGGCAAGGGTACCATAGGTATCGAGGTTCCGAATGCCCACAAGCAGATAGTGCCTATGGCGTCGCTGCTCAATAGTCGCAAGTACAAGGAGACGGATATGGCTCTGCCGCTTGCGCTCGGAAAGACTATCTCCAACGAGGTCTACATGGTCGATATGGCAAAGATGCCCCACTTGCTTGTGGCCGGTGCTACCGGTATGGGTAAGTCTGTCGGTCTCAATGCTATAATAACTTCGCTGCTGTACAAGATGCACCCTGCATACCTAAAGTTCGTGATGGTCGACCCCAAAATGGTCGAGCTTAGTCTCTACGGTGTGCTCGAGAAACACTTCCTGGCGAAGCTCGAAGGCGAAGATGAACCCATTATAACCGACGTGAGCAAGGTTGTGCGTACCCTTAAGTCGCTCTGCGTGGAGATGGATAACCGTTACCGCTTGTTACAGATGGCTTCGGTGCGTTCGGTAAAGGAGTATAATACGAAATATCTCAATAAGGAGCTGTTGCCTACCAAGGGACATCGCTTCATGCCGTACATCGTGGTTATTATTGATGAGTACGGTGACCTTATGATGACTGCCGGACGTGAGGTGGAACAGCCTATTGCGCGTATTGCGCAGAAGGCGCGTGCGGTGGGTATACATATGATTATCGCAACACAGCGTCCTACTACGAATATCATTACGGGTACAATCAAGGCGAACTTCCCGGCGCGTATGGCGTTCAGAGTAATATCGGTTATAGACTCTCGCACTATACTCGACCGTTCCGGTGCCAACCAGCTGCAGGGTAGGGGCGATATGCTCTTCCTTGCCGGTAATGACCCCGTGCGTGTGCAGTGCGCGCTTGTTGAGACGCAGGAGGTGGAGCGTGTGTGCGCCCATATTGCAAGACAGCAGGGTTACCAGAGTGCGTATATATTGCCCGAGCCCGATGAGGTATCGGACATGGGTGGCGAAGGCGGTGGCGGTATGCGCGGCGATATAACCTCGGACAAACTCGATCCTCTGTTCGTCGATGCGGCGCGTGCCGTGGTTCTTGCGCAGCATGGCTCGACATCGCTCATACAACGCAAGTTCAATGTCGGCTTCAACCGCGCAGGGCGCATTATGGATCAGTTGTGCCAGACAGGTATTGTGGGTGAACAGGAGGGAAGCAAGCCCCGACAGGTACTCTGTGCCGATGAGGCAGATCTTGAATTCCGCCTGAAGTCGTTGCTTTAAAAATGTAGTGCGATGAAGAAGATGCTGTTGCTTTTGTTGCTGTTCTCCCTGCCTGCCGTGCTACAGGCTCAGGATGCAACCGCTTTCATTGAGAGGGCTGTTGCAAAGCTGAAGGCCGATGCTGCGGTGCATATGGATTACAGCTATTCGGTGTATGATGTTGACGGCGCGCTACTGCGCGAGGATTCGGGCGTAATGCGCATTGATGGCAGCCGCTACTCCTTGCTTATGGATGATATGAAGGTGTGGTGTGACGGCCGTACCCAATGGAGTTACATGAAGGAGGTGAACGAGATATATGTGACTGATGCCTCTTCGGGTGAGGCGCAGAGCCTTTCTCCGTTGAGTATCATGGAGAGATGCCGCTCGGGTTTTTCGGCGACAATGTCGGCGTCGGGTGGCAAAGTAGTTGTTGCTATGCAGTCTCCCGGTGATGATACTGGCATAAGCCGTGTAGAACTCTCGTTTGACGGTGCTTCGTGCCGTCTCCTGTCGATGAAGGTTTTTATGACGAACAATGGGCGTGTGGAGGCTGTTATGACAAATTATGCTGCCAAGTGCAGTTTCCCGAAGTCGTCCTATACCTGTCCGGTAGCGGACTTCCCGACTGCCGAGGTTGTTGATATGAGATAAAAATATAAATTAAAATATATTGATATGAATAGAACAAAATGTTTGGTCATTGGCTCCGGGCCTGCAGGCTACACGGCTGCCATCTATGCTTCACGTGCTAATCTCTCCCCAATGCTTATCGAGGGTATGCAGCCTGGCGGGCAGTTGACACAGACAACTGTAGTCGAGAACTTCCCGGGTTTCCCCCAGGGTATAACTGGTCCTGAACTTATGGAGAACATGCGTCAACAGGCAATCAATGTTGGCGCTGATATCCGTTCGGGTAGTGTGACGGATGTCGATTTTGAGACAATTCCTTATAAGGTTACCCTTGACGACGGTGCTGTAATAGAGGCTGATTCTGTTATTGTGGCTACCGGTGCGGCTGCAAAGTATCTCGGCCTTGCCGATGAAATAAAGTATCAGGGTATGGGTGTGAGTGCTTGTGCTACATGTGATGGTTTCTTCTATCGAAAGAAAATTGTTGCTGTTGTAGGTGGTGGTGACACTGCATGCGAAGAGGCAAACTATCTTGCTTCTCTTGCTGCAAAGGTGTATCTGATTGTTCGCAAGCCGTTCTTGCGTGCTTCAAAGGCAATGCAGGACAGGACGCTTGCCAACCCTAAGATAGAGGTTCTCTTCGAGCATAATACCGAGGGACTTTTTGGTGAGAACGGTGTTGAGGGCGTGCATCTTGTATCGCGCAAGGGTGAACCCGACGAGAAGCATTATGACATAGCCGTGGACGGTTTCTTCCTTGCTATTGGTCATAAGCCCAATAGCGATGTGTTCAAGAAGTATCTTAAGACCGACGAGACCGGCTATTTTGTCCCGGCCGATGCAAGCGGTGTAAAGACACTTGTTCCTGGCATATTTGTTGCCGGTGATGTGGCCGATCCACATTATCGCCAGGCGATAAACGCTGCTGCCAGCGGTTGTCGTGCAGCTATGGAGGCTGAGCGCTATCTCTCAAGCAAGTAATGATGGTATATACGTAAAAAGCATGTGCAGGAAACTGCGCATGCTTTTTCGTGTGTATATATAATACAAATAAGGAGTGAAAATATTTGCCGAAAAGTTTCTCCAGGTTGGAAATATTTTCTATCTTTGCGACCGATTTAGTCCGTAGGGGTCGGGGAAGTCAGGCTCACGAAGAGCATGCACCTCGCGGAATTCACAATAAAAGCGATAAATTAAATGTACGCAATTGTTGAGATTAATGGACAGCAGTTCAAGGCTGAGGCTGGTAAGAAGCTGTTCGTGCACCACATCAAGGGTGCTCAGAATGACACAACCGTAGAGTTCGACCGCGTGTTGTTGTTGGATAAGGAAGGTGCTGTAACTGTAGGTGCTCCTACTGTAGAAGGTGCCAAGGTAGTTTGCTATATCGGCAATGTTCGTGAGCAGAAGATCGTTCGCAAGTCTAAGGATGGTCAGAACATCGTTACAACACGTACAATCGACCCTACATTGGTTAAGGGCGACAAGGTGTTGGTGTTCCACAAGCGTCGTCGTAAGGGCTACCGCAAGCTGAACGGTCACCGTCAGCAGTTCACAGAGTTAGTTGTAAAGGAAATTATCGGTTAATTTTTAAAGTTTAAGTATTATGGCACATAAGAAAGGTGTTGGTAGTTCAAAGAACGGCCGTGAGTCAGCAAGTCAGAGACTTGGTGTGAAGATCTGGGGTGGCCAGGTATGCAAAGCCGGTAATATCATCGTACGTCAGCGTGGTACAGTTCACAACCCAGGTGCAAACATCGGTATGGGTAGTGACCACACTCTCTACGCTTTGGTTGACGGTGTAGTGACATTCAAGCGTGGCAAGAACGATAAGAGCTACGTTTCTGTTACTCCTCTTGCAGAGAAGAACTGATAGAACTTTATTATCGGACATAAAAAGCGGAATGGATGCCATTCCGCTTTTTTTATTTTATATGCTCTCTTTTTTTTACATTAAATGGTTAAAACCCAAAAATAATTGTACATTTGTAATCTATACCCGGTGTGTTGTCGGCACTTTTCTTTTCAAAGAATGTGACAGCATACCTTTTGGCTCTAAAAATTAAATAATAAATATCATGCTAACACTAAAACAGATAAGCCAGGAGACCGAAAAGGTTCTCAAAGGGCTTGAAAAAAAGCATTTCAAGAATGCTAAGGAGACAATAGAAAAGGTTCTTGAACTTGACAAGGCGCGCCGTGCAGCGCAGCAGGAACTCGATACCATCCTCGCGCAGAACAAGCAGCTTGCGGCAAAGATAGGCCAGCTCATGAAGGCCCAGGCTGTGGACGAGGCAAATGCTGTGAAAGAAGAGGTGGCGGCTCTCAAGACAAAGGCTGCTGAACTCCAGGCAAGAATGGACTCTGCAGCAGATGAGTTGCAGCAGGTCCTCTATACTATACCCAATATCCCCTACGACGAAGTGCCCGAGGGTGTAGCAGCCGAGGATAACGTGGTTGAGAAGACCGGTGGTACAGAGACTCCGCTTCCCGAGAATGCGCTTCCCCATTGGGAACTTGCCAAGAAGTACGACCTTATCGATTTCGACCTTGGTGTAAAGATAACCGGTGCCGGCTTCCCTGTATACAAGGGCAAGGGCGCACAGCTTCAGCGCGCGCTTATTAACTTCTTCCTCGATGAGGCTCGCAAGGCTGGTTATGTCGAGATAATGCCGCCTACAGTGGTCAACGCAGCGTCGGGTTATGGTACCGGACAGCTCCCCGACAAAGAGGGACAGATGTACCACTGTGGTCTGGATGACCTCTACCTCATACCTACAGCCGAGGTGCCGGTAACAAACATCTACCGCGATGTCATTCTCGACGAGAAGCAGCTTCCTATCAAGAACTGCGCATATACCCAATGTTTCCGTCGCGAGGCCGGCTCATACGGAAAGGATGTACGCGGACTCAACCGTCTCCACGAGTTCTCAAAGGTTGAAATCGTGCGCATAGACACTCCCGAACATAGCAAGGAGTCCCACAAAGAGATGCTCGAGCATGTCGAGGGTTTGCTGAAGAAACTTGAACTTCCATACCGCATATTACGTCTTTGCGGTGGTGACATGAGCTTCACCGCAGCCCTCTGCTTCGATTTTGAGGTTTATTCCGAGGCACAGCAACGTTGGCTCGAGGTATCTTCGGTATCCAACTTCGACAGCTACCAGGCCAACCGCCTGAAATGCCGTTACCGCAACGCCGACAAGAAGACCGAACTTTGCCACACCCTGAACGGTTCAGCTCTCGCTCTTCCACGTATTGTTGCGGCTCTCCTCGAGAACAACCAGACACCCGAGGGTATACGTATTCCGGAGGCGTTGGTGCCGTATTGTGGTTTTGAAATAATTGATTAACTAAAAAGGCATCTGCTGCGTTACGCTTGATTTTGTTAACAGTCATTTAGGTCTACTAAACTCCTGTTTTCAAAATCTTCGCAAGCCTTGCATCTGCACTTTTTATTTAACCAATAAGATATTAAGATATAAGGCATCTGCTGCGTTACGCTTGATTTTGTAAACAGTCATTTAGGTCTACTAAACTCCTGTTCCCAAAATCTTTGCAAGCACACTGCCTTGGCGAGTCTTGGCTTCGCTCGCGGTAAAACATTAAATTAAACTTTATGTTCTGCTCGCTTGTGTAAGCCTTGTTCTCCAGTTTATTTATTGAACTTTAGGGGGGTAAGGTAAAAAGGTGATAACTGCGTTAAACCGGGTTAATGTAAAGGCTGGCTTTGTCTGCCTTAGAAATAGAAGAATATAATAACATACATTATGTACAGGATAGTATCGAAAGAGCAGTTCTCGGAAAAGGTTTTCCGTCTGCGTGTTGAGGCTCCGCTCATTGCAAAGGCATACAGGGCTGGTAACTTCGTTATTTTGAGAGTAGGTGAGAAGGGTGAGCGCATTCCTTTGACCATTGCGCATGCCGACCCTGAGAAAGGGCTCATTACCCTCGTGATTCAGAAGGTGGGTCTCAGTTCAAGCCGTGTCTGCGATTTGAACGAAGGCGATTGTATAACCGATGTTGTTGGTCCTCTCGGTCAGGCAACGCACATCGAGAATTTCGGTACTGTCGTATGTGCCGGCGGTGGAGTGGGTGTTGCACCTATGTTGCCAATTGCCGCAGCACTCAAGAAAGCCGGTAACCGTGTCATTTCGGTGCTTGCCGGCCGTTCAAAGGATCTTATAATCCTGGAGAAGGAGGTTCGTGAGGTGTCCGATGAGGTCATCATAATGACCGATGACGGCTCATACGGTGACAAGGGACTTGTTACCGAGGGTATTGAACGTGTCATCAAGCGCGAGAAGGTCGACCATTGTGTGGCTATAGGCCCGGCAATAATGATGAAGTTTGTTTGCAAACTCACCAAACAGTATGAGATACCTACCGTTGTTTCGCTCAATACAATCATGGTCGATGGTACGGGTATGTGCGGCGCATGCCGTGTAACTGTGGGCGGAAAGACAAAGTTCGTGTGTGTCGACGGTCCTGAATTTGACGGCCATCAGGTCGATTTCGACGGGATGATGCAACGTCTGGGTTCTTTCAAGTCCGAGGAAGCGCATGAGATGGAGAAACTGGATGCTCATGTGTCATGTGCAAGCGAGGAGGATGAACTGGCCAATCGCGATGCTGCATGGCGAGTAGAGCTCCGCAACAGAATGAAACCGAAGGAGCGTACAGCCATTGAGCGTTGCCCCATGCCCGAGCTTGAGCCTGCATACCGCGCTACAAAACTGCGCGAGGAGGTGAATACCGGCTTTACCAAGGAGATGGCTCTTGTAGAGGCGCAGCGTTGTCTCGACTGTCCCAAGCCTGCATGTATGGAGGGTTGTCCTGTGAATATCAAGATACCTTCATTCATAAAGAATATTGAGCGCGGCGAGTTTGTCAAGGCAGCTCAAGTGCTAAAGATGACAAGTTCGCTCCCGGCAGTCTGTGGTCGAGTTTGTCCACAGGAGAAACAGTGCGAGAGCCAATGTATACACATAAAGATGGGTCATAAGCCTGTTGCCATAGGTGCTCTGGAGCGTTTTGCTGCCGATTATGCGCGTGAAAGCGGTGAGATGCCGGCTCCGGCAGTAGCTCCTTCAAATGGCAAGAAGGTCGCTGTAGTCGGTTCTGGACCAGCCGGTCTTTCGTTTGCCGGTGACATGGCAAAGCTGGGCTATTCTGTTACCGTATATGAGGCTCTTCACGAGATAGGTGGTGTGCTTAAGTATGGTATTCCAGAGTTCCGTTTGCCGAATGCGATTGTTGAACACGAGATTGAGAACCTGCGTGCAATGGGTGTGGAGTTCGTGAAGGATTGCGTTGTGGGCAAGACTATTTCCATAGCACAATTGCAGGACGATGGTTTCAAGGGTATCTTTGTGGCATCGGGTGCGGGTTTGCCTAACTTCATGAATATTCCCGGTGAGAACTCAAACAACATTATGTCATCCAACGAGTATCTTACACGTGTGAATCTTATGGATGCATCGAATCCCGAGGCCGATACGCCAATCTGCATGGGCAAGTGTGTGGCAGTTATTGGTGGCGGTAATACTGCAATGGACTCTGTGCGTACAGCACTCCGTTTGGGTGCTGAGCGTGCGATGATTATATATCGCCGCAGTGAGGCTGAGATGCCTGCGCGCCTTGAGGAGGTGAAGCATGCCAAGGAGGAGGGTGTGGAGTTCCTTACATTGCATAATCCTATAGAATATATAGCCGATGAAAAGGGCAGTGTAAAGCAGATTGTGCTGCAGAAGATGGAACTTGGTGAGCCCGATGCTTCGGGTCGTCGTTCTCCGGTGCCTGTAGAGGGTGCTATAGAGACTATAGATATTGACGTAGCAGTTGTAGCTGTTGGTGTATCCCCGAATCCGCTTGTGCCCACATCGGTCGAGGGCCTGGAACTTGGACGCAAGAATACGATAGCTGTCAACGATAACATGCAGTCGTCTATCCCGTTCATATATGCCGGTGGCGATATAGTACGTGGCGGTGCGACCGTAATTCTTGCCATGGGTGACGGCCGTCGTGCAGCTGCTGCAATGCATGAGCAGTTGAGCAAGTGATCGGATAGAGACATTATAGTACAAGCGGCTGGCATTAAACCAGCCGCTTGTACTATAATGGTTGTTGTATATGGCTATTGCATCAGTTTCTTTAGAGTGTCATTTTTCATTACAACATCTATCGAATCCCTGTAGGTCTTTTGTCTCTTTGAGAATCTTTTCCAGTTGCGGTTGACCTTGCGAACGAATGATAGTGTCTGCTTCCAGTCCTTGAACTCACCGTTGCGGCAAAGGCTGTCGGTGTAGAATTCGGGTAGGCTCTTGTAAATGAGAAAACTGTCGACGTTCTCCTGCCACACATGCTTGTTCTTCCCATGCTTGTGTGCAAGACGCATGGCATCGAGAATATGGCCGAACCCTGCGTTGTACGATGCCAGAATGAAGTTTATGCGCTCTTCGCTGTCGCTTATGTAGCGGTATTGCTTTTCGAGAATGTCAAGCAGTTTTGCTGCTGCCATGATGTTCGTGCGGTTGTCCATTTGCAGCGAGTCGGGTATACCGAATCCACGCATCGTCTTTGGCATCATCTGCATCACTCCGCATGCGCCGACTCCCGAGCGGGCTGTGCTGTCGAAGCGCGATTCGGTGAATGCAATGGCGGCAATGAGCGTCCAGTCATATCCGAGAGTGTCGGCGGCCTCCCTGAAGTATTTGTCATAGTGTGACAGCTCTGTGTATGGCGACAGGTATATGTACTCCGGTCTTTTAAGGACATCGCAACTTTTACTCTTCTTGGGCTTGAACAGGGTGTCGCCCATAGTTACGAAAAAGGCGAACACGGCAAGCAGTCCGGTCGGGTATATGTATCTTATGTCCCTCATCATTACTTCAGGAAATATCCTATTGACATCTGCAGTGCCTGAATGGCCTTCTTGTTGTGGCCGCCCTGTGGCATTATGATGTCGGCATACTTCTTTGTAGGCTCAATGAATTCCCAGTGCATCTCCTTTACTATGCGCTCATAGCGCGAAATTACAGTCTCGGGGGTGCGCCCGCGCTCAATCACGTCGCGGCGAATGAGGCGTATGAGACGGTCGTCGGCATCGGCGTCCACGAATATCTTCAGGTCCATGAGTTCGCGCAGTTCCGGGTTCACCAGTGTCATTATTCCCTCTATTATTATAACCTCCTTGGGCTCAATGTGCACAACCTCGGGCTGTCGGGTACATGTTATGTAGGAATATGTAGGCTGGTCTATGGCCTTCCCTTCCCTGAGCATGGCAATTTGTTCCACCAGCAGCTCCCAGTCGAATGCATCGGGGTGGTCGAAGTTTATGAATTGTCTCTCCTCGACAGGTACATGGCTGCTGTCCTTGTAGTACGAGTCCTGTGGAATAACTACAACTGAACCTTCGGGCAGTGAATTGACAATTTCTTTTACGACAGTAGTCTTTCCCGACCCTGTTCCGCCTGCGATACCAATTATGTACATATGCTATTACTTATAATTTATTTTACAGGAATACCTGCATTCATGCAAATATAGCCCTTTTTTGTAAAAAAACTCCATGTGAGCCGGCAAATAATTCTTTATGCTTTGTCATGCATAATTTTTGTTGCATAAGGTATGTATAATGAAAGAATTTATTAAATTTGCAGAAAATTACCACAAGGTAAATGTTCGGATATTCATTCAGTTACTTTAAAGTATAATAAAACTATGGTAAATTACAAAGAATTAGGTCTTGTGAACACCAAGGAGATGTTTGCAAAGGCTATGAAGGGTGGCTACGCTATTCCTGCGTTCAATTTCAACAACATGGAGCAGTTGCAGGCTATCATCAGCGCTGCTGTTGAGACAAAGTCTCCTGTTATCCTCCAGGTATCAAGCGGTGCCCGCAAGTATGCTAACCAGACTCTTCTCCGTTACATGGCTGAGGGTGCTGTCGAGTATGCAAAGGAACTCGGTTGCACAAACCCTGAGATTGTTCTTCACCTCGACCACGGTAACTCATTCGAGCTCTGCAAGTCTTGCATCGACATGGGTTTCTCTTCAGTAATGATCGACGGTTCTCACCTCCCATACGAGGAGAACGTTGCTCTCACAAAGCAGGTTGTTGAGTATGCACACCAGTACGGCGTAACCGTAGAGGGTGAGCTTGGTATCCTTGCAGGTGTTGAGGATGACGTTGTTGCCGAGCACCACACATATACACGCCCCGAGGAGGTTGTTGACTTCGTTACAAAGACAGGTTGCGACAGCTTGGCTATCTCAATCGGTACTTCTCACGGTGCAAACAAGTTCAAGCCCGAGCAGTGCACACGCAACGAGAAGGGTATTCTTGTTCCTCCCCCATTGGCATTCGACGTTCTCGAGGGTTGCATGGAGCAGCTCCCAGGTTTCCCCATCGTTCTCCACGGTTCTTCTTCAGTTCCACAGGAGGAGGTTGAGACCATCAACAAGTACGGCGGTGCATTGAAGGACGCTATCGGTATCCCCGAGGAGGAGCTCCGCAAGGCTGCTAAGCTCGCAGTTTGCAAGATCAACATCGACAGCGACAGCCGTCTTGCCATGACAGCTGCTATCCGCGAGGTGTTCGCTACAAATCCTGCAGAGTTCGATCCAAGAAAGTATCTTGGTCCTGCACGCGACAACATGAAGAAGCAGTACATCCACAAGATTGTGAATGTGTTGGGTTCTGATAACAAGCTCGCTTAATTAATTTGTTACTAAAAAGGCGTATGCAGGGTTATGCTCAATTTTGTTAGCAGTTTTTAGATTACTAGACTCCTGCTCTCAAAATTTTTGCGAGCATTGCATCTGTACTTTTTATAGAACAAATTGATAAATACAACAAGGATGAATTTGCATTCATCCTTGTTTGCTTTATAACTGCGTTATGCGGTAAGGGCAACGCTTTATTTGTGTTGCCACTTAAAATGCCAAAGTAAACTTTGTCTATTTTTTCTGACGTGATATTTTGCTTCGCTCGTTGCGTGTGAAAATGAATTTTCACTCACTCGCTCATTGAACATTGTTTATTTGTTTCACGAGGTTCTGCTTCGCTCGTTGCGTGTGAAAATGAATTTTCACTCACTCGCTCATTGAACATTTGCTCGTTTGTTACTATCTCTGCTGTAAACTGCGAAGATAGACTTTGGGGCCGCAAGCGGCACTCCTTTATGGGACTAAAGTCCCAGTCGTCGCAAGCAACGCTTTTTTCGCGTTGCCGCTTTGAAAAACATTGAAGTAAACTTCATGTTTCTCGCTCGTTTGTTACTATCTTTGCAGTATGATTAAGGATATTCAGGAAATTGCTATAGCGGAGTATGATTATCCGCTGCCCGATGAGAGGATTGCGAAGTATCCGCTTGCGCAGCGCGATACATCGAAACTGTTGCTGTACAATAATGGCAGGGTGAGTGAGGATGTGTTCTCGAACTTGCCCAAGCATCTTCCTCTGGGGGCACTTATGGTGTTCAACAATACGCGCGTTATTCAGGCGCGCCTGCGTTTCCGCAAGGAGACAGGGGCGCAGATAGAGGTGTTCTGTCTTGAACCAGAGGAGCCTTGTGACTATCAGCAGATATTCCTTGAGACCAAGACTTGTGTATGGCAGTGTCTCGTGGGTAATTCAAACCGCTGGAAGAGTGGTGTGCTATCGCAGGTGATTGAGGTGGGTGGCAAGGATGTTACGCTGTCGGTGGAGCGTATTGGCTGTGCGGCAGCGGTGAATCATGTGCGTTTCTCATGGGACGGGGGATGTTCGTTTGCCGAACTTCTTGAGGCTGCCGGGGAGTTGCCTATACCTCCGTACCTTAACCGCAGGACCGAGGAGAGCGACATGCGTACATACCAGACTGTATATTCCAAGGTTAAGGGCTCTGTGGCTGCTCCGACAGCCGGGCTGCATTTCACACCGTCGGTACTCGATGCGTTGTCGGCTGCCGGTGTACAGCGCGAGGAGGTTACTTTGCATGTGGGTGCCGGAACATTCAAGCCTGTAAAGAGCGAACTGATAGCTGACCATGAAATGCACGAGGAGTATATCGAAGTGCGTAAGGAACTGCTCGGGAAACTGATTGCTGCCGGCGGTGAGGCTGTGGCTGTGGGTACTACATCGGTGCGCACGCTCGAGAGTCTCTATTTCCTTGGCGAGCTTGTGGGTGAGAACCCCGATGTCTCTCCTGATGAATTGCGTGTGGGGCAATGGACTCCTTATGACAGGGAGCACGGGCTTTCTGCAGTGGAGTCGTTGACGGCTCTTATAGCATGGCTCGACAAGAACGGTCTCGACAGGGTGCACGCGCACACGCAGATAATGATTGCTCCGGGGTATAAGTTCCGCATAGTTAAGGCTATAGTCACCAATTTTCACCAGCCTAAGAGTACGCTTCTGCTGCTTGTATCGGCATTTGTGAAGGGTAACTGGCGTGCTATATATGACTATGCTCTTGCCCATGATTTCCGTTTCCTTAGCTATGGCGACAGTTCGTTGCTCATTCCATAAATGTGTGGCTGTATGATTGTTAATGTTGGAAATTTGACATTCCTGCTCGATGAAGCCAAGTCTGCGGCGACGGTGACAAGGTCTCTTGTCCCTTATTCGGGCGATATTGAGATACCTGCCAGTGTTGAGTATGCCGGCAGTGATTATGCCGTGACCGATATTCTTGACGAGGCGTTCAAGGACTGCACAGGTCTGCACTCGGTGGTGTTGGGTGCTAATATTGACAGCATTGGTATATCTTCGTTCGAGGGGTGTACGGTACTGTCGAGGGTGGTGTTCAACGATGCGCTGCATGTAATAGGCATGCAGGCCTTCAAGGGGTGTACGTCGCTTATAGAGCTTGTGCTTCCTTCTAAGGTGCTTGTGATTGGTCGGGCGGCATTCATGGGATGCACGGCTTTGGAGAGTGCGTATTTGCCAGATAATCTTATAAATATTGAGCCTTCGCTCTTTGATGGCTGTACATCATTGGCACGTGTGTCGGTTGGCGGAATGGTGGAGAGTGTTGGCGAGTATGCATTCTGCAGCTGTTCGGCGTTGACTGATGTGAAGCTGCCCGAAGGTGTGCTGTCGGTCGAGGGATGGGCTTTCCGCGACTGCGTGTCGCTCAAGAGTGTGTTGCTGCCTTCAACGGTGGCCTCGGTGAAGAAAGGTGCTTTTTGGGGATGTTCTTCAATGGAGGAGTTCGTGTTGCCGGCAGCTGTGAACATGCTTGACCAGGGTGTGCTAGCCAACTGTACTTCGCTCAGGAATGTGCTGCTGCACGATGGTGTGCTGAGCATTGGCTATGGCGCGTTCTACAACTGCTGTGCCATAGAGGAGATAACCTTGCCGCATGCTGTGGTCAATGTCGGTGACCAGGCGTTTCGCAGCTGCAAGGTGTTGAAGAGGCTGCGTGTATTGTGCGATGCAGCACCCATGTGCTCGGGTGATATAGCCGATGCTGATGTCTATTCGCGTACTTTGCTTCTTGTTCCGCAGGGCAAGGTTGGCGAGTATGGCTTCGCACCAGTTTGGGAACGTTTCGGGAACGTCGAAGAATTGGTATAAGCGGGTTCTTGTAAACAATTTATAATAGTTGCTTTAATTTGTATCCTCAAACAATTACGAAATAAATTTTAAACAGCTTCTCAGAAACAGCGAAATGTCCGGTTTCTACAGGAAAATATTTTTTTAGGATTTTAAACAGTTTATCAGGCTGGGTTGTTGTTCTGTAAAAGTACAGGATAATGACCCGCTTGTTGTTTATATTGCTGCTGTTGTTGCAGTTCTCCTGTGGTAGGGGTGATGTGGATTCCTTTCCGGCCCACAGGGGTGGTGATGTCTCCTTGCCGGATGGCTTTGCCGGTGGTGAACGGTATAAGCCCCGTCTGCAATATGCGTCTGCCGGCGATACGATTGTGGAGCTCTCCTTCTTGTATGTGAGGGGGCATGACGGCGTGGTGGAGTGGGAGGAGGGAACGGTCAAGTTCCCGTTTTCAGTGATACGACAGCATGCACGGCCGGCTATCTTCTGTGGGGAGGCGGAACGGGGCGGTCTGCCATAGCTTTGAACTTCTGTTTTTAGTGCCCGGCATGCGTGTTTATTGCTTTTTTTCATTATCTTCGCATTGATATAAAGATGTTGATATGAAGATAGGAGATAAGGTACGTTTTATCTATGAGAGCGGTGGGGGTGTCGTGACCGGTTTTCGCGGCAAGGATATAGTGCTTGTAGAGGACAAGAACGGTTTCGAGATACCGATGCAGGTCCGCGAGTGCGTGGTTGTCGATACCAATGAATATAATTTCGTGAAGAAGACGGTTGCTCCAAAGGAGCCCGAGGCCAAGAAGCCTGCAGCAAGGCAACCGTTGAGACCGACAGTAGAGGATGACGAAGAGGATTTTGAACCTGTCGTTACCTACCGCCCGGCCGAGCGTCCCGAAGGCGAGAAACTGAATGTGATGCTGGCATACTTGCCAATGGACGAGAAGGCTTTGAACAACTCGCGTTTCGAGGCATATCTGATAAACGACAGTAACTATTGGCTTAACTTTACCTACCTGTCGGCGCAGGGCCGCAGTTGGGTGGTACGTGCCAACGGCCTGCTTGAACCGAACTCGAAGATGTTTCTCGAGGAGTTCGGTCGTGAGGAACTGAATGACATGGAACATGTGTGCGTACAGCTTCTTCCGTTCAAGGAGAAGAAACCTTTTGCTTTGAAGCCGGCCATGAACATCGAACGTAGGGTCGATACCGTGAAGTTCTATAAGCTGCATCTTTTCCGCGAGAATCCTTTCTTTGACGAGGGCGCTCTCATATATGACCTGGTTGTCGATGACAAGCCTACGAAGGAAATCTTTACCGATGCCGAGGAGATAACTAAGGTTATACTTGAAAAGAAGAAGGGAGATGACTCGCAGAAGAAACAGCCCCAGCCAAAGTTGACAAAGGGCAGTGACATTCTCGAAGTGGACCTTCATATAGATGAACTGCTGGAGACAACTGCCGGCATGAACAGTTTCGATATGCTGAATTACCAGCTTGATGTGGTGCGCAGGACAATCGAGGAGAATATCAAGTACAAGGGTAAGAAGATTGTCTTCATACATGGTAAGGGCGAGGGCGTTTTGCGCAATGCAATAATGCAGGAACTGCGCCGCAAATATCCGCGTTGCCTTTCTCAGGATGCTTCGTTCCAGAAGTACGGCTTCGGCGCGACGATGGTGATAATAAAGTAATGACAATAAGAAGCTGTTAGAAATTTATTTCGCCAAGCCGAAACATTGACTTGGGCAGCTTTGATACATTTTTATAAGAAATTTAAACTGCTTCTAAAAACAGAATATTATGAGCGAGATAAGAGAAAAGATGCTTGAGCGTTTCCTCAAGTATGTGACTTTCGACACGGAGTCGTGTGACGATGCAACGGTTGTGCCTACTACCGAAGGACAGTTTGTGTTTGCAAGGTTCCTTGAGCAGGAGCTGAAGGAGATGGGCCTGAGCGAGGTTGTGCTCGATGAGAAAGGTTACCTTTATGCGACATTGCCCGCGAATACTGATAAGGAGATGCCTGTGGTGGGTTTCATTTCGCACCTCGATACAAGCCCCGACATGAGCGGCAAGGATGTAAAACCACGTATAGTGGAGAACTATGCAGGCGGTGACATTGTGCTTGATGCTGCAGAGAATATAGTGCTGAAGGTGTCCGATTTTCCCGAGGTCGAGAACTACAAGGGGCTTGACCTTATAGTTACCGACGGACATACCCTGCTCGGTGCCGACGATAAGGCCGGCATAGCGGAGATTGTTTCTGCAGTTGCATATCTGCAGTCACATCCCGAAATAGAGCATGGCAAGATTCGCATAGCCTTCAACCCCGACGAGGAGATAGGCCGTGGAGCCCATAACTTCAATGTTCCTTTGTTCGGCTGCGACTGGGCATATACCATCGACGGTGGAGCCGAGGGTGAGCTTGAGTTCGAGAACTTCAATGCCGGTGCTGCGACATTCTCAATTCAAGGACGTAACGTGCATCCTGGTTATGCCAAGGACAAGATGCTGAACGCGCTGCGTGTGGCAACGGATATTGTCGGCACGATACCAGCAGTGGAATCACCCGAGTGTACATGCGGCTATGAGGGATTCTATCATCTCATGGGCATAAACGGTGGTGTTGACCATGCTAGTGTGTCATATATAATACGCGATCACAGTGGTGATATATTCGCTGAGCGTATGGCTTTCATGAAGGAGGTCGAGGCGAAGATGAACGAGAAGTATGGTGCCGGGGTGGTGTCTCTTGAACTGAAGGAGCAGTACCGCAACATGCGTGAGCAGGTTGAACCTAAGATGCATATAATTGAACTGGCGAAGAGTGCCATGGAAAAGGCCGGGGTTGTGCCCTTGGTAAGGCCTATACGTGGCGGTACCGATGGTGCGCAGCTCTCTTTCATGGGCCTGCCTTGCCCGAACCTGTTTGCAGGCGGCATAAACTTCCACAGCCGTTATGAGTTTGTTCCGGTGCAGGTAATGGAGAAGTCTGTAATGACTATCGTGAACATTGCTGCCGGAGTGAAAGAAACAGTTTGCTGATAACAGGAAAACAGCGACTGCCGGCTCGGCAAAGGTTCTGCGGTGAAACAGATGATAACCGCTTGATTTAACAGGAATATGGTGTACATGTCAATCCCATGCAACATCGGATGTCTGTTACGGTATAATGGAATAAAAAAGATTCATTGCCATGGCAATGAATCTTTTTTATTGTCAGTCAAGTGTGTGCAGAATCTCTTCGATTACATGGGGGAAGTGCTCGTATTCAAGCGCGTGCACCTTTGCTGCTACATCATCAGGGGTGTCGGTGGGCAATACCTGGCATTTTGCCTGGAAGAATGTGGTGCCCTGGTCGTAGTGCTCGTCAATGAGATGGATGGTTATTCCGCTCTCGGTGTCGCCGCATTCTACAACCGCCTTGTGTACGCGGTCGCCGTACATGCCCTTGCCTCCATGCTTCGGGAGCAGTGCCGGGTGTATGTTCACGATTCTGCCGGGATATGCTTCTATAAGCTTTTGCGGAACAAGCAGAAGGAATCCTGCAAGGACCACGAAGTCTATGCTGCGTTCCTGAAGCATGGCAATAATGCTGTCGGCCTCCATGAACTGCTGTTTGGTTACTACGGCACTTTCTATGCCTAGCTTCTTTGCGCGCTCAAGCACATAGGCTTCGGGGTTGTTGGCTATGATGAACGAGACCCGTGCATAGTCGGACCCTCCGAAATACTTGGCGATATTCTCGGCATTGGAGCCGCTTCCCGATGCGAGGATGGCAATGTTTTTCATAATGTATTGTGTTTTGGCTGTTTTTATGAAATGGGTACGAGACGGCGCAGTACCTTCTCGCCATATGTCTTTGATATGGGTATCTCCTTTACGTTGGGAACTCCCAGCTCAAGGAACAGGTTCTCCTTCTCGCGGCGCATGACCTTTACAAGGTCAAGATTAACCATGTAGGAACGGTGGCAGCGCACGATGTTGGTGTCGGCGAGCTGCTCGCTGATGTCCTTCATGGTTATGCGCATGAGCTGTTTCTTGAGCATGTCGTTTTTCTGGTACCAGATGCATATGTAGTTGTCGGCCGACTCTATGTACAGCAGGTTTTCCTTTGCTACCGATAACTGGAGCACGCCGCGGGAGTCGCGTATGGATATGAGATTGCTCGATTTGAATCCAATGTTCTCTCCCATAAGTTCCTTAAGCTTTGTGGAACGTTCTTGGTACGAAAAATACATTATACATATCAGGTATGGGATGAACAGTATGGCTATGGTATTCTTGAAGGCTGTCGTGAATATTTCAACAGGGTCGTTGGTCGGCAGACTGAGGTTGTTGCGGACAATGACGGCAAGCAAGGTGAATGCTCCCGACAACAGAAGTACTTCTCCGAAAACCCATAGTATATATTTAAGAACTGTTATATTGTGGTCGGCCTTCTTGGAGCGCATGTACATGATGACACGGCTCAATGCCACTACTGCCATGCCCATGAGTACAAGCATAGAGGACCACGCGAAATATTTTGTCTCGGTGATGTTCGTGTCCTTGATCCATGCCTTTGAGTCGAAAGGGTTGAAGACGTTTATAAAGGCAATGGCGAAAATGGACACGAAGAGAACCATCATTATCTGGTTCCTTTTCTCGAGCAGGTATTTCGGTACTTTATTGAATAGTGTTGAACGGTATTCTATCATAATTGTGCGGTGTTGTCGGGCACGGCATGCCATGCCGTAATCTTGTGCAAATTTAGTCATTTTTTTTTATCGTGCGGGACGTTGTATGTACTACTTATCTTTTTTTTTGAATTATTTTGAAACAGTTTCGATTTCTTTCGATGACTATCCCCAAACAATTACGAAATGAATTTTGGATATATTCAATGCGGTTGCCGCCATGGTGTGGATAAATAGTTGGGTTGTTGTCAGTCTTTTTGAAAAATTATCGCTAATTTTGCATATCATAAGTATAAAGGGCACTATAATGTCAATAATAAAATTTACCGGTGTAAATATCGATATAGACTCGAAGAGGATTCTGGAGAATGTAAACCTCTCGCTTGAGATGGGTGAGTTTGCATATATAGTAGGTACTGTGGGGTCGGGAAAGTCAACCCTCCTCAAGAGTATATACGGTGAGGTGGATATAACGGCCGGAAGCCTGCTAGTGTTCGGGGAGTATGAACTCAGCGGTATCAGCAACAGGAAACTGCAGTCCTTGCGCAAGAACATAGGTATAGTGTTCCAGGATTTCCAGTTGCTTACTGACCGTGACGTGCACGATAATCTGGACTTCGTGCTGCGTTGTACAGGCTGGAACGAGCATACCGAGCGCGAAGCGCGTATCAAGCGTGTCCTTGAACTTGTTGGGCTTCCACAGAAGGGATACAAGTTTCCACATGAACTTTCGGGAGGTGAGCAGCAACGTGTTGTAATCGCCCGTGCCATACTTAACAGTCCGGCCTTGCTACTTGCCGATGAACCTACAGGCAACCTCGACAGTGAGACTGGAAACTATATAATGGCTCTGCTGCATCGCATATGCCGTGAGGAGAAGATGGCTGTACTTATGATTACACACAACGAGCAGTGGCTAAAGGATTATCCGGGTACAGCGTACCGCTGCAAGGACAAGGGCATGTTGCTCATATCAGCTGCTCAGCCTCAGAACCCTGTTGAAGAATAAAACTGAAATAAGATATAACTATGAAAGTATTGAAATTTGGCGGTACTTCGGTCGGTTCGGCCGAGCGCATGCAAAACGTCGTCAACCTTATAAACGACGGTGAAACGAAGATTGTGGTTCTGTCGGCCATGTCAGGGACAACGAACTCTCTTATTGAGTTTACGAACTATCTGCGTAATGGGAATGTGAACGGTGCCTGTGAGCACTCAACATATCTGCAGGCAAAGTATATGCAGACAATAAAGGACCTTTATAGAACTGAAGAGGCTACAAAGGCTGCAACAAATAAGGTGAATGAGATTTTTGTGCACTTACGCAACTTGGCGCTGAAACCACTTAATGACGAACTGGAAAAGGAAATTGTGGCGCAGGGTGAGATAATCTCTACCAACATGGTTACAATATACATGAAGGAGCAGGGACTGGATGTGGAACTGTTGAATGCACTTGATTTCATGCGTCTAAACGTGAACGGTGAGCCCGACCTTGCTTACATACGCGAACATCTGCTTCCGCTAGTTGAGCTTGACAAGGATGGCAAGATATATATTACACAGGGATTCATATGTATGAACCACGAGGGTAGCTACGATAACCTGCAGCGTGGTGGCAGCGACTATACAGCGACACTCATAGGCTCTGCTGTCAATGCCGACGAGGTGCAGATATGGACCGATATTGACGGTGTGCACAACAACGACCCGCGTATAGTGGAGAATACATCACCGGTACGCAATCTGCATTTCGAGGAGAGTGCAGAGCTTGCATATTTCGGTGCAAAGATACTGCACCCGACATGTATACTCCCTGCAAAGTTGACAGGTACACCTGTACGTTTGCTGAACACAATGGACCCGACAGCCGAAGGTACACGTATAGACAATAACCTTACACGCCCGGGTGAGATAAAGGCCATTGCTGCGAAGGACAATATTACAGCCATAAAGATAAAGAGTGGGCGTATGCTGCTGGCTTATGGTTTCCTGCGCAAGGTGTTTGAGATATTCGAGAGCTACAAGACTTCCATCGACATGGTGTGTACGTCGGAGGTGGGCGTTTCTGTGTCAATTGATGACGACCGTAGGCTCGATGAGATTGTTGCCGAACTGCAGAAGATAGGTACCATTACTGTGGACCGCAACATGTGTATAATTTGTGTTGTAGGTGACCTTGACTGGGAGAACGTGGGCGTCGAGGCACGTGCAATGGAGGCGATGAGGGATATTCCGGTACGTATGGTTTCTTATGGTGGCAGCAACTACAATATCTCGTTCCTTGTACGCGAGGAGGATAAGGTAAGGGCTCTGCGTGCATTGAGTGCTTCAATTTTCGATTCCAAGAAGTGAGGTATGAATTTCCCTGTTGATGCTTTTGCGGGAATAGAGACCCCGTTCTATTATTACGATGTCGCCTTGCTTGAAAGGACTCTTGCTGCTGCGCAGCGTGAGGCGGCGAGGTACGATGGCTTCCATGTTCATTATGCGATAAAGGCCAACTTTAATCCGCGTCTGCTAAAGATTGTTGCGCAGTCGGGCATGGGTGCCGATTGTGTCAGTGGTGGTGAGGTGCGTGCAGCGATGGATGCCGGCATTCCGGCCGCCAAGGTAGTCTTTGCCGGTGTAGGAAAGACGGACAAGGAGATCGCTCTTGCGCTTGATGCCGGTATCTTCTGTTTCAATGTGGAATCGGTGCCCGAGATCGAGGCAATAGAGGAACTTGCCGCGCAGCGTGGGGTGGTGGCCCGGGTTGCTGTACGTATTAATCCGAATGTAGGCGCACATACCCATGCGAATATAACGACTGGGCTTGCCGAGAACAAGTTCGGTATAAACTATGAGCAGATAGATGAGGTAATCGATGTCATTGAGGCAAAGTCTCATATTGAACTCACAGGTCTGCACTTCCATATAGGGTCACAGATTCTTGTGATGGACGATTTCATAGCTCTTTGCGGCAGAATAAACGAATTGCAGGAGCTGCTCCACGATACCCGTGGTCTTGTCCTGCCTCATATAAATGTAGGCGGTGGATTGGGTATACGTTATGACGCGCCGGACAAGTATCCGATACCCGATTTTGAACTGTATTTTGCCACGTACGCGAATAATTTGAAACTGCATCCCGGGCAGCAGGTACATTTTGAGTTGGGACGCAGTATTGTGGCGCAATGCGGAACTTTGATAGCCCGTGCGACATATGTGAAGCGAGGCACATGCAAGCAGTTCATAATTCTCGATGCAGGAATGAATGACCTTGTGCGTCCGGCATTGTATGATGCGTACCATCGTATAGAGAATCTTACATCGAAGAAGCCCGATGGGGTGTACGATGTGGTTGGGCCCGTGTGCGAGTCTTCCGATGTGTTCTGTAAGGATCGTCGTATCCCTGAAACAGCCCGTGGTGACATAATGGCCATACGTTCGGCAGGTGCATATGGCGAGGCGATGGCTTTCGGCTATAATTGCCGTGAGATTCCTAAGGCGGTACTGTCTACAGAACTTTAAATCCCTTATAAATACTGTACGGGCCAGTGCATGTGCACTGGCCCGTACAGTATTTATAAGGGAAGGCTTCATGTTGTTTTCGTCAATCAAACTTCATTGCCTTTGTGGGTTCGATCCTCGATATCAGCATTGATGGCAGTATGAGCATTGTTGCCGAAATGATGAACATGCCTATGTTAACGGGAACAAGCAACCATGTGAATTCAATGGGGACACGGTCCATGTAGTACATCTCAGGGTCGAGTGCTATTATGCCGGTCTCTTGCTGTAGCAGGCAGAGTATGGCTGCAATTATGTTGCCTGCAACAAGTCCCTTACCTACGATGAAGCAGGCGTAGTATATGAAAATCTTTCTTATGGATAGGTCCCCTGCGCCTATGGACTTGAGTATGCCTATGTGGCTTGTCTTTTCCAATATAAGTATAAGCAGTCCCGATGTCATTGTAAATCCAGCTATACACAGTACGAGTACAAGAATTATCCAGACAGTCTGGTCGAGCATGTCGAGCCACCCGAAGAGGGATGGGTACATCTCTTCGATTGTAGGTGCGTACAGTGATTCTCCGTTCCGCTCTGCAGCCTTTGCTGTTATCTGGTCTGTCCTATCCCTTACAGTATTGACCTCCCTGTAGTCATTCACTGCAATCTCTATCGCAGTTACTTGTTTGTTGTTCCAGTTGTTTAGCCTACGTGCAGTGTATATGTCGGTGAATGCCATTATATTGTCAAGCTCTGCAAGGTGTGTCTCGTATATTGCAGCAACCGACATACGTCTGGCTTTTATGCCTTTGTTGAGGAAGTATAGGTTTATACGGTCATTTGTTCGGGCCTTGAGTTTGTTGGCTATTGAACGGGATATCACTATGCTGTTCGATGCCGCGTTGTCGCTAAACTGGGGAATCTCACCCTCGACGATGTTCTGTTTTATGAATTCAAGGTCGTATTCCTTGCCTATACCCTTTATTATAATGCCTTCATACTCTTTGTTGGCGACAATCATGCCCGGTTTCTGTATGTATCGCTGTACATGCATGACGCCTTCCGTTGCCGACAATTCGTCAAGCAGGGTGGTGTCGGCTGTAACAGGGGCCACGCCATCGCTGTATGCTTGATGGTTATGTACCTGTATGTGCCCGCCGAAACCAGTTATCTTGTCACGTATCTGCTGCTTGAATCCGGTGATTATACATATTGAAACGAACATCACTATGGCACCGATTGCTACTCCCCATTGTGCAATGGCAACAGCGGGGCGTGAAATTCGTCTCTCGCCCTTACGTGTGCCATACAGCCGTCCTGCAATGAATAGTTCCAGGTTCATGTTTTTGTCTCGATGCGCTTGTCCTGATATATGTAGTATAATGCAACGAAAGTGGTGCGTGGCAAAGATAGTGTAAATGGGCGAAATGTGGAAATGCCTACAATGTGCTTTTTTATGGTATCTCTCTTTCTGCCTTTCATTTGAGGTCCTCGAGTTGTTTCTTGAGCAGTTGTATTGTGAAAAATATACTGCTTTTTACCGTGCCTATCGGGATGTTCATGATGTCTGCAATCTAATGGTGCTTGAATTCCAATATATGCATAAGGAATGGTTCCCGATGGAATTCGTTGCGTTCTTCTACTATGCTGTATATCTCTCCTATGAAGTAATTATACTCTGTGCTGCAGGCTGCGAATGTGCTGTTATAGCCGGTAGATATGATGTTTTCTTCGTAATCGCAGGTTGGTGTCTCGTTGCTTACCATATGGTAGCAGTTTATGATACTCGGTGAACTTACTCTTCTGTCTCTTTGTGAAGCTTTGTTCTTTCGATATATATCATGTTCTTTATTATTGATGCCTGTCTTTTGCGCGTGTACTTTGACGGCTTTTTTGAACTAAACTTTCGGGGATTGGGCAGAGTTGCAGCTATTAGCGCGCATTCTTTTCTTGTAAGCTTTGCGGGAACTTTGTTGAAGTTTGCTTTTGCTACAGCAGCTATACCATAAAGTCCTTCCCCCATTTCAATACTGTTGAGATATACCTCCATTATCCGTTCTTTGCTCCAAAACAATTCTATGAGCATCGTGAAATAAGCCTCAAGACCTTTGCGTATCCATGAGCGTCCGTTCCACAGGAAGACGTTCTTTGCAGTCTGCTGACTTATGGTGCTTGCACCGCGCAGCTTCTTGCCTTTCTTCGCGTCGTCCTGGGCCTTCTCTATCTGATTCCAGTCAAAACCACGGTGTTGCATGAAATAGCTGTCTTCTGCTGCAATTACCGCTAATTGCATGTCTGGCGCAATACTTTCTATAGGTGTCCATTCATGGTTTATATTGATACCTTCTGAAATCTTTCGTATATACATAAGCGGTGTGGCCGGTACGGGGACAAAACGATAGACAAGCACCCATGATAAGGAGAGTATCACGAATGCTGCTACAAGTCTTAATAGCCACTTGAATATCCTTGGTATCATTGCATGAAAAACTGGCAGCCCTGGACTGCCTTTACCTCTATGTTATTTGTCTTGTGGTGCGTGTTTCAGGAATAATTCCAGATTGAAGTATATTCTTCTTGACGGGAATATGTCGGAAGGTTCGACAAGTATTATGTTGCATAGCGAGGACTTGTCGAAATCACGCGAAATCTCTTTCTTTATTCCAAGCATTCCGTAAATTACGTAGTCCTGATCTTCTGGGGTTATGACTGTAAACGCGTTCTTGCTGCTTTTGCCGTCTCCATATTGTGTTATCATGCCCAATATGCCATAGAACTTTTTTACATAGGTTTCGAACTCCTGCTGTGTGCGGGCCAGTGCCTGTGATGTCTTTATCATTTTGAAGAGGGCGTTCAGGCTGACTGGGTTGTACTCCAGTATCTTCTGTGCGAGTTCGTGTGCTTCGATGTACTTGTTCTCTTCGTACAGTTTGTTGAGCTGCTTTTCATTACTGTCTGTAACCGGCTTGTATGCAGGCCTGAAGACCTGTCCGTAATACACGAGTGCAATGTCATCAACGCGCAGGAGTGGGTCGTCATTCCTGTAAATTTCAAGAATGTCGTTGTAATATTGTTTTTCATTCTTTACAATATCCTCGATGGTGGCTATGTCGAGTCTCGCCTGTGCGAACGATGCTGCTGTTGCTGCCAGGAATACAAGGACTGTCAGAATCTTTTTCATCTCCTATCTTTTAATCTTGATTATCATTCCGTTGTTTGCTGGCACTGTCAGTTCGACCTTGTCTATGGGGTTCAAGTATACCTCCATTGTATTACCGCTCAAAAGCTCCTTTACAGTCTGGGACTTGTTGCTGTACGTGGCTCCAAAGTATGCAAAAGCCTCTTCTGGGATGGAAATCTCACACTCATTTGCTGTGTCGCTGAAATTTGTCACGATAAGGAGCAGTTCGTCCTCTGTTCCGCGAAGGTATGAGAATATGTGGTTGCTGTCGTACTTGTCACTGTGCGGGTTTGCATATTGCAGACCATAGTACTGTCCGCTTGCAAGCGCTTCTTCGCTGTTGCATAGGCGCAACAGGTGAGAGTAGAAAGCCTGTAGGTTTTTCTCCTCTTGGGTAAGCGACTCTCCGGTGTAGTCTCCGTTGCCTTTCCAGCGTCTCAGTGTGTCTACACTCCAGTAGTCGAATATGGTGGTGCGGCCATCGACTCCGCTGTAGCCTTCCTTGTCCATGCCGCGTTCGCCAAGTTCCTGTCCTGCATAAAGCATGAACGGCTGCGAGTCTATGGTTGCCGACACGATGAGTGCCGCGAGTGCGCGTTCTGCCTTTGCAGCGAAGAAATCCGATGCTATTCGCTGCTCATCATGGTTCTCGAGGAAGGTGAGCATGTGGTTGCGTATGTCGGCAGTGCTCTGGAGTGTGTAGCTTATGTTGTTTGCCGATGTCTGGCCGTTCATCACTCCGCGCAGAGTGTCGTAAAGACCTACTTTGTCGTATAGGTAATCGAAACCGCCCTCTTTAATGAATGAACGGTAAATGTGGGGCTGGTATATCTCTCCGATGAATACTATACCGGGGAACTGTTCCTTAATCTTGGGTACTGCCCATCCCCAGAATTCCACAGGGGTCATCTCGACCATGTCGCAGCGGAATCCGTCGATGCCCTGCGAAGCCCAGTACTGGAGTATCTTGAGCATTTTGACCCATGTGTTGGGCACCGGTGAGAACTGGCGGTTTCCAGTACGGTAGTCTATGCCGTAGTTGAGCTTAACCGTGTCGTACCAGTCGTTGCGCGATGGTGAACCGAAGCAGTCGTTTCCTGTAGCGCGCAGCGGGGTTTCGCTGTATTCCTCTTCGGCGCAGTCCTTCGCATCTATATTGCAGCCGTATGACTGGTCGCCCAAATAATAAAAGTTGTTGTGTCCTGCAAAGAACTTGTCTGTTTCGTCATGCTCTCCGAAACTGTATGTTCCCTTTGGCATGTTGTCGCTATGGTAATGGCGTGCCACATGGTTGGGAATGAAGTCCATTATGACTTTGAGTCCGGCCTTGTGAGTGCGGTCGACAAGTGCCTTGAACTCCTCGCGGCGCTTCTCTACGTTAACCGCAAGATCGGGGTCGTTGTCGTAGTAATCCTTGATTGCATATGGTGAACCCGCCTCTCCCTTCACTGTGGCCGGGTGGTCGGCCGGTATTCCATGGCCGGCGTAGCTGGTGCGTGTCGTGTGCTCTATGACACCGGTGTACCATACGTGAGTGGCTCCGAGACCGCGTATTGCGCGCAATGCCTTTGGAGTTATGTCATTGAACTTTCCGCAACCGTTCTGTTCTATTGTGCCGCCGGGAACGCATGTCTCGGTACTGTTGCCGAACAATCGGGGCAATAGCTGGTATATTATTATCTTTTCCATGGTATGGTCGTTTATGCGCCTATGGCTGCCTTTATTTTCTTTATTAATCCCTGCTGTACATTGCCTGGCCCGCACTCAATAAACTCCAGTGCCCCGTCATTTATCATGTTGGTTATAGTTCCGGTCCAGCGTACAGGCGCTGTCAGCTGTGCTATAAGGTTGGCCTTTATCTCTTCGGGGTCGGTGTGTGGCTTTGCATCCACATTCTGGTATACCGGGCAGCGTGGAGTCTTGAATGAGGTCTCCATGATGGCCGCCTCGAGTTCCTCCTTTGCCGGCTGCATGATGGGGGAGTGGAATGCTCCGCCGACACTGAGTGGCAGTGTTCTCTTTGCGCCGGCAGCCTTGAGGGCTTCACAGGCTTCGTTCACCCCTTCGGTACTTCCTGAAATAACAACCTGTCCGGGGCTGTTGTAATTGGCGGCAACTACAATGTTGCCTTTTGAACTTATTTCCTTACAAATTTCTTCGACGGTATTGTCATCGAGACCCAATATGGCTGCCATTGTCGATTCCTGCATCTCGCATGCCTTCTGCATTGCAAGTGCACGTTTATATACGAGCTTCAGGCCATCCTCGAAAGTGAGTGCCCCGGCTGCGGTCAGTGCCGACAATTCACCAAGTGAATGTCCTGCAACCATGTCCGGAGTGAATTCATCGCCTGTAGACAATGCTGAAATCACCGAATGCAGGAATACTGCAGGCTGTGTGACTTTTGTCTGCCTTAGCTCCTCATCGCTACCGTTGAACATTATGTCGGTTATTCGGAATCCGAGTATTGTATTCGCTTTTTCAAAATATTCTTTTGCGATAGGGCTGTTTTCGTAGAGTTCCTTGCCCATTCCGCTGAACTGCGCTCCCTGTCCTGTAAATACGTATGCTTTCATTTGTATTGAATTGTTACCTGATTTGGATTGTGACATAATGTCTGTGCCAATCGCGGTTTTACTCTGCAAAGATAGTGCTTTTTTCTTTATAGCTGTCGCTTTTTTATAATATATGTATTTTGTCATAACGCGCAGTTGGCAATAAATGTTCTTTCTATTGAAAAAAACGATAGTTGCTATCGTAAAAACAGATAGATGCCTAATGTGAAAAAATGATTATAGATAGTAATTTTGTGAAAAATTTTGGAATCGGACATTTTTGGTACGGAATATATAACCATTAAATAAATTAACCAGTTATGTTTAAGAATTTCACGGGATACAAACTTCTTGAGAAACTTCAGAAGAACAAGTCCCACAAGAGAGAGAGGAAACTTCCTCTTAATGCAATCAAGTTGTTGTTCATCACTGCTATCGCATTGGTGGTGGCGCTTGTTCCTTCAGAGTCATTCGGTATCGAAGGGTTGACAGAGATTCACCAGCGCATCATTGCATTGTTTGTCTTCGCTGCCCTCATGTGGCTCACCGAGACAATGCCTTCATGGGTGACTTCAATGATTGTCGTTACCGTAATGTTGTTTACGGTTTCTACAAGTGCGTTCAGTTTTCTCCGCCCCGAGAATGGTGTAGGCTTGGTTCCGTTCAAGAGCATCTTTGCATGTTTCTCGAATCCTACAATCATGCTCTTCATCGGTGGTTTCGTGCTTGCTATCGGTTTGACGAAGGTTAAACTCGATGTAGCTCTTGCGCGTGTTCTCCTGAAGCCTTTCGGAACACGTTCCGAGATAGTGTTGCTCGGTTTTATCCTTGTAACTGCAATCTTCTCGGCTTTTGTCAGCAACACAGCTACTGCAGCCATGATGCTTGCCTTCCTCACACCGGTATTGCGTTCTCTCCCGGCTGACGGTAAGGGACGTATCGCCCTTGCGCTTGCTATCCCGGTAGGTGCAAACCTTGGCGGTATGATAACTCCTATCGGTACTCCTCCGAACATGATTGCGCTCGATTACCTTGCTTCACAGGGTATGGGTATCAGTTTCGTTGACTGGACAATAAAGATGGCTCCGTTCGTGATTCTGCTCCTTGTACTTGCATGGATGCTTCTGCGCATACTTTTTCCATTCAAGCAGAAGAATATCAAGATTGAGATTGAGGGTACTATCCGTTGGGACTACAAGACATGGTCGGTTGTTGTCGCATTTGCACTTACAATCTTCATGTGGATGTTCGGTACTGACATGTGGGGTATAGATACAAATGTCGTTGCAATGATTCCTATCGCAATCTTCTGCGCTACAGGTATACTTACACGCCGTGACCTTGAGGAAATCAACTGGAGCGTTCTGTGGATGGTTGCCGGTGGTTTCGCACTCGGCGTTGCGCTCAACTATAAGGGCGAGGGCTCAGCAAGCCTTAGCAGCCTTATCGTTCAGTCAGTGCCATTCGACAACTTCTCACCACTGGTGGTTATGATTCTTGCTGGTCTCATCTGCTTCGGTTTCTCTAACTTCATCTCTCACTCGGCAGCAACATCGTTGCTTGTTCCGGTGCTTGGTGTGGTTGCAAGCGGTCTTGGTACGGCTCTTGACGGTGTAGGTGGTCCTCAGGCAATGTTGGTAGGTATTGCGATAGCATCATCAGTTTCAATGATTCTGCCTATCAGTACACCTCCTAACGCCATCGCTCACTCAACCGGTTTCATAGAGCAGAAGGATATGATGAAGGTTGGTATAATCGTTGGTATCATGGGCCTTGTACTCGGTTATGCAATGCTTATATTCATAGGTTTCTAATAGATATTTCTATAAATATTCCGCCACACAATCCTCTTTTTGTTGAAGAACTGAGGTTTTGTGTGGCGGATTTCTTATATTCGCACCGCAAACATTGTATGGAGTATGGAATTACGGCAACTCAAATATTTTGTCAAAAGTGCGGAGTATCTTAATTTCTCGGTAGCGGCAAAGCATCTCTACATTACGCAGAGTACGCTTTCGCAGCAGATAAAGCAGTTGGAATTTGAACTCGGGTTTGAACTGTTTCTTCGCAACAGCCGTCATATATCGCTTACCGAGGCGGGTGAGGAGTTTCTGCCGTTCGCACGCAAGACAATTCTCGATGCCGAGGATGGGGTGCAGCGCCTGCATGATTTGCAGCATGTCAAGACCGGCACACTGCGCGTAGGTGTGACATATAGCTTGAGTACAGTGCTTACCGAGGGACTGATAAGTTTCATGAAGGAGTTTCCCGGTATAAAACTGGAGGTGTTCTACAAGACCGTTGATGAACTTATGGTGCTTTTGCGAGAGCATAAGGTTGATTTTATACTATCATACAAGCCGTTGGCCGATGCTCCGGATATCGAGTCAATGCCGCTTTTTGAGAATGTGCTGGCTCTTGTGGTTGCAAATGAGCATCCTTTGGCTTCCCGTAAAAAGATAAAATTGAGTGAGTTGTCGGGGCGTTCCCTTATTCTACCGTCCAGGGGGCTGCAGGCGCGCACTATGCTCGACAAACTTGCAGAGGGAAAAGAAATAGACCTTGTATACAAACTGGAACTGAATGAAACTAATATACTGTTGCAGATGGTTGCAACAGGCAACTATGCTACCATTCTGTCAGCATCAGCGGTGTTCGGGAAAACCCGTTTCAAGGCCATTCCGCTCGATGAGCCCGGTAACGTTATGGAGGCTTCTCTGTTGAGTTTGAAGGGGGCCTATCAAAAGAGTGCAGCAAGGGAATTTATTGATATATTGATGAATACCGAAGCTGTGAAGCGAAGGCTTATAAATATGTTCGAGTAACATATCAAATGAATTAGGGGCATGTCTTTTGGACATGCCCCTAATTCATTTGATATGTTTTATTCCTCAATCTCTATCTCCTGGTTTTCCTTTACTTCCTGCGGCATTATCTCGCCTTTAAGGTAAAGTTTTGTCATTTCTGTAGCAGCATTGCTGTGTATTGTGATGCTTGTCCTGAACCTGCGTGGTGACTTGTTTTCGGCATTGTATGTCACGAAGACCGTGTCTGTAGCACCCGGTTTTATTGCGTGGGTGGGGTATTTGCGTCCTGTACAGCTGCATGATGTTATTATTTGGTGTATGTATAGGTCTGCGTCACCGGTATTCGTGAATGTAAAGAAACACTCCTTTATGGGAGCTTTCTTGGTAATCTGTCCCAGGTCTATTGTTGTCTTGTCAAACTTTATTCCTGCCTTCTTGCCCTCCTGTGCCTGTGCGCCTATCGCAAGTGTAATGGCCAGCAAAATGAATAATGTCTTTTTCATAATATGCGTTTTTCTCCTTTTTCTAATGCAAAATTATATCTTTTTATTTCATATAACCCGAAATATACCTTTTTTAACCTCTCTTTACCTGTTTTACTCCTTTAATGCCCTCAATCTTTGCTATAAGTTTGTTGAGTTTTATGTTTCCGCTGATGAGGAGTGACAGTGTGCCCGAGAACAGAGTGTCATGTGACTCGATGTTTATTCCCCTCATGGTAACATCCTTCTCCTGTGATATAAGTGAAGTTATGTTGTTCACTATACCAATGTCGTCGTGTCCCACTATGCGCAGCGTAATAGGGAACATGGCGCTGCTACCTTCCATGTCGCTCCATTTCGCGTCGATTACGCGATAAGGGTAACGCTCTACCAGTTGTCGTGCATTGCTGCAGTCTTTCCTGTGTATTGAGATACCGCCGTTTATTGTCACGAAACCGAATATCTCGTCACCGAATACAGGCGAACAGCAACGTGCGAATTTGTAGTCGACTCCCTTCAGGTTGCGTTCTATGACCAGAACATCAGACGTTCCCTTGCCTTCCTTCTCGTTTACGAATGTGAAATTGTCGGCACTGCGGGGCTGTTGCTCCCCGTTTTCATTCTCCGGGTTCAGGATTGACTGGTATCTCTTCAGAATCTCGGCCATGTCTATTGTGCCGTCAGCTACATTCTGGTAGAAGTCTGTAAGACGCTTGAAGCCCATCTTGCGTATGAGATGGTCCATGATGGACTCGTCGAACTCGATCTTGTGGTTCTTTAGTTTGCGTACTACAGCCTCGCGTCCCATGTCGGCCTGTCGGGCGATGATTTCCTTCATTGCCTGGCGTATCTTGCTCCTTGCTCGGCCAGTCTGGGCTATGTTCAGCCATGCCTGCTTGGGTGTCTGGCTGTTCGATGTGATAATCTCTACCTGGTCTCCGTTGTTGAGGACATGTCTTATAGGCACATTTCGTCCGTTTACAAGCGCACCTGTGCACTTGCAGCCCAGTCCTGTGTGTATGCTGAACGCGAAATCGAGTACTGTGGCACCTTTTGACAGCCTGTAGAGGTCGCCACGTGGGGTAAAGATGAAAATCTCGTCCTTGTAGAGCTCCATCTTGAACTTGTTGTCCGAAACCTCTTCCTCACTCATGTTCTGCAGGGTATCGCGTATCGATGCAAGCAGGTTGTCAAGGCCCTTTTCGCTTTTTATGCCCTTGTAGCGCCAGTGGGCTGCAAGACCGTGCTCGGCAACGGCATCCATGCGTTCCGTGCGTATCTGTACCTCGACCCAACGTCCTTCGGGTCCCATCACTGTTGTATGCAGCGACTCGTAACCGTTGCTTTTGGGTACTGACAGCCAGTCGCGCAGGCGGTGCGGGTTCGGGGTGTACATGTCTGCTATTATTGAATACACCTGCCAGCATTCGCTCTTTTCGTTCTGTGGCTCACTGTCGATGATTATGCGTATTGCAAAGAGGTCGTATATCTGTTCGAACGGCCTCTGCTGCTTCTTCATCTTCTGCCATATGGAATTGATTGACTTGGTGCGTCCCTTTATGCGGTACTTCAGGTGTGGTTGCATCTTCAACTGGCGCTCGATTGGTTTGATGAACGATGCCATGTAGTCCTCGCGTGATGCTGCCGTCTCTTCGAGTTTCCTGTTCAGCTCGGCATATATGTCACTTTCGGTATATCTCATGGACAGGTCTTCCATCTCAGATTTCAACTTGTAGAAACCGAGCTTGTGTGCAAGAGGTATGTACAACTTTGATGCCTCATGTGCTACGGATTTGCGCGCGTCAGTATCTTTGTGGTCAAAGAGCGCGCGCAGCAGTACCAGACGGCTGGCAATCATTATCAGTATCACTCTCATATCATTGGTGAAAGAGAGCAGCAGGTTCCTGAAATTCTCGCTTTCTATAGTAGGGCTCTTTGCGTACAGGGCGTTTATCTGTGCCAGGTTAGTCAGTATATTTGCAGCTGTTTCACCGAACTGTTCCTTTACCTCATCAATGCTAGCAGTACCGGCCTGTATGCAACGGTTAAGTAATATGCTTGTGATTATTTCTCGCTGGAAACCGATCTCCTGTCCCACGAGGCATGCAGTCTGCAGGTCACATACAACAGGATTGAAACCAAGGGTGTCGCGCACGATCTTTCCTTCTGATATTGTTGCAGCTATTCTTTTCTGTATGAAATCGTAGTCTGTTGAAAGCAGCTCTCCTTCTATGCTGCATTTTAAGGTGTCCGAAAGTTCCTGGATAACCTTTCTCTCTTCATCGGTGTAAGTCAAAATCTCCTCCATAGTCATCTTTCTTGTTGTTTGTTGGCGTGGGCAGCATTTGTGCCGTGGTGTGGCGCAATTCGATGTCGGGGCGTGCCCCCCCTCTTTCCAATCCACTATAGCGTATTTGCAAAAGTAGCTTAAATCTTCTGTTAACTCAAGGTTAAAGATGTTAAATGTATAAACAACCTTGTTAATGTATTGTAACGAATGTGCTTTTTGCTATATTTGAGATAAATCTCGAATATTTACTTTGGGGTCGCGAGTGGCACTCCTTTGTGAACCTAAAGGTTGCAGCCGTCGCAAGCAACGCTTTTTTCGCGTTGCCGCTTTGATAAATATTGAAGCAAGCTTCATATTTTTGCTTGCGCGAAGTTCTGTTTCGCTCGTTGCGTGTGAAAATGAATTTTCACTCACTCGCTTATTGAACTTTCGCTCGTTTGTTGCATATTTGAGATAAATCTCGAATATTTTCTGCACTCGCTTTGATAAATATTGAAGCAAGCTTCATATTTCTCGCTCGTTTGTTGCATATTTGACTGATGAATTAAAATTATTGACTATATGAGACGTGTATTTGTTACCGGTGCAGGGCATGGAATAGGCCGTGCCATAGTGGAGGCTTTTGTAGCGGAGGGTGATTGTGTGGCGTTCTGTGATATTGATGACGTGCGTGGCAAGGAGGTCGCTGCGGCTACCGGTGTACGCTTCTTCAGGCTCGATGTGTGCGACAAGTGTGCTCTTGAAGGTGCAGTAAAGTCTTTGCTTGATGAATGGGGCGATATTGACATTGTTGTCAACAATGTGGGTATAGGAAACTTTGCTCCAATTACAGAAACCACTGTAGAACAATTTGAAAAGGTTATTGACACCAATCTGCGAAGTGTCTTCATTACATCGCGTCTGTTGGCGATACATCGTGAAAGGATGGGTGCCGCGAACAGTTATGGGCGCATAGTGAATATGTGTTCTACCCGTTACCTGCAGAGCGAAGCCGGTACAGAGGCCTATTCGGCATCTAAAGGCGGAATATGGTCGATGACTCATGCGCTGGCAGTCTCTCTTGCACCGTATCATATTACGGTGAATTGCATAGCGCCAGGCTGGATAAACGTAAATGAGGATGAGGTGCTCCGTGCCGAGGATCATTCTTTTCATTTGTCGGGCAGGGTAGGGCGTGCCGATGATATCGCACGCGCATGTCTTTTTCTTTGTGATGAGAAGAATGATTTTATTAATGGCCAGTGTATCACTGTTGATGGTGGTGTGACAAGAAAAATGATATATCCCGAGTAATTTGGGCCCCTTTATAAACAAAAAAAGACAGCAATCAGCTGTCTTAACTTGAGAGCGGACTTACAATGCAAATGAGAGCAGAGTAAAAACCAACCCAAAATATCCGCTGAGCCGTAAAAACATGTTTGTACTCTGCCGAATGCCGCCTGTAATGGTGAAACAAAACGGGCTCGAACTCGCGACCCCAGTCCTTCGGCCTGGTTTCTTTTTCTTTTTGGGCAAGGTTGTGTTCTACCAACTGAGTCCTTTATAAACAAAAAAAAGACAGCAAATTGCTGTCTTAACCTAAGAGCGGAAAACGAGGCTCGAACTCGCGACCCCAACCTTGGCAAGGTTGTGCTCTACCAACTGAGCTATTTCCGCATTATTTCAATTTGGTTTTGTTTACCTTGCCAAGGTTGCGGCCTTTTTTCTATTGGGCAAGGTTGTGCTCTACCAACTGAGCTATTTCCGCATTATTTCAATTAACAATGAACTATTAGTTTAATTGTGAAGGAGATGAGACTCGAACTCACACGACCCAACGGTCACTACCCCCTCAAAGTAGCGCGTCTACCAATTCCGCCACTCCTCCATAATTATGCAAAACAAGCTATTACGTGCCCAGAACAGGACTCGAACCTGCACGTCTCTCAACACTCGCACCTGAAACGAGCGCGTCTACCATTCCGCCACCTGGGCTTCAACCTAGAGCGGAAAACGAGGCT